>JAPLKJ010000180.1 GCA_026388125.1 Elusimicrobiota bacterium
CAAAGGTTTTCTGGGCCTTCCACGGAAGGCAGGGGCAAAGGCAGCCGTACCGCCTGCGCCTTGATCCTGATGAGTGACTGGCGCGGCTTCGTCCGACGTCAAACAAGAGAGAACCCGGTCGCGTAAGAGCCTTGAACGGAGGGATGTCGTAACGGATTTTAGATAAAAATATGCCACAAACTGTGGGCAGGGGCCTTTTTTTCTTGAAAAATGACCCTCTAATGAGCGACAGTACGCTGTCGCTCATTAAAGGTCCCCGCGTCAAGAAAAAAAGCGTCCCCGCCCACAGGTTGTGGTTATTCATTTTTTAAATCTGCTCCTGCTTTCCTCCGTTCAAGACTTTTACGCTACCGGGTTCTCTATTGTTAGGTGTCAGACAAAGCCGCACCAGTCACTCATCAGGATCAAGGCTCCGGCGATACAACAACCGTTGCCCCTGCCTTCATTTGAAGGCCCAGAAAACCTTTGGTTCCCTGCCGTGTCCATCTAACAGCGGACTATGCCGCCTACAGGTTCATGGCTTCCGACTTTCGTCAGGCCAACACACGATTGGCTTACGGCAGAGGCGTCTTCGCCTAAAACAGAGGGTGGAGGAAGCGGCTAATCGGGTTGAGTGGTTGTCCCAACAGCGTTCCGAGCTCGCTCCCTCCACCTAAATCATTACGAAAAAGCGCGTGCCTCATCAAAAGGCGTCTGGTCTTTCAGCATGTGATAGCAAGCGCGTGCCAGCTTATGGGCCACTGCCTTGGCAGCGACGATCTTGTTCGTCTTAGCCTGTTTGCGCTGATAAAAACTTCGGATACGCTCATTGTATCGCACGGCGTAATGCGCCGCCTCAAGGAACGCCCAGGCCAGGTACTTGTTCCCGTTCTTACTATTACCGGCTCCCTTCTTCTTCCCGTTGCTCCAGCGCGAACTGC
Source organism: Elusimicrobiota bacterium (assembly GCA_026388125.1). Lineage (GTDB taxonomy): Bacteria > Elusimicrobiota > Elusimicrobia > Elusimicrobiales > UBA9959 > UBA9959. The sequence continues at coordinate 921 of JAPLKJ010000180.1, forward strand.
CCACGCAGCGCGCATACGATGCGAAGTTCCCTACTTTCTCAAAGCGCTCCATGCTCCCTGCCTCATACATAATCGTCATCCCGAGGATATGCCAAATCCCGTCGACAGTTAAAAGTCTCTTGAACTCCGGCTTTAGTTTTGCCCGCCTAAGCACTACTTTTTCAAGTTCCGATATCTGCTCATCCAGGCAACGCAGCACAGTCATGTTGCTTTGGATCGCCAATGCCAGTATGCCGTCGCCGGCGCAGAACTGTCCGATCGTAGTATCGGTGAGCTTGTATACCCCATCCCCAGGTATTCTTTTTCCACTGTTGCGGCTTATCAGGCCCTGTATGCTCAGCACCTGCATGGTGCGGCACCGCACCAGTTGGGCGCGTTTGCGAAGCAGGTCGCGAACGGCGCGGTCTTCCTTCGGGATGATATGGCCGGTCGGCAGGACACCCAACCGCAGCAGGTGCGCCAGGTGCCGGGCATCATGCTCGTCCCCGGTGTATTTGAGCCCCTCGTAGACTTTCACCGCCGCTGTGTTAACCAGTTTCACGGTATAGCCCGCCTCCATTAGCCCATCGACCAGCCAGTACCAGTTGTACGTCGATTCCACCGCTATCGCCTGGATCATCTCCTTGTGTGGCGCCAGTTGAGCCAGGATAACCGGCAGCTCGTTCGGATGACGCCGCTCGTATACAACTTTATCGTTCTCATCCATGATTACCAGCACGCTGTTATTGGAATGCAGGTCGATTGCCGAGTATAATTTCATAACGTCCCCTCCTTAAGGTTTGTGATATCTTCTCGCAAAGTAATATTACACAACCTGCGGGAGGGGACCTTTATATGAGTATCGGGTTGGTCTGCTATTCTATCCTAGCGGGAAAAGGAGGAATTATGCCGAGACAAGCAAGAATAGATATCCCCGGGCAGTTGTATCATGTGATGTCGCGGGGAATAGAGCGCGGAACAATATTTCTGGAAGAGACTGATTATGTCGACTTCGTAGAGCGCTTTTCCATCTGGCTGGAAAAATCCGGCGGGAAATGCCTTGCCTGGTGCCTTATGCCGAACCATTTTCATTTTCTGGTCTTGAGAGGGCTGCGGCCGCTTTCGGAAATAATGCACCATGTAATGACAGGTTATGCCATTAACTTTAACGGCCGGCACCAGCGTGTAGGGCACCTGTTCCAGAACAGATATAAAGCAATAATCTGTGATGTCGAAGGGTATCTTTTGGAACTTATTCCGTATATACATCTCAATCCATTGCGCGCTAAACTGGTGCGGGATCTCGCGGACCTTGAAAATTACAAATGGTGCGGGCATGCCGCCATAACAAAGGGCGTTGCCGATAATGTTCTAGATAGAGACGAGGTGCTGGCTCATTTCGGCGATAATGAACGCTCGGCGGTAGAAAAATACCGGGTGGTGATGGCGGAAAAAGCCCGGGAGGGGGAACGGCTGAATTTATCCGGCGGCGGGCTGCTGCGCAGTTCCGGCGGGATGAACGGTACTCTCAGGGCTTTTCGGGCCGGGCATAAGGTATTCTTCGACCAGCGCATTCTCGGCGAGGGGGATTTCGTAGAGGCTGTGCTGAAGGCTGCGGGGGAAGCGGGCAGTGACGTGCCGCGCAGTCGTGTGGAAGTGCTGGCGGACGTAGAGCGCAGTACAGGGGTTGCGCGCGAAGACATTCTGCGGTCGATCCGTGACAGGGGGCCTGCCCGCGCCAGGGCGGTTTATTGCTATTTGTGCAAAGAGAAAGCCAAGGCGTCAGGTACGGAATTAATGCGGGAATTGGGCATAAGTCAAAGCGCGGTTTCAAGGCTGATAGCGAAAGGGCGAAGGCTTATAGAAAGCGGGGAAATAGCCGCCTGACCCGCGGTTTGTTGTATCTCGTTGATAGGGGGCCGGGGTTGGCAAATTGTTAATAAATAATCATAAAGTCATCAGCGTCCCCTGCCGAAAAAATGCTAAAATATGGTTTCGGCAGTTCCCGGTTGGCTTGAAATCCGCCCTGTCAGTTCCCGGAAAATTTTACTGCTAGAAAGCCCGCAGGCGGGCCGCGCATCTATGATAACTATCAGGAACATATCCAAATCGTTCTCTTCCCAGGTCCTGTTCGAGGACGCTTCGCTGCAGATCAACGAGGGCGAGCGCTTCGCGCTGGTAGGCCCCAACGGCTCCGGCAAATCCACCCTTTTTAAGATGATGCTCCGCGAAGAAGAGGTTGACGACGGCGAGATACAGTTCAAGAAAGGCGTGGTGGTGGGCTACCTGCCGCAGGAGAACGCGCCCACTTCCGAGCGCTCCGTGGTGGAGGAGACCCTGGACGGTGTGGAGGACTACGACGGCCGCATAGAGGCCGAGGCCAAAGCCATCCTGATGGGCCTGGGCTTCAAGGTCACCGATTTTACCCGCCTGGTGAACACGCTGAGCGGCGGCTGGTCCATGCGCGTGGCCATGGCCAAGCTCCTTATTAAAAAACCCGATCTGCTGCTGCTCGACGAGCCCACCAACCACCTGGACCTGGACTCGCTGCTGTGGCTGCAGGATTACCTGGCCGGCTACCAGGGCGCTATTTTCGTCATCTCGCACGACCGCGCTTTCGTCAACACCGTCTGCAACGCCATAATCTCGGTGCAGGAGCATACCCTGCGCGCCTATTACGGCAACTACGAGAATTTCGTGGCCCAGCGGCAGTCGGAAAAAGAAAAGATCTACTCGGCCTGGCGCCTGCAGCAGGAAGAGATAGCGCAGATGGAGGATTTCATCGCCCGCAACCGGGCGCGCGTCTCCACCGCCTCCCGCGTGCAGAGCATGATAAAACGCCTGGACAAGCTGGAACGCATAGAGCTGATAGCCGAGGCCAAGACGGTGAAAATGCGCTTCCCGCAGCCCAACCGCACCGGCACCAAGGTGCTGGAGCTCCGGGACATCAGCAAGGTCTACCACGTGCCGGACCATGAGCCCATCCGGGTCTATGAGAATTTTAATTTCGAGCTGCAGCGCGGCCAGAAGATGTCTTTCGTGGGCCACAACGGCGCCGGCAAATCCACCCTTCTGAAGATGCTGGCCGGCGTGATAGAGCCGGACTCCGGCGAGCGTGTGCTGGGCCTGAACGTGAAGACCGGCTATTTCTCGCAGCACCGCGAAGGCATACTGGACCCCCGCAAGACCGTGCTGCAGGAAGCCATGGACAACGACAGGATGAACCCCGAGCTGATGGTGCGCACCGTGCTGGGCACTTTCCTGTTCCCCGGAGACAACGTGCACAAGAAGACCGCGGTGCTCTCCGGCGGCGAAAAGAGCCGCCTGATGCTGGTGAAGCTGCTGATGGACCCGCCCAACGTGATACTCATGGACGAGCCCACCACCCACCTGGATATGGCCAGCGTCGACGCGCTGGTGGCCGCCCTTAAGGAATTCGAGGGGACGCTGTGCTTCATCAGTCATGACATCTATTTCATCAACGCGCTGGCGGATTCCGTGGTGCACATAGAGCAGGGCAAGACTACGGTCTACCCGGGCAACTACGACTATTTCCGCTACCGCCAGGACCAACTGCAGGGCGAAGCCGCGGCCGCGAAGAAGAAAGCCGCGCCCGCCGCCCCCGCGCCCAAGGCGGACGGCGTGGACTGGGAGGAGAGGAAGCGCCAGGAGGCCGACGCCCGCAAGAAGACGCGCCGCGCCGAGACCCTGAAAAAAGAAATAGCTTACTCCCGCAAAACGGTGGAAAGCCTGGCCGCCAAAATGTCGGCCCCCGAAATTTACTCGGATTACACGCAGGTGAAAGAGCTGGGCGATAAAATAAATGCCTTAGAGACCAAGATAGCAGCCTACACCACTGAATTGACAACGCTGGAATGACCCCGGTCGGCCGCGGTCCTAAGGACGGAGCACATGCAGATTTGTAAGGAGCCCCAACAACCCATGCAACAAGACACAGCCAAGCGCCGGCACGACCTGCGCAACATCGCCATCATCGCCCA
>JAPLKJ010000152.1 GCA_026388125.1 Elusimicrobiota bacterium
ACCGGATAACACTACGGCAAGGCCGAACCCTCCGCCCCCTATCAAAAGCCCGGAAACAGACGACACTAAGATGTTTCTATCGTCCATATGTATAACTCACAACCCGCGATCCGGGCGCGTTTTTATGGAAACCGTCCGAGCGGCGCGGGAATTGTTCTGTCAGGGCGTCTTCTTTTCTTTCTTGGCCTTTTCCAGAGTGGCGTTAAGTTCCTTTAAGCGGGCCCGCAGGGCCGCGCTCTTTTCGTCTAATTCCTTCCCCTTGGCCTCCAACTCGTCAAGGGCGCCGGCGGAGTCCAGCTCCGCCATTAGAGCGGCCGCGCGCGCAGAAACCTTCGGCGACCGCATGGGCTCAAGGAAGAACGGCCCCCCCTCCAACCCGGTTACGGTTATTCTGTAGGGCTGCCCAAGCTTAGCAGTGAGCATGTACATGGTAGCCAGCTCCGCAAGGTCTTCCGCCCAGCTCATGGAGCCGTAAAGGGAGGCGAATGAGCTGCGGCTGAGCCCGGTGTAGACCAGGAGCGCTTTACCGAAAGTCAGCTTCGGCCCGCCGCCCAGCCCGTAGAAGGTTATATACATCCTCTGGCTGTAGTCCTCCTCCTTCCTGGGGATGTTGTAGTACTCCCACACTATGCTGAAAAAACTGACGTAATCCACGCCGTGCGTGGTCTCGTGGAAAAGGCTGTAAAGAAGGCCTTTGTATTTCGTCCCGGCGTCCACGGTTATCCTGCCCGGCGCCTGCGGTATGAAACAGCTGTTCTCGCGGCCGCTGAGCGTGGTTGAAATATCGTCGGTAAGCCCGGCCGGGTTCAGCGTGATGTGGAAGAAAACATTATCTTTCGCGTCTGTAACCCAGGAGGTGACGCCGTTGCCCTTGAAATTTTTCACGAAGAAAATGCCTATGCAGCGCTCTTCCAGAGTTTTCCGGTAGAGTTCAGGGAGCAGGCCCAGGTATTCCATCACCAGCGCTTTGTCCGCGGCGGTCGGCGCGTAGGCTTCGTACTCCGGGGCCTTGTCACAGTCCTTGTAATTGCCGAGCAGTGCCGGCGGGATCACGGTTATCCTGTCCTCCAGCCTGGCCCCGGGCACGAAATTATATGCCTCGAGGCGCGTAAGGTTCTGTTCCGCGGGAACCGGCTTCTGGAACTTCGCCTTGGCATAGTTCAGCATGTCGCGCGGGATTTCCGGTACGATCACCATCAACCCGGCTGCCGCCAGTCCCGCCAGCACCAGAACGGAGATTACCGCGTATTTGACAAATTTTTTCATGGCAGTACCTTATATCCAGATGTTCTTTAAGTTGCCGCAGGCTATAAAATAGCATTCTGCGCAAGATATCCGCAAGAACACGGAGGGAGCCGTTTCCCGGCAATTGGGAATTTGGGGGCGCTACACGATAACTCGATAACTTTCTTGTGCCCCACAAAAAAGCTCCCCCGGCGTTAACCGGGGGAGCTTTTTTATTCTAACTGCGGAACTTCTTAGTGGCCGGGGCCGTATACGACTATGGACGTCACGACATCGTTATAACCGCTGTCGGAGAAGTTATAGTTGTCCCTGGTCTCGGTCCAGCTCATGCCCATGAAGTTGTCGTCCGCGAAGAACGTCACCCTGTAACCGTTGGGCACGCTCACCGAGGAGATGTCGTCGTTGCGCATACCGCGAATCTGAAGGGCCGCCAGGCTGTACTGCCCGGGTTCCAGCAGCACGGCATAGCCGCCGAAGTTGGAGTGCTGGTACACGGTCACACCGTAGGCCGGATACGGCTGCGGAGCAGGCGGATACGGGTTAGGCGGGAAAGGCGGGTACGGATTAGGCGGGAAAGGCTGGGGGCCAGGATGCCAGGGGCCGGGCTGGGGGCCGGGGCCGGGATGCCAGGGATCGGGATGCGGGCCGGGCTGCGGATGCCACGGGCCGGGCTGAGGGCCGGGCTGCGGATGCCACGGGCCGGGCTGAGGCCCAGGACCGCCGTGGTCGCCGTGTCCGCCCGGGTTAAAAGGAGCCGGGGGATTCGGGTTGAAGCCGCCATGATCGCCGGGGCCGCCGTGATTGCCGCCGGGGTTGAAACCACCGTGATCGCCGCCGGGGCCGAAGTGGCCGCCGGGACCGCCGGGGCCGCCCTTCGTGGTGACGCCAAGGGTATCCTGCAGGTCTTTAAGCGCTGTTCCTGTGGCATCCGTATCCGCGGCTTTCAGGGCCACGGCGCCGGAGGCCAGAACTACAGCCAACATTACTAATATTTTTTTCATCAGAATTTTACCTCCCAACTGTTTAGTTAGGGATAAGTTACCATTTGCCTGCCTGGCCCCGACACGGTCAATGGACCTATCCGCGCGAAGTCTTTGGACCTATGACAAAAAGCAACAACGGGAAACCCGGTGATCAATGGCAACAGGCCCTGTATGTTTTCGGAAGTGACGTAATAAATAAAAAAGCCGGGCGAAGGGTTTATGCCCTACGCCCGGCACGCTTCTTCCGGAGCGCCCTGAATACTGTTTCTTTCTACTCGTTGACAAACCTGGCGAACCGGTCTATGTAGATGCCGTACTTAACTGCAGTAGGGTAGTGCCCTACTATCGAGTGTCTTAGAAGCGGATATCGTCCCTCAGCAGGTCTTGAGAAGGCGGCGTAAAGCTTTTTCTGGTAGAGATCCGGGACGATCCTGTCCCCGGTGCCCACCACCATGAAGATATCCTCGGGGTTCCTTAACGCGGCGAAGTCGAGGGGGTCTGCCATCGTCACCTTTTTCATATAGGTTCTGAAC
>JAPLKJ010000199.1 GCA_026388125.1 Elusimicrobiota bacterium
GTTCTTATGCCGGGCAGAGGTTCCAGAAGCTTCGTGCTGGCGCGGGGCATCAGCGGCTCCCGGGTTTATCCAGGACCGGGCGGAATTCTTTCCATCCGTAAATTTCCGGATATTCCCGCCACGGGCCTTCGCAGATCTTGAAATATTTACAGGTCCGGCAGCGCGGTCCCTTGGCCTTGCCTTCGTTGCGGCGGTAGTCTCCGTAGTTCTCTATGAATTTGTCCCCGTCAGCCACCGGGCCTTCCGGGATTATCCGTTCGGCCACGCAGTTCTCGTAGCCCTGCATCAGGCAGAACGGAATGGCTTCGGTGTAGCAGGCGATCCCGCGCTTGATCCCGGGATCGAGGCCTTTCTTCACCCAGGGCATGATCTCCGTTTTTTTCGGCACTATCCATTGCTTGTTTTCCAGGGCCGAGCCTATGATGTGGACGAAAGCGAACTGGTACTGCGTAACGCCCAGTTTGATAAGTATGGCCGCCAGGGCGGGAAGTTCCTTGTAATTGGCGGAGGTTATGACCGTGTTGGTTATAACGTTAAAACCCATCCGGGCGGCGTTCCTTATGCCGGAGACCGTCTGCAGGAAGCTTCCAGGGGCGTGCGTAAGGCCGTCATGGGTCTCGGGTTTCGCCCCGTGCAGCGAAGGCCCCAGTTCATTGGCTCCGGCCTTTCTAAGCCGTTCGAGCAGGCTGGGGTAGGCGAAAGTGCGCCCGTTGGTCTGCAGTTGTATCTTCTGGTAGCCTAATTTCCTAGCCCGGGCCACGAAATCGACCACGGAGGGGTGCATGGTGGGTTCTCCGCCTGTAAAGACCACGCCCCGGGCCCCGCGCTTATAGGCGGCGGCCAGGTCGGCATAGACGCGTTCCGGGGTGCGGTCGGTGCAGATATCCCGTTTATGCCCCTGAGCGCAGAAATCGCATTTATTATTGCACCTGAACGTGATTTTGATGTCTATACGTGTGTACATGTCTCTCCTACCCACCAGTATAGCAAAAACATCACAAAATAGAAAGTAATTAAGGGGACAGTATATCTAATTCAGTATTTGCTATAATATTGGAAGCCTTGAATGTGCCCGTATCGATAAAAATGCCGTTTAATGCGAAGGTTTAACTATGGCAAGACTCGCTCGAATTGTGGTTCCAGGATATCCTCACCATGTTACCCAAAGAGGTAACAGGCGTCAGCCGGTATTTTTTACGGAGGACGATTACCGGACGTATATAAAATTGATGGCTGAATGGTGTGCGCATTACAAGGTAGAGATCTGGGCATACTGCCTGATGCCGAACCACGTGCATCTGGTAGCCGTTCCGTCCGACGCGGAAGGTTTGTGCCGGGCGATCGGCGAGGCTCATCGACGCTATACGCTCAGAGTGAATTTGCGGGAGGGGTGGAAAGGACATCTTTGGCAGGAAAGATTCTCGTCGTTCCCGATGGAGGAACGTTATCTTCTCGCAGCGACGCGCTACATCGAAATTAACCCGGTGCGGGCGAAAATAGTAAAAAAAGCCGAGGATTATAAATGGAGCAGCGCGAAAGCGCATATGCGCAACAGGAACGACGAGCTCTTGAAAGTTTCCGGGGTAGGACAGATCATAAGTAATTGGCGCGAATTCCTTTCTGGTGCGGACCCGAAAGAGACGGCCACCGATCTTCACTATCATTCCTCCACCGGAAGGCCGATGGGGGGGGAGGAATTTCTGAAAACTATAGAAGCAGTTTCCGGGATCCCGATCCAGAATCTGTTAAAGAATAAGCCCTGCCCGCATAAAAAAACTATTTCGCCCAAACCTGAAGTTTCCGCGGACGACGCTCAAAACAAGAATTAAATATACTGTCCCCAAAACTAAAAACTGAATATTGGGTTCCTGAACTTTTTTGGGGTGTATTTATCCAAAAGCATTTAAAAAACAACACTATTTTACATTTGCTTGCCTGAAGACACTTTTAACGGTGTTTTTAGGTTTTTTTTTATATTATTTTCGGTTTTTTGCCAGTTTTTGTTAAATTCGCACATAAGACGGCTTTCAGCCTGAAAGCGCCGATATTGACCCCAAAAGGCGCCTGCGGGGGGGTATTTTTATGCCTGAAAAACGGTTAAAAAGCGTTGTTGCCGTTAAACCGGAATTAAGCCGGTCTTACTATGAAAAAATCAATTTTATCGACTTCGGAGTTTCTTCGGGATTCACGTTTTCTTTCCTCGTAGACTATATATGTAAAGATTATGAAACCCGCGAACTTCAGAAAACTCTTCTTCGCAACCGCAAACCTTCTGGTCTGCGGTCTGGGTTTTTTTGTCGTTCCCTCCGTCGCTGGCGAGGCCGGCACCACGTCGGGCGCTTTTCTTAAATTCAACCCCAGCCCCCGCGCCACCGGGATGGGCGAAGCCTGCACCGCCGTCACGCAGGACGCTTACTCCGCCTGGGCCAATCCCGCCGGGCTCGCGAGCCTTGAAGTTACCGAGCTCGCCGCCACGCACACCGCGTCGTTCGAGGACGTCACCAACCAGTACGCTTCCTTCGCCCTTCCCGTCCGCTACGGCTCCACCTTCGGCGTGAGCATCACCCGCCAGAGCGTGGCGCCTTTCCAGGGTTACGACGCGAGCGGCGACACCACCCGCAAGATAGACGCTGCGGACATGGCCATCGCCGGCACTTACGCGCGCACGTTTATTAAAGACGAGATCGACCGCCCCGTGCTGAACGTCGGCGTGAGCCTGAAGAGCGTTTCAGAGCGCCTCGATACCGCCTCCGCCAACACGATGGCCCTGGACCTGGGCGCCATCTACCACATCCGCCCCGCGAAATACTGGATGAGCAAGATCCCCGCCCAGGAATTCCGCGTGGGCCTGTCCGTAAAGAACCTGGGCGGCAGCCTGAAATTCGACAGGCTGGCCTTCCCTCTTCCCCAGTCCGAGACGCTGGGCCTGGCCTGGATCTCCCATCCCGCCGGCGCGCACACGCTGACCGTTTCCCTTGACCAGACCATTTCAAATGATGATAAATATAAAGTGAACCTCGGGGCCGAGTACTTCATGTTCCAGCTGCTTTCTCTACGCGCCGGCTACGTGAGCGGGCAGTCGATCGGCACCGGCCTGCGGGTCGGCGTCGGCTTCCGCCTTTCGTTTATGGACCTGGACTATTCAATGTCGCCCTTCGGCGAGCTCGGGATGATGCAGAAAGTCGGTGTGACGATGCGCTTCGGCTCTTCCCGCGCTAAACAGCCCCTGGCCGGCGCTACCGCCCGGGTAGGCAAAGCGAAGCTGATGGCCCCGAAAGATCAGATCGAAGCCCTTAAGACCTACGCCGCCGACTACGTCGAACTGGCCCGCAAGAGCATCGATGCCCGCCAGTACACTTCCGCCGTAGAGAACCTGGACAAGGCCTTCAACCTGGAGCCCCAGCTCAAAGCCGGCGCGTGGGGCGAGAAAGCGGCCCGGCTCTCCACTCTCAGCGCCCGCCTGCAGCTCAAGGCGACCCCTGTCAGGGTAAAGACCCTCCAGAACGACAACGAGCAGTCGAACACCGCTCACGAAGCCGTCGTCTCCTACATCGAAGGCAACGAGCTGAAAGCCTTCCTGCTGGCGCACGCCGCCCTGGGCGCCAATCCCCGCGGCGACGCGATGTTCGAGGAGATGCTCTACACCATCGCCGACCTGACCCGCGGCACCGTGCGCCGCGACGAGATAATGCCCAAGGCCGCGATGGTCAACGAGAAACTGAAAAAAGCCGCCAAAGGCTTCTACATCCAGCAGTTCGACATGGCGGCCAAAGAGTGCGAAGAAGTGGTGCTGCTCGACGAGACCAACCCGATGGGCTGGACCCGCCTGGGCTCCGCCTACTATATGATGGGCGACAAAGCGAAAGCGCAGAAAGCGTACGAGAAAGTGATGGAGCTCAATCCCGGCGATACCGTGACCCGCCAGTTCATGGACGCGCAGGGCTGGAAGTAAGGGGGACTTGGCGAGGGCGGGGCAGGGAGAAAAGGCGGTCTTATGAAAATACTGATGGCGGATGACGACGAGCTGTTCCGGATCCTGCTGGCGGAGGTGCTGCAGGACTCCGGGTTCGAGGTGTCGGCCCACGAGAACGGCCTCGCGGCCTGGGAGCACCTGAAGACCGAGGGGGCGGATATCGCCATCCTCGACGTGAACATGCCGGAGATGGACGGGTTCGAACTGCTGTCGCGGATACGGGCGGACAGGCAGCTGAAAGGTATGCCCGTGCTGCTGCTCACCATCCGCTCCGAAGTGCCGGACCAGATATCCGGCTATGAATGCGGCGCCGACGACTACCTGTCCAAGCCTTTCGCCAACGAAGTGCTGGTGGCGCGGGTGAAGGCGCTGGCGCGGCGGATCCTCGGCCGGCAGGAAGCTGTCGGGTTTTGAGCGCGAAAAGTGGTTTAATATGACCAGGAGTTGAACTTATGGAGTTTCTGATCATTCTCGGCATTCCCATGTTGGTGCTGGCGCTGGGCGCCGGCGTGGTGCTTGTGTCCCAGGTCACGGGCTTCATGCAGCAGGGCTCTTTCAGCCAGCGCGAGAATTTCTCGAACAACCTCATCCAGCAGTACGTCATGCAGATAGCCGTGGCCCAGACCGCCGTCGGCCAGCGCTCGCAGGAGCTGGAGGTACTTACCTCCAAGCTGGTCCTGTCCAACCAGGAGCTCGGCCGCCTTAACGAGATGAAATCCAAGTTCATGTCCATGGTCGTGCACGACGTGCGCACGCCGCTGGCTTCGATAAGGGGCTTCAGCGAGCTCCTGCTGAAGCGCAGCACGGGGGACAAGGAAGCGCAGTACCTGAAGAACATAGTGGGCTCTACGGACCAGCTGGGCCATCTCATCGCCGACCTGACGGACCTTGCCATGATAGAGGCCGGGAAGCTGAAAATGGAAAAGGCCGTTTTCGATTTTTCGCTGGTGGCCACCGACATCCTTCCGGCCATGACCATCAACGCCCAGAAAAAAGGGGTGGACTTAGTGGTGAATCCGCTGCCCGAGGGGCTGATGGTCAACGGCGACCGCTTCAGGCTTTCGCAGGTGCTGATGAACCTGCTCAACAACGCCATAAAATTCACGCCCGCCGGCAAGCGCGTGGAGCTTACGCTGCGCGCGGAGCCGCGCGGCGCCGGCGCCTACGTCAAGGACGCCGGCATCGGCATCCACCGCAGCGAAACCTCGCTGATCTTTGAAAAATTCTACCAGGCGAAATACCAGAAGGATGAAAAAATGCGCAAGCAGGGCTGGGGGCTGGGACTGTCTATCGCCGGCGAGATCGTGCGGGCGCATAACGGGATCATAAAGGCCACCAGCCCCGGCCTGGGCAAAGGCTCCACCTTCTTCTTCCGCATACCTTTAAACTCATGAAATATAACTCCACCAGGCGGTCTGAGGCTGCAGCCGGCGCCCTGGCGGCGCGCGGCGGCCGGGCCGCGCGTCAGGTTTTTTGTAACACCGTTATAACTTTTCTGAAACACCCGCTTCCTATAATTAATGTGAGAAGATGATAATAGTACGCTGGTGCAGCGGACATAAGGATACCTGATATATATGGACTTCGCCACTATTCTGGGCATCGTCGGCTTCTTCACGCTGATCACCGTGGGCGTACAGACCGGTCAGCTCGAGCCTTCCCTTTTGAACGCGCACGCCGTGTTCGTGGTGCTGGGCGGCGGCGCCGTCTCCATGCTTATTAATACTCCGTTCAAGTACCTGGTGAAAGCTTTCACCGAGCTGTACAAACTGATGATGCTCGACGAGAACGCGGATATACAGCGCACTATCCCCATAATGGTGGCGCTGACGGAGCAGTGCCGCTCGCTGGGCCTGTCGGCGCTCAAAGAGGCCGATCCCAAGCACGCCAACGGGTTCCTGGCCAGGGTGGCGTCCGCGGCGCTGGAATACAACGACTCGAATTTCGTGAAGCACGTTATAGAGATAGAGATCAATAAGGGCGCCGACGAAATGAACGAGATCGCGAACGTCTACCGCACCTTCGGCCTGCTCTCGCCCATGTTCGGCCTGCTCGGTACGCTTATCGGTATCATAGGCGTGCTCAAGCAGGTGTCGGACCCCGACCGCGTAGGCCCGGCCATGGGCGTCGCCATCTCCTCCGCTTTCTTCGGCATCCTTTTCGCCAACATGGTCTGCATCCCGATCTCCGGCAAGATGCGCTCCCGCATGGAAGGGCAGATCAAGCTCAAGTCGATGATACTGGAAGGCGTGCTGGAGATCATGAAAGGCAGCATCCCCATGGTGGTGGAGCGCAGGCTGCAGTCGTACCTGGTCTAATAGAGTATCTATATGAAGAACGCGACGACGATAAGAACGGCATTAAGGGGCGCGGCAGCGCTCCTGGCGCTGCTTTTCGTCCAGGTCGCGTTCCTCGGCGCGCAGGGCCTCCCTCTCGACGACAAGGCCAAATACGAGAAATCCCTCGAGGGAAAGGTGGACGAGGTGCTGGTGAAGCTGCTGGGCCCCAACCAGGCCAAGGTGGTGGTGCAGGCCGATATGGATTTTACCCGTACCGAGGAGATGAATATCCTCAAGGCCGGGGGTGACAAAGCCGCGCCCGCGAATAAGGACGAGATGTTCAAATGGCAGAGCCCCACTACCGAAGGGCAGCCTTTTAACGAATATCTGCTTCCCGGGTTCCCTACCATGAGCGCTGAGGGGGAGAACCAGTCGTATTCGAAAAAACTTTCCTTCCCTACTTCTTTCGTAAGGAAACTTGTTGTTACTGTTATTATTAATAAGACGATGAGCGACGCCGACGCGCAGAACGTGCGCTCGGTGGTCTCGGAAGTGCTGGGCCTGGACGTGAAGCGCGGCGACGATATCGCCATAATAAAAACCCCTTTCGCGCCGCTCTGGCGCACCATCTGGAACACCCCCGAGTCCATGGCCCTTATCTTTAAATACAGCCTGCTCACTATAATGGGCATCATTTCCATGATGGTGGTGGCCGTGGGCTTCCTTAAGCTCGCCACCGCCATGAACACCATGGCCAAGGCCCAGCAGAGCCACCAGATAACCATGGACCTGGGCCGCAACGCCGCCATGGGCGGCGGAACGGCGGCTGCGGGCCTCCCCGGAGCTCCGGGAGCCGGGCAGAGCGGCAAGCTCGAGGTGGACATAGTGGAAAGGAAGGACGGCGGCCGGCATTCGATGGCCGAGCCGGACCAGGATCAGCTTTTCAACGTCAGGCTCGAACAGGTGGACTTCCTGGTGAACCTGATGAGCGTCGAGGA
>JAPLKJ010000069.1 GCA_026388125.1 Elusimicrobiota bacterium
CCCCGGGAACGAGCTTTTATATTGACTCCGGGCTGGCGGCTAATAAAGTATACACCAGGTGGCTGACGCTCTACCAGGGAGCCACCCCGGGCAGCGATTCGCAGCATATAGAGAAATACACCTACGCCCTGCCGCCTTCAGACTTCACGTTGGAGTCCGTGACGGCCGAGAGCGCCTATATCACCTGGCATTTCAGCACGGCCACGGCTTATGCCGTGGAATGTTCCAGTACCGCCGGGGCAAGTTATGTGCGCATCCGGGACATCTTTGTGCCCTGGCAGACGATCAAATTGCTGAGCAATAGAAATTACCTGATCCGGCTTGGCGCGGTGAACGGAGATAACGAACTGACCCCCGGGAATTACAGCGCGCTCATGTCTACCACTACGCCCCCGCTGGATATGACCATGACCGGGGTGGCTCTTTCTTCCTACGCCATACAATGGCAGTGGTCCACTGGCACCTTCACCGGCACCGGTGTAACGGGCTATAGGATCTATCACTCGACCCTGGCGCTCACCGGGGCGCTTCCGGCCGCTGCTGACGCCGGAGAAGTTCTGCAGGCGATAGGTGACCCTGCCGTGAACTCCTGGACCGAGACTTTTGTGGATATTACTACAGAGACCTGGTCGGTGGCGACGGGCTCGGTGACCACCGTTGTTGAGTATGCCGCGAATACCCGGCGCACGCGCTGGATGAAGGCGGTGGGCATACTTGAAAGCACGGGAAGAACGCCATATCGGAAGTACACCTATGCGACGGCTCCCGCTACCGCGGCTGTGGGAGGATTTGGCGAAACCATCATGAGTATTGGAGCGGGGGGGCCGTTCCGTGCCAGCGACTTTGCGGTAGATTATGCCACGGCGCCGGCGGATTTCTCGATCTTCGTATCTTCGGTAGTGGGTACGGAAGTGGGCGGCTTGATGGACAACACAAAATATGATTTCAGGCTCGGAGCTATCAACGGCGACAATGAACTGACGCCGTATCACTTCTCCTATGCGACCAGCGCGGTATTAAGGGCGATGACAATGCCGGTGCCTCCTTTTGCTTTCGCCGCCGCGCCGCTCACCGACACGGTGCTGAATTTTTCCTGGTCCACCTCAACTTACCTGACACCGGGTTATATAAACGGCTATTGGATCGGGGTCGATTGCTATATCCCGGCGCCAATAGACAAGTGGACTATCTGCCAGGAGGCTTTTGCGCCGGGTGTAAGTACCAACCTGTACGGCCTGGATTACCTTTTCCCTAACAGCGTTCATACGCGTTATGTGAAAGCGTCCCAGACGGACCCGGCCTGGATAGCGGGAAATCCTCACTTTGACGCGAGTCCGCAGGAGAGTGAGTACGAATACGTGCATATAGGAAGCGGCTATACCGCCCCGGCTACCGGCGCCACCTTTGCCACGCCCCCCAACGACGTCTCTTTCTATTCCGTCCGGTCCAGCACGGTCGGGCTGCGGTGGAACGAGCCGGTAGTCCCGGCTACGAAGTACCGCGTGGAGCGCTCCACCAACACGGGCGAAAAAGGTCCATGGGTCTTTGTCTCCAGCGTTACCGGCGCCAGTACACAGGATACGGGCCTTACCCCGTCCACAACTTATTCCTACCGCATCGGCGCCATAAACCTGATGGGCCTCCAGACCATAGGCTTATCCACGGCTACCGGCGGCAACCGCCGGGATTACAGTTTTGTCAGCAGCACCATTACCAAACACATCTCGCCCACGCTGTCCGGTGTAGCGACCAGCACTACTTCCATAACCTGGTCGTGGACCAACACCGTGCCGGGTGTGCTGTCGTATAATTTTTACACCTCTACCGATGGCGTGCTCAGTACCGGGATCGGGGGAACCATATACCCAGAGATCAACCTGTCCAGCGCGAACGTAAGGTATACGCGGCGGGTGCGCTCGCTCACCAATTTAGGCGAAGGCGACTACTCCGAGGCCTCGGTCTCGACCCTGGCCAGCCCGCCGGCCGCGCCGGTCATTACAAGCTCCGGGGTTCATACCATGTCCGTGGGATGGTCCGCCAACGGCAGCGCCGGCTACAGCGTGGCCCGCTCGCTGGACCAGGTCCTGTGGCCCGCTGCTGATGTTTTTGTGTCCACATACGCTTTTTTCAACGACACTCGCCTGCGCTACGCCACCACCTACTATTACGCCGTCCGCGGTTTGAATGACGACGGTTTTGTTTCTGTTTCAAGCGCCGTCACGGCGGCAAATATGACGCTGCCGCTGCCGGCGGCGTATACCCCGCTGTTCTCCACCGCCGCCGTGAGCCAGACCGTCACGGCGCCGCTGCCCGGCCTGGGGCAGCTGACCATAACCGTTGCGGCGGGCGCGGCGCCCGACGGCTACCTGGTCATCAGCACCAGCGCCGGCACCAGTCCGCAGGAGATCTCCAAGAGCAGCCTGGACGCGGCAACGGCGAAACTGGTTAACGCCCTCCTGGTGGGAGGCTCCATAGTGGAGCTGCATTTTTACGATGTCTACGGCGTGGCGCAGACCGCGAACCTCGCCAGCCCGGCCAGGCTGACCATGACCTACACGGACGCGAACGGCGACGATATCCTGGACGGCAGTTCGCCGCCGGTGCAGGCGAGCACGCTGAAGCTGTTCAGCCTGGACACCTCCGCCCTGGTCTGGAACCTGCAGAGGAATTCCGTGCTGGACAAGACGGCCGGCGAGGTCTACGCCTACATTCCCCACTTCTCGTTCTACGCGCTCGGCAGCATAACTTCCGCCGCGGGGGCGCTGACGGACGTGTTCGCCTACCCGAACCCGTACAGGCCCGGCACCGGCGGCGACTTCGGCCAGTCCGCTTTCGGCGACGGCATAGTTTTTCAATCGCTGCCGGCCAGGGCGAAGGTCCGGATATACAGCCTTTCCGGCGCCCAGGTGGCCGAGCTCAGCGACGACGACGGCGACGGGCGCTGCCTTTGGAATACCCGGAACCAGGACGGCGCGAAGGGCGCCTCCGGCGTCTCTTTGTATAGCGTGACCGGCCCCGGCAGTTCGGCCAAGAAAACCGGAAAAGTAGCGATCATAAGATGAAGAACGCGTGCCGCGCCCGCTGGAGGGACCTTAGTATGTTCAAATTCATTCTTTGCGCGCTGCTGCTGGCGGCCGCCGCGCCCGGCAGCGCCGCCGGCTCGGAAGGCGTCTCGGGCGCCCAGTTCCTGCGCATAGGCGTGGGGGCCAGGGAAGCCGCCCTGGGCGATACCGGCGCGACGGTCTCCGGGGCGCAGAGCCTGTTCTACAACCCGGCCGGCCTGAGCGACCTGGCGGGGACCGAGCTGGCCCTTTCGCAGGTGAAGTGGGTGATGGACGTGAATTATTCCAACCTGGCCGCCGCGAAAAGTTTCGGCGCCGGGGTCTTCGGGCTGTCGGTGAATTACCTCTCCATGCCCAAGCTTGAAAAGTACGACAAGCTGGGCAACAAGCTCGACGCCGCCTTCTCGGCGGCGGATATGGCCGCGGGCATCGGCTACGGCGTGAAGCTGACGCCGCGGCTGGGCTGCGGGCTGAACGCCAGGTACGTTTCCAGCAGCCTCGACGACAAGACGGCCTCCGCCGCGGCTTTTGACGCGGGGCTGAAATACGCCGTGGTGCGGGGCGTTCTGAATGTGGGGGCCGCGCTGCAGAACCTGGGGACGAAGCTGAAATTCTCCGAAGAGAGCAGCTCCCTGCCGCTGAACCTGAAGCTGGGCGCCGAATATGTGCTCAGCATGGACTCGGACGCGGACCTGCCGAAAAAGATCTCTTTTTACGCCGACGTCAACCAGCTGAAGGACTCGGGCGTCTCTGGCAGCGCCGGCATAGAGTTCCTGTCCGCCTACCGCGACGGCAGCCTGTTCTCCTTCAGGGGCGGGTACAGGACCAACGCCGGGGACAAGTCGTCAGGCGCCTCGCTGGGGCTGGGCATGGGCTCGGGCGCGTACCTGCTGGACTACTCGTATTCGGCGCTGGGCTCGCTGGGCCAGGCGCACAGGCTGTCGCTGACGCTGAAATTCGGAGCGGAGTCCTGAGGCTGCCCTGCCTATGAGAACAGCCGTTCTTCTTTTCGTTCTTTTCTCGTGCGCCGGGCGCTCCGGCGCTGAGATCAACGCCGTCATCCGGACGATGGCCGCCCGGCCAGGCCTCGAGAGCGCCCAGTGGGGCGTAAGCGTGAAGGACGCCGCTACCGGCGCGGAGGTGGCGGCTTATAACCCCGGGAAGAACCTGGTCCCGGCCAGCATACTTAAGATCTTCGTCACCGCCGCGGCCTTCGACCGGCTCGGCCCGGGCTACAGGATCAAGACCGGGGTCTACTACGACGGCAAGATCGCCGGCGGCGTGCTCAACGGGAATCTTTATATCGTAGGCGGCGGCGACCCGTCGCTGGGGTCACAGCTGGTAAAGGACGCCAGGTCCACGGAAGAAACCTTCAGGCTCTGGGCCGAGGCGGTCAAGGCCAAAGGCATAAAGGCCATAAAGGGGGCGGTGGCCGCCGACGAGACCCTGTTCGACGGCGCGCAGCCGGGGTCCTGGTCCTGGGAGGACATCGGCAATTATTACGCCGCCGCGGCCTCCGCGCTGACCATCAACGACAACCTCTATAAACTTTATTTCAGGCCGGCCGCGGCCGCCGGGGGGGGGACGGAAGTGCTGCGCACCGAGCCGTCGCTGCCCGGGCTTAAATTCGAGAATTACGTGGTCACCGGCCCGAAGGATTCCGGCGACAACAGTTATATCTACGCTTTCCCGGGGCAGAATACGGCCGTGCTGCGCGGCTCCGTGCCGGCCGGCCCGGACGAATTCGCCGTAAAAGGCGCCCTGCCCGACCCCGCCCTGTTCGCGGCGCAGAGCTTCAGCGTCTACCTGGCCAGCGCCGGGGTCAGCACGTCCAAAGCGCCGTTCAAGGGCGCGGCGCCTTCGGGGCGCAGGCTGGTGGCCGAAATGGAGGGGGCGCCGCTCGAGAACATCGTGCGGGTTACGAACAAGCGCAGCTTCAACCTTTACGCCGAACTGCTGCTGCGGCAGCTGGCCGCCGCGCGTGACCTTAAAGGCACGGAAGAGAACGGCCTGAAGGTCCTGAAGGAGTTCCTGTCCTCGCTGGGAGTGCCCGTAGCGGAAATGAAGCTCGAGGACGCGGCCGGCCTTTCGAAGAACGACATGGTCAAGGCCGAGAATTTCACCGACCTGCTCTGCGCGGTCTCGAAAAAGAAATATTTCGAAGCTTTCAGGGACACGCTGGTCTTCCCGTCCGACCCCGAGGCCAGCGGCCACGTGCGGCGCATGGGCAGGGATACCTACCTGGCCGAAGGGCTGCGTATAAAATCCGGCTCGCTGCCCGGCGTGCGGTCCTATACGGGCTACCTCAGGACGAAAAAAGGGCGCACCCTGGCCTTCACTTTCATCATCAACAATTACTCCGTGGAGCCCGCCGAGCTGGACAGGGTGCACGAAGCCCTGCTCATGGAGCTGGCCGATAATTATTGAGCCGCGGGATATACTACAATATCGGTGTGAAAAATAATCCTGAAGTGTCTGTGATAATCCCCTGCCTCGACGAAGCCCGCCACGCGGCCGGCTACGCCGAAACGCTGCTGGCGCCGCTCTCCGCCGCCCTGCCTTCTTTCGAAGTGATCTTTTCCGACGGCGGCAGCTCGGACGGCACCGTGGACCTGCTGTGGGGGCTCTCGGGCAGCTACCCGGGCGTCACCGCCCTGGCCGGCGGCCGCAATACCTTCCGGGCTTCGCTCGAAAGGGCGGTGGCCGAAGCCCGCGGCACCTATATCCTTTTCATGGAAGCCGACCTGTCTTTCGATCCCGCCGATGCCGCCGCGCTGCTGGCCGAGATGAAAAAGTCGGGGGCCGACTGCATCTGCGGCTCGCCTTTCCTCGGCGGTTTCCTGGGCCTGCCGCTGCACCGCCGCCTGCTCACCACGGCCGCCAACACGCTGCTGCGCCTGCGCTTCGGGCCGCGCCTGACCTCCTACACCCAGATCTTCAAGCTCTACCGCGCCGACAAGCTTAAAACCCTCCGTTTCGAGACGGAGGGCTTCGCGCTGGACGCCGAACTGCTTATAAAGTTCCTTAAGAAAGGCTGGAAGGTGAGCGAGGTCCCGGTGACGATGCGCGGCCGCCGCGGGGGCGCGTCCAAAATGTCGGTGGCCAGGGAAACGGCCGGCTGCCTGAAACTGCTGTTCCGCAACCCGGCCTGAACGGTGGCCGCGGCCGGTTATTCGTACCTTAACGCCTCGATGGGGTCGAGCATGGCGGCGCGCAGCGCGGGCCAGAAGCCGAACCCGACGCCGATCAGGGTGGAAAAGCCGAAAGCGAAAGAGATGGTGCCCGTGCTCAGCGTGGGCGGGACCTTAATGAAGAAATAGGCCGCCCAGCCCAGGCCGAAGCCCAGCCCCACGCCCAGCGCCCCGCCTATAACGCACAGTACCACGGCCTCGATCAGGAACTGGCTCAGGATGTCCATGTTCCGCGCCCCCAGCGCCTTGCGCAGGCCTATCTCGCGCGTGCGCTCGGTAACGCTTACCAGCATGATGTTCATGATGCCTATCCCGCCCACCAGGAGCGAGATGCCGGCTATGCTGTACACCACCAGCGAAAGCTTGCCCATCGTGCTTTTGAACATCTCTATCTGGGCCTCGAAGGTCTTCACGTCGAAATCGTCCTCGGCGCCCTCCCTGGTCCCGCGCTGCGCGCGCAGGGCCATTATTATCTGGCGGCGCGCCTCCGGGGCGTCCGCGGGCGTGGGGGCGGTCACTTCTATATAATCCAGCCGGTTGGCGCCGAACACGCGCTTGGCCGCCGTGTTCAGGGGTATGTAGGCGGTAGGCCGGCCCCCGAAGATCTGTTCCGCCTTCTGGTCCTCCGCTACGCCCACCACGGTAAAGCTTATCCCGTTTATCCTGATATCCTCGTTGAGCGCGCCGCCGGACTCGAAAAGTTTTTTCGCCAGCGTCCGGTTCAGCACCGCCACGCGGGCCTTGGCCAGGTTCTCTCCCTTCGTGAAGAAACGGCCGGTCATTTTGCGGTTCTCGAAGAACTTATCGCGGGGCTTCTGCTCGGCGAGGTCGAAGCCCTCGCGGCTCTGCACGCCCGAGCTGATGTGCTTGTCGCCGGCGGAGATCTTGAGGTCGCGGGCCAGGATGGGCGTTACTTTCTCGGCCAGCGGCGCCTGGGCCTTTATGGCTTCCACGTCGCCCATCACGAACCTGCGCGGGGTCCTGCCGTGCTCCCAGGCGGGCGTCACCCAGACCTTCTTCGCGTCGTCCTCGCTGGCGCCGCTCAGCAGGCTTTTCATGAACCCTTCGCTGATGGTCATCAAAGAGATTATGGCGCCGACGCCTATGAAAATGCCCAGTATCGTGAGGCAGCTGCGCATCTTATGGCTCCAGATGGCCTTGAACGCCACCTTGAGCTGCTCCAGGAATTCGGAGGGGGAGAAGCTCATGCGCGCCGGCGGCAGGTTCGCCGCCGCCGCCGCTACGGCGGTTTCGGGCACGCGGCTAACGTCCGAAACTATAGTGCCGTCCTTGAGGCGCACCACCCGGTGCGTCATGGCGGAAATTTCGTCGTCGTGCGTTACTATCACCACGGTCAGCCCGCGGGCGTTCAGGTCACGGATGACCTGCATCACTTCCTGGCGGCTCACGGCGTCCAGGTTGCCGGTGGGCTCGTCGGCCATCACCACCAGGGGGTCGTTGACCAGCGCCCGGGCTATGGCCACGCGCTGGCACTGGCCGCCGGACAGTTCGTTGGACTTGTGCTTCACGCGGTCGGCCAGCCCCACCAGCTTAAGGCAGTCCAGGGCCTTCTGCGAATTCGTGCCCAGGCCGGTGTAGACCATCGGCAGCATCACGTTGTCTTTGGCGCTGGTGCGCTTTAAAAGGTGGAACGACTGGAAGATGAAGCCCACCATGCGGCTGCGGATGGCGGCCAGGCGGCCCTCGCCGAGGCTGGCCGTGGGGTGGCCGGCGAAGAAATATTCCCCGGCGTCGGGCCGGTCCAGGAAGCCCATGATGTGCAGCAGCGTGGATTTGCCCGAACCGGACGGGCCCACCAGCGCCACCAGCTCCCCGGCGTTGATCCGGATGGAGACCTCTTTGAGCGCCTCCACGCGGAACGTGCCGGTGATGTAGGTCTTGGAGACGTTCCTGATGTCTATGAGCGGGGCCATCTTAATCGGACGAGACGTTAAAGCCGGAGCGTTCCTTGGCGATGCCGGTGGAGTAATAGACCGTATCGGTATCGGCCAGGCCGGAGACCACCTCTATGGTGCTTTCGTTGGTGGAGCCGACGATTATTTTTTTCTCGGTCAGCTTGCCGCCGGCCGCGGCCTTCACCGAGACCAGGGCGTCGCCATCCTTGTACTTCACCGCTTTCCTGGGGATGGTCATCACGCCGGGCTTGCTGCCCGTTATCACCAGCACGTCGGCGGTCATGCCGGAGCGCAGCTCCGGGATTCGCCCGCCGGGCAGCACTTTTACCTCGTAAACTATGATCCCGTCCTTAAGGGTGGATTCGTGCGAGATGGCCAGCACTTTGCCCTCGTGTTTGTCCTTCGGGAAAGCGTCCAGGTAGAAATCGGCCTGCTGGCCTTCCGGTGCGCTCGCTGGAGCTGACCCAGGCCAGCACCTGGCCTTTGGCCACCATCTGGCCTTCCTTGAACAGCACCTGCTCGGCGCGGCCGCTCACGGAGGGCGTTACCAGCACGCGGTTCTCGGGCTCCACATTGCCGGTGGCCTGCGTTTTGGTCACCAGCACGCCCCGCAGCGGCCTGGCGGGGGAAAGCTCCGCAATGCGCTTGGCTTCTTTTTTCGCCCCGGCGCGCTTTGCCAGCCCCGTGCCGCCGCCGATGACGAGCAGCAGCGCCGCGGGGATGATGAAGCGTTTCATTTTATAAAAAGGTCTTTTCATTTGTTATTCTCCGATGGCCCGCACAAAAGCGGCGTGGCTGAGTATCAGGCCGCGGCCGGCCGCCAGGTACTGGTTCTGTCCGGTTATGAACTGGTCTTCCACGTTGCGCCATTCGAAATAGGAGGCCTGGCCCGCCAGGTACTGCTTGCGCACCAGCCAGGCCCGGGCCTCGGCCGCGTCCAATGAACTTTTCGCCACGTTCATGTAGGCGCCGGCCTCGCGCCAGGCGAAGAAAGCCTCTTCGGCGTTAAGGTAGACCTCGTCGGAAACGTTCTTCAGCCCGAACTCGGCGGCG
>JAPLKJ010000109.1 GCA_026388125.1 Elusimicrobiota bacterium
GCTGCGCGCCGGCGAGCTCGACACCGTTATAGTAGGCGCGGTCTCCATAGACGGCGATCCGCGCGCGATAAGCGTTCCGGAACAGGGCAGGCCTTACAGCGAACAGGCGCGGCCTTTCGACACCTCCGCCGCCGGCACCGTGCCGGGCGAAGGCGCCGCCGCGCTTATCCTGAAGCGCCTCGACGACGCCATCCGCGACGGCGACCGCGTTTACGCCGTGATCAAAGGCCTCGGCTTCGCCTCGGGCGGCGGCGTGGACAAGACCGCCCCCGCGCCCGCGGCCTACGCCACGGCGCTGCGCGAAGCTTACAGCGAGGCGCAGGTGGACCCGTCCACCATCGGCTATCTTGAAACCCACGGCAGCGGCATTCCCGCGGAAGACGCGGCCGAAGCAGAAGCGCTGACCGATTTTTACGGCATCTCCTCGGCGCAGCTGTGCTGCGCGCTGGGCGCGGTGAAGCCCGTGATAGGCCACACCGGCGCCGCCTGCGGCCTGGCCGGCGTGGTCAAGACCGCCCTGGCCCTTTACCAGGAGATACTGCCCCCGCTGATGAAAGTTTCCCCGCTGGCGGAGCTGGCGCGGGCGAAAAAAAGATTTCACATACCGCTGGAACCCCAGTACTGGCTGCGCAACCGCGCCGAGGGCCCGCGCAGGGCCGGCGTAAGCGCGCTGGGCGCCGACGGCAATTGCGGCCACGTGGTGCTGGAAGGCCTTGAGGCAGCCCCCGCTCCGGAACGGACGGAACTGGAGCGCCGCCAGCCGCTGGGCGCGCGCAGCGCGGCGCTGTTCGCTGTCGAAGACGACGACGCGGCGGGCGTCCTGGCCGGCCTGTCCGACCTCCGCGCCTGGCTGGCGCGGCAGGAGCCCGGCGCGAACATAGAGAAACTGGGCCGCGGCTGGTTCGCCCATACCGGGGTGAGGCCAGGCAAAAAACGCGCCTGCGTTGTGCTGGCCCGCGGCGGCGAGGAGCTGAGCGCCCTTTGCGCCGAGGCTGAACCCGCTCTGCGCGCCAACCCTGAAAAAACTTTCGTGCGGGACAGCATATTTTATTCTCCCTCGCCCCAGGGCGGGCGCGGCAACCTGGCTTTCGTTTTCCCGGGCTCGGGCAACCAGTATATCGGCATGGGCCGCGAGCTGTGGACACAGTGGCCGGAGATCCCGCGCCGCCTGGACGCCGAGAGCGGCTACCTGCGCAACCAGATGGTGCCCGATCATTTCGTGCCGTGGCGGCTGCTGTGGGGCGCCGGCTGGCGGGACGAGACGGAGCGGGAGATAATAGACGATTATAAGTCCATGATCTTCGGCTCGGTGGCGCACGGCGCGGCCGTCAGCGACCTCGTCCGCCTGCTGGGAGTGGAGCCGGCGTTCGTGATAGGCTACAGCCTGGGCGAAACGGCAGGGCTTTTCGCCACGCGCACCTGGACCGCCCGCGACGAAATGCTGCGGCGCATCAACGAATCCAGCCTGTTCGTCAGCGACCTCGCGGGCCCCTGCGACGCTGCGCGGCGCTTCTGGAACCTGCCCAAGGACGAAAAAGTTGACTGGGTGCTGGGCGTGATAGACCGCCCCGCCGACAATGTCCGCATGGCTTTGAAAGGCGCC
This sequence comes from Elusimicrobiota bacterium, assembly GCA_026388125.1. Classification (GTDB taxonomy): domain Bacteria; phylum Elusimicrobiota; class Elusimicrobia; order Elusimicrobiales; family UBA9959; genus UBA9959. Next base: position 1,604 of record JAPLKJ010000109.1, read on the forward strand.
GAGCGCGCCGCCCTGCTTATAGTGAACGCGCCGCTGGAATGCGTGGTGGGCGGCTACCGCCAGGCCGTGAACTCGCTGGTGGAGGGCCTCGGCTGCGTGTTCCTGCCGCTGCAAGGCGTTTCCACGGTGCATTTCGAAGCGGCGAAGCTGGTGGAAAAGAAATACCGCGAACTGCACCTGTTCCCCACAAGCCCGCCGCCCGGAGTGCGCTTCTACAGCGGCGCCTGGAAAAAATCTTACGAGGTAACCCGGGAAAGCGCGGCCGATTCCATAGTGGCGCAGGCCATACATAGCCTGGATTTTCCGGCGCTGGTGCGCCGCGCCTACGAGGACGGCGCAAGGATCTTCGTGGAACTGGGCCCGCAGGCTTCCTGCACCCGGATGATAGACAAGATCCTGGGCGCCCAGCCGCACCTGGCCAGGTCGGCCTGCGTCAAGAACCAGGACGCGGCCATAACCATTTTACGCCTGCTGGCCAGGCTGATAGCGGAAAGGGTGCCGGTGGACCTGAACGCGCTGTACGGCTGCGGCTCGCTGGCGGCGGCCCATCAGCCAGCGCCGGCGGTAAAACCCATGCTGCGCGCCGCGCTGGCCGTGCCGCCGCCCGTTAAAGTTAACTGGCAGCCGGGCGCCGCCCCGGCCGCGGAACCTGTAAAGGCCGAAACGATAGCCGTGCCCGCCGCCGCTGTAACCGCCGCCGCCCGGCCGACGGCCCCGCAGCCAGTCCGCCCGCTGCCGCCGCCGAACCTCCCGCCGCCGGCCGCGGCCGGGTCAGGCCCGGCTTACCTGCAGAATTTCTCGGCCGCCTCGGCGGCCAAAGCCAAAGCGCACGAGGTTTTCCTGCGCCTGTCCAACAATTTCACCGAGATGCAGTCCCGGGCCGAACCGCTGATGCTGGTGGACCGCATCCTCAGCGTAAGCGGCAAGGCCGGCTCGTTGACCCACGGCAACGTGGTGACCGAGCACGATATCAAGCCCGGGACCTGGTACCTGGACTGCGGGCGCATCCCCACCTGCATAGCCGTAGAGGCCGGCCAGGCCGATCTGTTCCTGTGCGGCTACCTGGGCATAGATGACCGCACCAAAGGCAAGGCGGTGTACCGCCTGCTGGACGCCGAAGTTACCCTGCACCAGGGCCTGCCGCTGCCCGGGCAGGTGATACATTACAATATCAACATCGAGCGCTTCGCCCAGCACGGCGACATCTGGCTTTTCTTCTTCAATTACGAAAGCACCGTGGACGGCCGTCCGCTGATCAGCATGAAAAAAGGCTGCGCCGGGTTCTTCACCGACGAAGAGCTGGCGAAAGGCAAAGGCGTGGTGCTGACCGCCGAGGAAACCGCCCCGGCTCCCGGCATCTGCCCGGCCGGCTGGGCGCCCCCCGCGCCCGCGGGCGTTGGGCACGAAGCTTACGACGACGCGAAAGTGGCCGCGCTGCGCGAGGGCCGGTACGCCGACTGTTTCGGCCCCGCTTTCGCGAACCTGCCTTTAACGAAACCTATGGGCCTGCCCGGCGGCCGGATGAAGCTGGTGGACCGCGTGCTTGAGCTTTCGCCCCGGGGCGGGCGCTACGGGCTGGGCAGCATACAGGGCGAGATGGACATCCACCCCGACGACTGGCACCTGGCCTGCCATTTCATAGACGACCACGTGATGCCGGGCACGCTGATGTACGAGTGCTGCATGCACACTTTCCGGATCTTCCTGCTGCGCCTGGGCTGGGTGGGCGAGGCAGCCGGCTGCTGGTACGAGCCGGTGCCGGGCGTGATGAGCCGGCTGGAATGCCGCGGCCAGGTACTGGGCTCCACGAAAAAAGCGATGTACGAGATCATCGTGAAAGAAATAGGCTACCAGCCCGGCGGGCAGCCCTACGCCCTGGCCGACGCCTTCATGTACGCCGACGGCAAGCGCATAATCCATATCCACAACATGTCCATCCGGATGGGCGGCACCACGCGGACGGACATTGAACGCCTGTGGGCGGGCGGCGCGGCGCAGCCGGTCATCGCCGGGCCTAAGACAGCCATTTTCGACGACGCCAGCATCACCGCTTTCGCGGTGGGCAAGCCCTCCGAAGCTTTTGGCGACAAGTACAAGCCTTTCGATGCGGAGCGCGTGATAGCCCGGCTGCCCGGCGCGCCCTATAAATTCCTGGACCGCATAGTAGAAATAAAGAACTGCCGGCAGTGGGAGCTGGCCGCCGGCGGCGCCATAGAGGCGGAATACGACGTGCCCCCCGGCGAATGGTATTTCGAGTCCGGCAGGCAGAAATCGATGCCTTTCGCCGTGCTGCTGGAAGTGGCGCTGCAGCCCTGCGGCTGGCTGGCCGCTTACCTGGGCAGCGCGCTGACCAGCCCCACCGACCTTTCGTTCCGGAACCTCGGCGGTACGGCCGTACAGTACGCCGAGGTTTTCCCCGACGCCGGCATCCTTACCACCAAAGTAAAGATCACCAAGGTGTCCCAATCCGGCGGCATGATAATCCAGGATTACGACCTGGAAGTGCTGTGCAAGGGGCGTACGGTATACAAAGGCACCACGCAGTTCGGCTTTTTCTCCAAGAAATCCCTTTCCGAGCAGCTGGGAGTACGCGGCGCCGCGCGCCATACGGTAACGGCGGAAGAAAGCGCCCGCAGCCGGGCCGTAGAACTGGCCGCAGCGCCCGGACTGCCAGACGAAAAGCTGATAATGCTGGATGCCGTTGAAACCTATATCCCCGGTGGCGGGCCGAAAACAGAAGGCTTCATACGCGGCCTGAAGAAAGTTAACCCCGATGAATGGTTCTTCAAGGCGCATTTCTACCAGGACCCCGTCTGCCCCGGCTCGCTGGGCCTGGAATCTTTCATAAACCTGATGAAAACGGCCGCGCGGCAAAGGTGGAAGGACCTGCCGCCCGGCGCGCGCTTCGAGGCTATGGCTTTGAACGAGAAGCACCAGTGGATCTACCGCGGGCAGATAGTGCAGAAGAACAAGCTGATCACGGTGGAAGCGGCCATAACCGGCGCGGACGACCAGCGCAAACTGCTGCGCGCCGACGGCTTCCTGATAGTGGACGGTCTGGTGATCTACCAGATGAAAGATTTCACGATACGGATCGTCTAGGGAAGAAATGAAATACAACAAAGTTTTTATCGACGCCATCGCCTACGAGCTGGG
>JAPLKJ010000142.1 GCA_026388125.1 Elusimicrobiota bacterium
GTTCCCGCGGCCCCGGCGGCGGAAGCGCCCGCGGCGCCCGCGCCGGCCGCCGCTAAGCCCGTGCAGCCGGAGCTGCTCGACCTTGCCGCGGCGCCCGCGGAGAAGCCGGCAGAGAAGCAGCCGAAGTTCGAACACCCGAAGCGCCACATACGGCACGTGCCGGTGGCGATACAGGCCCAGGTGGAACAGGAAGTCATAAAGAAACTTTCCCCCAAACGCCCGGTGGCCATCTTCACCGAGGACCTCGACCTGGCGAAGGCTTTCCGCGCGGAGCTGAACAAGCACCGGGCGGATTCCTATATCTTCACCCCGGCGAAGACCAAGATAAAGGACGCCATTACGGTGGACTTCAAGAACGTCCCGGAGCTCGAGCGCGCGCTGACCGAATTCGCCGCCGCCCACCCGGACACGCAGGGCATAATCTACCTGCCCGGCTGCATGGTGAAGTCGCTGTCGCAGGAGACCGCGGCCTTCGAGGACCTGAAGCGCTACGCGCTGCCGCTGTTCCTGGCCGCCAAGCACCTGGGCGCGGGCCTGCTCAAGGCCGAGCCCGGCCACACTACCTTCATGGCCGTCATTACCACGCTCGACGGGGCTTTCGGCTACAAGACGCGCGACGCCTACGACCCCATCTACGGCGCCATCCACGGGCCCACGCTCTGCCTGCGCAAGGAGTTCGAGAATAGCGCGGTGAAGCTGCTGGACTTCGAGCCCAGCTCGTCGAACCAGGCCATAGTGCAGAAAACGTTCTACGAGATACTCTATTCGGACAAGCGCCTGGCCATAGGCTACGCCGACGGCCAGCGCTGGACGCTGGCGGGCAAGCCGGCCACGCTGGACAAAGGGCACCAGACCACCCAGCTGGAAGGCAGGAACGTGGTGATAACCGGCGGCGGACGCGGCCTGGGCGCGCTGTTCGCCAAAATGCTGGCCGAGCAGCACAGGCCCAACCTGATACTGCTCGACATCATCGATATCAGCGACAAGGCGAAACGCCTGACGGGCATGAGCCCGGAGCAGTTGAAAGCTTACAAGACCGGCGAGCTGTGGAACGAGATAAAGGCGACCGCGGAAAAACCCACGCCCGCCGTGCTCGAGCGCGAGTTCACCAGGCTCAAGGACGCGGCCGACATGAATAAGAACATGGAGGCCATCCGCGCCCTGGGCGTGAAGGTGCATTATTACCGCTGCGACCTCAACAACGCGGAAAGCCTCGCCGCCGCCGTGCAGAACCTCAAGGCCGACTTCGGCCAGGTGGACGGGCTGGTGCATTTCGCGGGCCTCGAACGCTCGAAGCTCGCCCTGGACAAGGCCGTGGAGGAGTTCACGCTGATCTTCAACGTGAAGGCGAACTCGGCCATTAACCTGTGGAAAGCCGGCGTGGTGAAGGAGAAAGGCTTCTGGGTGATGGTTTCCTCCATCGCCGGGAAGTTCGGCAACCTGGGCCAGACCGATTACGCGGCGGCCTCGGACTACATCGCCAAGTTCTGCCTCAGCCAGCACAACCGCGGCGTGCGCGCCGTGAGCGTGGACATGACCGGCTATGCCCAGATAGGCATGGGCGCCCGGCCCGGCGTGGAAGCTTTCCTGAAATCCCAGGAGATGGAATTCCTCTACCCCGAGGAAGGCATGCAGGCCATGATAGACGAGCTGGCCTACGGCCGCGTGCCGGAGATAATCCTTTCCGGCAGCCTGGGCAAGCTCGATTGGGACAAGCAGCTGCAGTACCAGCCCGACTTCTCGTCCGGCGCCAGCACGGGCTTTCATTTCGCGCCCAGGATAACCGACCTGCTCAAGGGCGAGTCGCTGGCCGCGGTAAAGGAGTTCTCGCTGGAGCAGGACCCCTACCTGGCCGACCATTCCATCAACGGCACCCCTTACGTGCCCGGCGTGATAGGCCTGGAAACGTTCGCCCAGACCGCCGAACTGCTTACCGGCGCGGCGCCCAAAGCCCTCAGGGACGTGCGCTTCGCGGTGCCGATAAAACTGCTGCGGCAAAGGCCGGTGGAGATAAAGATAACCGCGCGCGCCGCGGCCGCCGGCAGCGAGATACGCATGGAGTCCGACTTCGTCAGCCCCAAGGGGCTGCGCCTCGGGCAGACGCGCATTCACTTCAAAGGCACGGCTTCGCCCGAGGCCCAGACCGGCTGGACCGACGCCGTGAAGCCGGTGCTCCCCAAGGTGAAGAAATATAAAGTGGACGCGCAGACCATCTACAAAACTTACTTCCACGGGCCCAGCTTCCAGGTGCTGGACGGCATACTGGGGCTGGAAAAGAATTCGGTGCTGGCCGTGTTCAAGCGGCCCGCGGCCCCGATGTGGAAGAATACGAAGCAGAAACTGGTGTTCCACCCGCTGGTCTTCGAGGCGCTGTTCCAGGCCTGCGGCTGGCGCGACATACACTTCGACAGGGCCATGGCCCTGCCCGACGCCGTTGGCGCGGCCATTGTTTACGACCACGAGGCGCATGACCCCGAGAAGCTTTTCCTTTACGGGCTGTTCAAAGGCCGCACCGAGGACGGCCGGAGCCTCTACGACGCGTGGGCTTTCGACGAGCAGTTCAACCTGACCGCCGAGATCCGGGATTACGCCATGATCCCCACGCAGATCTGACGGATGGGAGAAACTGCTATCTGGCCGGGGACCGGCGTCCGCGTTAAGTTCCTTGAAGTGGAGGGGCTTGCGGCCGGGAACTCGCTTTGCCCGGCCGAAGCCGCCGTCTACGCCGCTTTCCGCATGGAAAAAAGGCGCAAAGAATGGCTGGCGGGCCGGCTGGCGGCGAAATTCCTGCTGGCCGAGACCGACGGTACTACGGAACTCGGCGCTTACGAAATAGTGCAGGACCTCTTCGGCAGGCCTTCCTGCGGAGGCAGGCTTCTATCCATCTCGCATTCCAACGGCTGGGCCATGGCCGCCCTGAAGCCGGGCGGCTCCGGTTTTTTGGGGGCCGACCTGGAAAAGATAGAACCGCGCCACCCGGCCTGGTACCGCGACTATTTCCATAATTCGGAGCTGCCGGAACCCGACCCCTCGGCCGCCACCAGGCTTTGGACCATCAAGGAAGCGCTTATGAAAGCCCTCGGGCTGGGGCTGATGGCCGACCCGCTGGATATCCGGGTGGTGGGTAAGATAAAGCTCAGCGACCGGCCGCTGGACAGATATAAGGAACTGGGCAGCCCGGACTTCGCCTTCGAGACCCGCGCGACACCGGAAGGCTTCTGGGCCGCCGTAGCCGCGGATAAAGCCGCTGTTCCCGCCCCCGGACAGGATAAAAGCCGTGGTAATACGGCTCAAAAAAATTTAAAATAGGATTGCGGCGCGGTAGAGCGCTTAAAACTGGAGAACTAACATGGCAGATTTAATGGAAGATCCCATAACCGGCGCGTCGCCCGTCCAGGCGGACGGGAAGAAATCCCATCCCAAGCGGGTCAGGATAGTGCCGGAATCCCTTAAACGCTTCCGCGAAGTACAGGCCCAGGCGGCCGCCGGCGGCCCCCCTGAAAAGATAGCGGCCCAGAAAGCCAAGGGCAAGCTGACCGCCAGGGAAAGAATAGCCTACCTTGCGGACGAAGGCTCCTTCCAGGAAATAGGCCTGCTGATGGAGTCGCGCTGCACCGATTTCGGCATCAAGGACAAGCACATCAAAGGCGACGGCGTGATCACCGGCTTCGGCAGGATAGGCGGCCGGCGCGTGGCCATCTTCTCCGAAGACTTCACGCAGCTGGGCGGGTCGCTCGGCCGCACGCACGCCGACAAGATAACCAACCTGATGATCATGGCCGAGCGGTCCCGCATGCCCGTGATAGGCATTCTGGATTCCGGCGGCGCGCGCATCCAGGAAGGAGTGGACAGCCTGGACGGCTACGGCGAGATCTTCTACCAGAACACCAGGTGTTCCGGCGTTATCCCGCAGATCTCCATCATAGTCGGCCCCTGCGCCGGCGGCGCAGTCTACTCGCCAGCGCTCACCGATTTCGTTTTCATGGTGAAGGGCATCAGCCATATGTTCGTGACCGGGCCTGAAGTGGTGAAGGCCGCCACGGGCGAGTCGGTGGACTTCGAGACCCTGGGCGGCTCCATGACCCACGCCTCCAAGTCGGGCGTGTGCCATTTCGTGGCCAACTCCGAACCGGACTGCTTCAGGCAGGTGAAAGAGCTGCTCAGTTTCCTGCCGGAGAACCGCTACGACGCGCCGCCCGCGCACGAGACCAAGGACGCGGAGAACCGCAAGATCCCGCTGCTGGAGAAGC
>JAPLKJ010000301.1 GCA_026388125.1 Elusimicrobiota bacterium
TAAGTTTGTCTATCTCCCGGTTGCTCATGGTTATTTGCTCCATTAAATCCCTCCCAGCTCGGTGCCTGAAGGGTTAGTTTACCGCAAACCATGACACTTCTACTTGCCGCTACCATGACATTTTAAAAAAATCGCTACAAGCCCGGCCGCCGGGCTCTGTGCGCGGCCCGTGTTTTTGCTAGAATATCCGAACCTTAAATAAAGGAGGCGCAAAATATGAAAGAAATATATACCTGCAACACCATCGACAGAACAGCCGCGGAAGCCGCCTCCTTTTCACTCCGTAATTAAACTGCCTGCGCAGAAAAGCTGAAGGCTCCGCCACGGAGGCCGCCGCGCTTTGCCGCGCCCGCCCCGCCTGCGCAGAATACGGAGCTTAAATGAATTATAACGAAGAGTCGTACCCCGGCGGCGCCTGCGCCTGCCCGGAAACGCTGCGGCAGTATTTCGACGACGGCACGATAGACGGCTACGAGCGCGTGCTCAGCGAAGGCAAGGAGGCTGTGGTGCATGTGGTCTCAAAAAGCGGGAGCGGCGGCAAGACCTGTTACGCCGCCAAGGTCTATAAAAAAAGGGGGGAAAGAGGGTTCAAGAACAGGGCGGATTACTTCGTGGCGCAGAATATGTATAAAAGGCGGGAGCTGCTGGCCCTCCGCAAAAAGACCGGTTTCGGCCGCAGGGTGGAGGAGGCGGTATGGCAGAATCGCGAAACTGCTTACCTGGAAGAGCTGCGGGCCGCCGGGGCGGACGTGCCCGCGGTGGTGAAGGCCGGGGCTGACTCGTTCATAATGGAATACCTGGGCGAGGGCGACGAGCGCGCGCTGAAGCTGATAGAGGCGAAGAGCGCGTTGAGCGACCCGCGGAGCGTGTTCGTGGCGGTGCTGCGCAATATCGAGCTGTTCCTGCGCTGCAACATAGTGCACGGCGACCTGTCGCCGTACAACGTGCTGTATTACAGGGGCAGGCCGGTGATAATAGACTTCCCGCAGGCCTCCGATCCCCGGCGCAATCCCAACGCGCCGGCGCTGCTGGGCCGGGATATCCGCAATATCTGCACCTTCTTCGGGCGCTGCGGCGTAGGCTCCGACCCCGACGCCCTCTTCAGCGGCATGTGGGCAAGGTATCAGCTTAACGAGATGTAACGGCAATAAAGGAGCTGTCCCCTTTTTTGATAAACTTAACGGACACGCTGCTTTTAAGGGAAATTATGACGGACTGGAAACTTTTCGCGTTGGGGTCGGCTTTTTTTGCGGGGCTGACGGCGGTGCTGGCCAAGGTGGGGGTGAAGGACATCCCTTCCAACCTGGCCACTCTTATCAGGACCGTCGTCATCATCGTTCTTCTCGGAGCGCTGGTGGCGGTCCGGCACGAATGGAAGAACCCGCTGCTGCTTAACCGGCACAGCCTTATATTCCTGATATTGTCCGGGCTGGCCACCGGGCTTTCGTGGCTCTGCTATTACCGCGCCCTGCAGACCGGGCCGGCCTCGCTGGTGGCGCCCATAGACAAGCTCAGCCTGGTCTTCGCTATCGTGCTTTCGGTGCTGTTCCTGGGCGAGCGGCTGGGCGCTTACCAGTGGCTGGGGGCTATGATGATAGCCGCCGGGGCGCTGGTGATAATCTTCAAATAAGGAACCGGCGGCACGATGCTGCGCCGCCGGTTCTTCCGCTGCGTCGGGCCTTACAGGCCTGCTCAGGCCCCGGGATCGGTCCGTTTTTGTTCGGGTTTGGCGGCCAGGCCGCGCACCAGGGTGACCATCTTGAGTATGTTGGTAAGCCGTTCAAGGGCGGCCGGCTTGATAACGAAATCCAGAGCTCCCTCTTTCACCGCTTTGTTGGCCATCTCCATGGCGTCCAGGCCGGCCAGTACGATCACGCAGGTGTCGGGGTTCTTTTCCCGCGCCTTGAACGAGAATTCCAGGCCGCTGGCCCCGCGCAGGTAAATACAGGTTATTACTATATCGAAAGGCCGGCTTCCCAGCAGTTCGCGGGCCTGGACGGCTTCGGCGCAGGCGGTCACTTCGAACTGGGGGAATTCTTTAAGGATGTCGTTGACCCGGTCTATGACATACCCTTCGTCCTCTATCAAAAGAAGCTGTTTTTTGCTCATAGTGTAGCCGCCGGATGTTTGAGGCACCCGCTGTGTATTATGGCTGCCGGCGGTTGAATAATGATCGCGGAACGGTTAATGAATAGTTTTTTCGTAGATGCGGTATTTGCGGTACACACGGCCGCCCACGGCTTCTATGGTGTTGTTGATGAGGGTGTTGTCTTCCAGCGTCCAGGACATCTCGCCGAATTCCCATTTCATCTTTTTGCCGGATTCCATGGCCTGCTTTATCAGCAGCATTTCCAGCCCGCGGTTGCGGAATTCTTTTTTTACGCCCAGGGTGAGCAGGCGGCCAGAGCGCAGCTTGAACATCATCTTATAAAGGAAAGGCAGGATGGTGAACGGGTTCAGGCTGCCGCGCGCGGCCTGCAGCGGTATGTTGAAGTTCGGCAGCAGCATCACGAACGCCGCCACTTTCCCCTCCACCTTCGCGAAGAACAGGTAGTCGGGCTTGAGCATGGGCTTGAGCGCGTTGCCCAGGTCGGTGAGCTCGGCGTCGGTCATGGGCACGAAGCCCCAGTTCTTTTCCCAGGCCGAATTGTAGATCTCTTTGAGGTCGGCTATGGCGCCGTCCAGGTTCTTTATGTCCACGAACTCAATGGAGATGTCTTTGTTGCGCATGGTGCGGCGCGCTATTTTTTCCAGCCGTTCGCCGATGCCGTCGGTTACCGCCATCTTATAGGCGAGAAGGTCCTTGGCCTTGGCGTAGCCCGCCGCTTCTATCAGGCCCGCGTAATAGGGCGGGTTGTAGGTCATCATTATCATCGGCGGCCCGTCGAAGCCGTCTATCAGCAGGCCGCAGGTTTCGTTGGTGGAGGGGTTCACCGGGCCGCGCGTCTTGTCCATGCCCTTGGCGCGCAGGTATTTCTCCGCGGCCGCGAACAGCGCGGCGGCGGCGTCGGGGTCGTCGGCGCAGTCGAAAAAGCCGAAAAAGCCGCAGTTCTCGCTGTGGAAAGAGTTATGGGCGCGGTTGACTATGGCGGCTATGCGGCCCGCCGGCTGCCCGTCCCTGAAAGCCATGAAAAGCGCGCGTTCGCCGTGGCGCCAGAAAGGGTGCGAGGTGTCCAGCAGGTGATGCGTGTCCTTTTTCAGCTCGCCCACCCAGTGCGGGTGGCCCTTGAAAAGGGCATAAGGATAGTCTATGAAGGCGTCGAGTTCGTTTTCGGGAAGTTCCCGGATAGTGATTGACATAAATTATGGTGCGGCCGCCGTGTTATTTAACCAGGGCTATGGGCTTTTTCTTGAGGACCTTATTTATGCAGGTCTGGAAAATGCCGAGGGCGCGGTCCAGCTGTTCGCGCGTATGCGTGGCGGTGGCCACTACGCGGATAAGGGCGCGCTTGGGGGGAACGGCCGGGCTTACCACGGGGTTCGTGAACAGCCCGTTGTCGTAAAGCATGCGCCACAGCATGAAAGCTTTTTCGTTGTCGCCTATGATCACCGGGATGATGGGGGTCTGGGTTTCACCGGTGTTCAGGCCCATCGCTTTGAAGCGCTTCATCAGGTAGGCGGCGTTGTCCCAAAGTTTCTTTATACGCTGGGGCTCTTCATCTATGATATCTATGGCCTTGGAAATAGCGGCCACCGAAGCCGGGGGCAGGGCGGCCGAGAAGATCATGGAGCGGGAAATGTGCTGGATGTAATGCATGATGTCGGCGTTGCCTACCGCGAAGCCGCCCACCGAGGCGAAAGACTTGGAGCAGGTGCCGACTATGATGTCTATATCTTTCGGGCCCAGGCCGAAATGTTCGGCGGTGCCGTGGCCGTGACGGCCCAGCACGCCGGTGGCGTGCGCGTCGTCCACCATCAGGCGGGCGCCGTGCTTCCTGCAGATCTTGGAGATCTCCGGTATGGGGGCTATGTCGCCCTCCATGGAGAAAACGCCGTCCACGATGACGAGCTTCCCGTGCCGGGGGCCTATTTCCTTGAGCACGCGGTCGAGGTCGGCCGGGTTATTGTGCTTGAAACGGCGCAGTTCGCCCTGGGAAAGCCTGCAGCCGTCCAGGATGCTGGCGTGGTCCAGCTTGTCGATGACCGCGAAATCGCCTTTGCCTACCAGCGCGGAGATGACGCCCAGGTTCATCTGGTAGCCGGTGGCGTAGATCAGGGCGGCTTCCCGGCCCTTGAAAGCCGCGAGCTTCCGCTCCAGCTCCATATGCAGCACGGTGTTGCCGTTAAGGAAGCGGGAACCGGCCACGCCTGTGCCGAATTTCTTTATGGCGTCTATGGACGCGGCTTTCATGCGGGGATCGTTGGCCAGCCCCAGATAGTTATTGGAGCCGAACATTATAAATTTCTTGCCCTTTATCGTGATTTCAGGGGCCTGCTCGGATTCAAGCTCTTTGAAGTACGGGTAGATGCCGGATTCCATGAGCTCGTGGACGATGGTGAAGTTCCTGCATTTATCAAAAAGGTCATTCATATTATCTCAATATTTTATTATATTGGGTGGCTCAGGGAAAGCGAAAAAACCCGTTCTAAGGCTTTCCCGCGGCCAGCCTGGCCGCCAGGGCGGTAGTTGAGCGGCCCTTCAACAGCGGCACCAGGGCCACCCGGCCCGCGAATTCAGCCCCTACCACCGTCTCCGCGCGGTAGTCGGCGCCTTTTACCAGCACGTCCGGCCGCAGCGCCTTTATAAGCTCCAGCGGCGTGTCCTGGCCGAAAACCACCACCGCGTCCACGGCGGCCATGGCCGCCAGTACCCGCGCCCTGTCGGCCGTTTTATTGAGCGGGCGGCCCGGGCCTTTAAGGCGGCGCACCGAAGCGTCGGAATTAAGGCCCAGGAACAGGAAATCCCCGAAAGAGCGCGCCTTTTCCAGCGCGGTTATATGGCCGGCGTGCACTATGTCGAAACAGCCGTTGGTGAATACGGCTTTTTTCCCGCGCCGTTTCAGGGCGGCGCGCAGGGCCAGGGCCCTGGCCAGCGATATTTTTTTTACGGCCGTGTTCATGCCTTTACAGGTTCGGCCGGGGCCAGCAGCCTTTCCATGAAGCCGGTATCGGTCTTGCCGGCCTGGAAATCGGGGCTTTCCACTATAAGCTGATGCGCGTTTATAGTAGTGTGTATGCCTTTAACCTTGAAATCCTCGAGGGCGCGGCGCGACCGGGCCACGGCCAGCGCGCGGGTAGGGGCCCAGACTATGAGCTTGGCCAGCATGCTGTCGTAATACACCGGCAGGTTATAGCCGGCGTAGACGTGGGTGTCTATGCGCACGCCCGGGCCGCCGGGCACTATCCATTCCTCCACCCGGCCCACGCTGGGCGCGAAATTGCGGTTGTAATCCTCGGCGTTGATGCGGTGCTCTATGGAGTGGCCCAGGTAGGGCACGTTATGCCCGCCCGTGAACGATAGGGTCTCGCCCGCGGCCGCCAGGAACTGCTCTTTCACCAGGTCGAAGCCGGTTATGAATTCCGTGACCGGGTGCTCCACCTGCAGGCGGGTGTTCACTTCCATGAAGTAGAACTCGCCCGTCTGGGTGAGCAGGAACTCCACCGTGCCCACGCCCACGTAATTGGCGGCTTCGGCCAGCTTCACGGCGGCCTCTTCCAGGGCGTCGCGCAGTTTCTTGTTCACGGCCGGGGAAGGGGACTCCTCCACCAGCTTCTGGTGGCGGCGCTGAATGGAGCAGTCGCGTTCCGGGAAAGCTATGGTATTGCCGTGCGAATCGCGCGCGAACTGCACCTCGATGTGGCGGGGCAGTTCTATGTACTTCTCGAAATAGACGTCGCCGTTGCCGAAGGCCGCCTTGGACTCGCTCTGCGCCATGTTCATTTCGTTTTCCAGCTGGGCGGCCTCGCGCACTATGCGTATGCCCTTGCCGCCGCCGCCGGCCGCGGCCTTGATCATTATGGGAAAGCCTATCTTGGCCGCCTGGGCCGCCGCGTCCTTGTACACGCAGTCCTTGGTGCCGGGCGTTACGGGGATGCCGGCCTTCACCGCCATTTTCCGGGCTTCGGCCTTGTGGCCCAGCTGCTGTATGGATTTGGGCGAGGGGCCGATGAAGGTTATGCCGTTATCGCGGCAGGCGGCGGAGAACTCCGCGTTCTCGCTCAGAAAGCCGTAGCCGGGATGGATGGCGTCGGCGCCGGTTATTTTGGCGGCGGAGATTATGGCGGGTATGCTGAGGTAGCTTTCGCGCGCCATGGCGGGCCCTATGCAGACGGCTTCGTCGGCCAGCCGCACGTGCAGGGAGGAATGATCGGCCTGGGAGTAGACGGCTACGGAGGCTATCTTCATTTCCCTGAGCGTCCTGATAACGCGGATGGCTATTTCACCGCGGTTGGCTATGAGAACTTTTTTAAACATGGCTCCTCCGTTGATTAAAGCTGCCGGAAAGAAATGCGCCGCTTTATTTCTTAAGCGTATCGGGGCTGGCCCCGGGCGTGGGGGCCTTTTCCACTTTGCCCTGCCGGGTCCACAGGTTGACGAAAAACACGAAAACGTCGGTCATTTCCCGTTTTTTAGTGGCGGGGTTCAAAGCTTCCTGCCGCAGGAAAACACGGTATTCCGGCCCCGACAGATGCACCGCCAGCCAGAGGTCGCGGGGCAGGTATTTCGCGTTCTTCGGGCCCAGCCTGGCCTCCAGGGCTTCCAGGTTCTGCCTGCGCACCATGCCGAACGGCGGGGCGCCGGGGCCCAGCCTGGAATTCTTGGCGAAAGCTATGGCTTCCTGCGTGGCGCCGCCGCCCATATAGACCATCCGTTTGGCGGTGTCGTCCTTGGACGGGTTCTTGGTGCAGGTCTTCTCGGCCTGCATCAGGTCGGCCAGGCCTTTCTCGTAATCCTTCATGTGCACGTAAACGTTGGCCCGGTTAAGGAAGATCGGGCACTGCTGGTCCGTGGTCAGGGCCGGCAGCTTGAGCATCTTCCCGTATTCGTCCAGCGCCGCGTGGTAGCTCTCGAGGCCGCTCAGGCTGTCGGCGTAGTAAAGGTTGAACCAGTAAAGTTCGTCCGGGGTATAGCCCACCGGGTAGGAAGCGGCCGCGTTGACGGTGCGGCTGCAGGATTCCACGGATTTTTCGTAAAGGCCCATGAAGAACTCGGAGGCGCACAGGTAGCCCGAGGCGCGCGGGTCAACGGGGTCGGTGAGGTAAAGCTTCTGGGA
>JAPLKJ010000136.1 GCA_026388125.1 Elusimicrobiota bacterium
CTCGCAGCCCGACCGCCAGGTGGGTCGCGGGCTCAAGCTCTGCTGTTCCCCCGTCAGCGCCCTGGCCGAGAAAATGTGCTTCAGCTTCTTCAAGCCCGCCTCGAAAGCCGAACTGCATTCCGTCATCGCCGGGCTCAAGCCGGACATCTGCGTTACGGTGGCCTACGGCCGGCTGATCCCGGAGGCTACTCTGGCGCTGGCGCGCTTCGGCTTCCTCAATGTTCATTTTTCGCTGCTCCCCAAGTACCGCGGCGCGGCGCCCGTGCAATGGGCGCTGATCAGGCGCGAGCCGGTCACGGGGGTGACCATTTTCTGGCTGGACAAAGGCATGGATACCGGGCCGGTGTTCCTGCGCCGCCCGGAGCCGGTGCTCGCCGGCGACGACGCCGCCTCGCTGTTCGCCCGGCTTTCCGCCGCCGGGGAGGACCTGCTCCTCGAGGCGCTGGAGCGGGTAGCCGCCGGGCGGCTGGTGCGCGAGCCGCAGACCGGCGAGCCTTCCCTGGCCCCGAAGCTCAATTCTTCCGACGCCCTGCTCGATCTTTCGCTCCCGGCGGCGGAGCTGCTGGGCCGGGTGCGCGGGCTGGCCTGCGGCCCGCGGGCGCGCTTTAACCTTGAACTGCCCGGCCGCAGGGTGTCGGTTCAGGTGATGGCGGCCTCCGCCGCCCCCCCCCTGCCCGCGGCCGGCAGCGCCGTTCCGGGCACGGTGCTGTCCGTTGAGGCCGGTGCCGGCTTTATTGTAAAATGTGGCTTCGGGGGGCTTCTTGTCTCGAGCGTGAAGCCTGAGGGAAAAAAAGAAATGTCAGGGGCGGATTTTTTGAACGGTTTCCGCATCAGGCCGGGCGACAACCTGTGCCTGCCGCCGTCATTATAAAGGAGCTGCCGTGGGCTTTAAAGAATTTTACCAGAGTCATTTTTCGGCCGGCGACGATAAGATCGTCAGCCCGGGTTTCGTTGTGCGCGTGGGCGGCGTGGGACTGGCGCTGTTCCTGCTCACCTATTTCCTTTTTTCCTGGACCATGGAGACCGTCATCCACAACAGGAAGGAGGTCATCGTACCGGACATCGCCGGCAAATCCTCCGTCAACGCGCTGCAGGTGCTTTCCGAGAACAACCTGGCAATGAAGATCGAGGGCTACGAGTTCAACGAGTCGGTGCCCATAGGCACCGTGCTGCGCCACAACCCGCCCGCCGGCATTTCGGTGCGCGAAGGCAAGATAATCAAGGTCGTGTTCAGCCAGGGCGGCGAATCCGTCTTTACCCCGAACCTGATCGGGCTCCCGCTGCGCAACGCCGAGCTGATGCTGCGCCAGCGCCAGCTGGGCCTGGGCGAGGTCAGCGAAGCCTATTCCCTTAAAGCCGAGAAGGGAACGGTGCTTTCGCAGGATCCCAAGCCGGAGCTGAGCGTTTCAAAGAACACCATGGTGCAGGTCACCGTTTCCGCCGGCGAGCCTCCCTCCGGGATAATCATGATGCCGGATTTCCGCCAGAAGAAAAGCGACGAGGCGCAGCAATGGGCTTCGAAGAGCGGGGTTTCGCTGAACATCACCGAGGACGCGGGGTCCCTTTTTCCCGGCGGCACCATCCTGGACCAGAAGCCCGACCCGGATACGGTAGTCTCGGCCGATTCTAAAATAAGCCTCACCGTCAGTTCCCGCAAAGGGGCCGCCGGCGACGAGCGCGAATACCGCGTGCACTACGAGGTCTCGCAGAGCGGCGCGCAGCGCCATATCCGCGTGGTGGCCCTGGGCAAGCGGGGCGAGCGCGAGATCTTCAACGGCCTGCGCGACCCCGGCTCCAAGATCGACCTTTCCATCCCTTACGGCGGCGCCGAGAAAGTGCGCATCTTCGTCAACGGCATCCTCGTCGAGGAGCGGCCCGTTAAATGACCTCCCGCGCGAACGGTTTTCCCCTGCCGCGCGGCCGCGCGGCGCTAGTGCCCTCCGTGCTCGCGGCCGATTTCACCTGCCTTAAAAGCAGCCTGGCCCCGGTAAAAAGAGCCGCCGACTGGGTGCAGGTGGACGTGATGGACGGCCGCTTCGTGCCCAATATCAGTTTCGGGCCCGGCATCGTTCCGGCCGTGGCCAAAGCCTCGGGCCTGCCGATAGACGCGCATCTTATGGTCTCCGAGCCGGGCCTGTTCATCGACGCTTTCGCCGCCGCCGGCTCAGGGCTTATCACCGTCCACGCCGAAGCGCGCAACGCCGGCGCCTGCCTCCGGAAAATAAAAGCTCTCGGCCTGCGGGCGGGCCTGGCGGTGCGCCCCCGCACTTCGCTGGCCAGGGTGCTCCCTTTCCTGGCCGGCCTGGACCTCATCCTTATAATGACAGTGGAGCCCGGCTTCGGCGGCCAGGCCTTCATGCCGGAAATGATGCCCAAGGTGGCGAAGGCGCGTTCCCTTATCTCCCGCTCCGGGCGCAGGATCTGGCTGCAGGTGGACGGCGGGATAAACGCCGCCACGGCCCTGACGGCCGCTCAGGCCGGCGCGGATTCCTTCGTGATAGGCAGCGCGCTTTTTTCTTCCGGTAAACCCGCGGCGTTCCTGCGCGGCCTCCGGGCTGACTTGTAAGCCGGCTCCGTAAGGAACGTGATGGGAAAAAAGATATTGATAGTGGAGGACGAGGACCTTATAGTGAAGGTCCTTTCCATACGGCTTGAGAATCTCGGCTATGCCGTGCTGACGGCTTCCGACGGGGAAGCGGGGCTGGCCGCGGCGAAAAAAGAAAAGCCCGACCTGGCGCTGATAGATCTCGGCCTGCCCAAGCTGGACGGCGGCGCGCTGTGCCGGCTGATAAAGTCAGACGGGACGCTTAAGCATACGAAAGTGATAATGCTCACCGGCCGGGCTGCCGGCGCGGAAGAATCCGAGAAGGCCGGGGCCGACCTTTACGTCGGCAAGCCTTACGAGTGGGAGCATTTGCGCGTACAACTGCAGAAACTTCTGGCGTGAACGCCTCCCGGCAGTTCCCAAACGCCTCCGGATATAATATAATAATTACTGTGCCAGCCCGCGGCGCGGGCCGGCCTTTGTGCCCGTTTTTTCGGAATATCAAGGAGGATACCTATGGCAGTAGTTTTGAGGCTTCAGAGAATCGGCAAACGCACCCAGCCGCATTACCGTATAGTCGCTATTGAAAAATCGAGCGGCCCGCACGGTAAGCCGCTGGAAGTTATCGGCCATTACAATCCCAAGGCCACCAAAGACAAAGAGAAAGTCACGATCGACACGGATAAGCTTAACCGCTGGGTTAAGACGGGCGCTAAGCCCTCCGATACCGTAGGCACGCTCATAACCAGGGCTGCCAAGGTCGCCAAGGCCGCGGCGGCCGCAGCGCCCGTAGAACAGAAATAAACCGGAGGCCCCGCAATGAAAGAAGTTTTAATGTATATCATCGGGTCGCTGGTGGAAAAACCGCAGGCCGTGAAAGTCGGAGTGGCCGAGGACGGCGACACTGTCCGCTTCAAGCTTACGCTGGACACCTGCGACCGCGGTAAAGTTATAGGCAAAGAGGGGCGCGTGGTTAAATCCATCCGCACCGTTCTGCAGGCCGCGGCGGCCAGGCAGAATAAGAAAGTTTATCTGGACATAGACTAGCTCTTTGAATATGCGCGTCGACGCGGTCACGCTGTTCCCGGAAATGATAGACCGCCCGCTGTCGGAAAGCATCGTGGGGCGCGCGCGGACGGAAGGTTTCCTGGAACTCGGGTTCGTTAACCCGAGGGATTTCACCGAAGACCGCCACCGCACCGTTGACGACAAGCCCTACGGCGGCGGCACCGGCATGGTGATGATGGCCGAGCCGGTGTACCGGGCGCTTAAGAAGGTAAGGAAGAGGAGCTCTTTCGTCATCCTCCTTACTCCCAAGGGCCGGCGTTTCGACCAGGCAGCGGCGCTGGAACTGGCGAAAAAGAAGCACCTGGTCTTCATCTGCGGGCATTACGAGGGGATAGACGAGCGCGTAACTCCCCTGGCCGACATGGAACTCTCGATAGGGGACTATGTGCTTACCGGCGGCGAGCCGGCGGCGGTGGTGGTGATCGACGCGGTCGCCCGGCTCATCCCCGGGGTCCTCAAAAAGGACGACGCCACGGTCAACGAAACTTTTACCGGAGGGTTGCTGGAAGCCCCCCATTACACCAGACCCGGGGTCTGGCGCGGCAAAGCGGTCCCGCCGGCGCTGCTCAGCGGCAACCACAAGCTGATAGCCGAATGGCGCAGAGGCACGGCGCTGGAGCTTACCGCCAAAGAAAGGCCCGACCTGGCAGGTCCGGGCCCGGCGGAAAAGAAGCCTCGCGGCAAGTCTAAAGGTTTTAAGAAATAGCTTTCAGTAAAATTAGGAGGCAGCATGAACATTAACATCGTCACCAAGCACCTGGGCCTGAAAAACACCAAATTCGATTTCCAGCCCGGAGACACCGTTAAGGTCCACACCAAAGTTGTGGAAGGCGACAGCGAGCGTATCCAGATCTTCGACGGCGTGGTCCTGACCCGCCGCGGCGCCGGCATTTCGGAAAGCTTCACCGTGCGCAAGATCTCCTACGGCGTGGGCGTGGAGCGCGTGTTTCCCCTCCATTCCCCCCGCATCGACAAGATCGAGATAGTCAAGACCGGCAAAGTGCGCCGCGCCAAACTGTATTATCTCCGCGGTCTGTCCGGCAAAGCTGCCAGGCTTGACGAGGTGGAAACGACTGATGCCGCAGCCGCTCCGGCCGCCGCGCAGCCGGCCGCAGTCGCGACACCCGCCGCCCAGCCTGCCGCCCAGCCTGCCGCCGGTAAATAACCGGTTCTTATCCCCCGCGCCTCCGGCGCGGGGGCGCGGTAAAATCTAAAGGCAGGCTAGGCATTATAGTGCCCCTCTGCAGATTTGACCTTGAAATCCTGAAAAACCATAACCCGGCTCTGCTTGTCGGCGTTGACGAAGCCGGCCGCGGTCCTTTGGCCGGCCCGGTCACCGCCTGCGCGGCCTGGGTCCCGGTTTCGGCGCACCCCCTTATTTCCCCTCTCGTGGACGACAGCAAAAAACTTTCCCCGCTGAAACGGCAGCGCGCCCTGAAGCTGATGGTGGAGTCAGGCGTGCGCTTCGGCTTCGGCTTCGCGCACCCGCAGGAGATAGACAGGGTGAATATCCTCGAGGCCACTTTCAACGCCATGGGCGCCGCCGTCGGGCGCCTGCTCTTTTACCTGAACGCGGCGCCGGCCGGCGCGCTGCTGCTGGTGGACGGGCCGTATCCCGTGAAGCGCGTGGCGGGCTGCGCCCAGCTGCCCGTGATAGACGGCGACGCGAAGTCAATTTCCATAGCCGCCGCCAGCATTTTCGCCAAGGTGGTGCGGGACCGCTGGCTGGAGGTGCTGGAGCTGCGCCATCCCGGCTACGGTTTCGCCGGGCACAAAGGCTACGGCACGGCCGCGCACCTGTCGGCCCTGTCCCGCCTGGGGCCCTGCGCGCAGCACCGCATGACCTTCGCCCCGGTGCGCAAGCTCCTGACGGGGGCCGGCCATGAATGATAAGGGCGCCCGGTACGAGGAGCAGGCCGCCGTGTTCCTGCGCGCCGCCGGCTGGGTGATACTGGACAGGAACTGGGCCGCGCCGACGGGCGAGCTGGATATAGTGGCGCGCAAGGGCGATACGGTGGCTTTCGTGGAAGTGCGCGCCCGCTCCAACCCGGGCTACGGGACGCCGGCGGAAAGCGTGACCCCGGCCAAGCGCGCAAAACTGATAAAGACCGCGATGGCCTATCTGAAAGCCCGCCGGCCGCAGGCGGATACTTTCAGGTTCGACGTTATCGGGATAGTTCCCGGTTCGGAGCCCGAACATATAGAGAGCGCTTTCACCGCCGACGGTTACGGATTTTAAACTTGCCGAGCTTAGGAGAATTCATGGAACCTTCGGAAATACTTCTGGACGTGGAAAAAACCTCCCAGTGGCTGAAAAAACTGGCCCACGGCTTCAAGCCCGTCACGGCCATCATCGCCGGCTCGGGCCTGAGCAATTCCCTGCCCCGCCTGGACGAGAAGTTCTCCGTCCCGTATAAGGATATCCCGGGCTTTCCGGTCACTACCGTGAAAGGCCACGCCGGCGAGCTTATCTTCGGGCGCATGGCCGGCCGCGACGTGGTCATGATGCGCGGCCGCTTCCATTATTACGAGGGCCGGCCGCTGAGCTTCATAGCGTTCCCCATCCGCGTGCTGGCGGCGCTGGGCGTGAAGAACCTGGTGCTTACCGCCGCCGTAGGCTCGCTGAAGCCGGCCCTGAAGCCCGGCCACCTGCTTATCCTGAAGGACCACATCAACCTGATGGGCGCTAACCCCCTGATGGGCAACTACCACGAGGCTTTCGGGGCCATGTTCCCCGACATGAACGAGCCCTACGATAAGCCCCTGCGCAAAGAAATACTGAAGCTGACGAAGGGCCTGAAAATAAAGGCCACCGAAGGCGTTTACACCGCCGTCACCGGGCCCTCCTATGAAACCCCGGCCGAAGTGAAGATGTACCGGATGATGGGCGGCGACATAGCGGGCATGTCCGTGGTGCCGGAGACCATAGCCGCCCGCCAGCTGCAGCTGCGCGTGGCCGGCATCTGCTGGATCTCTAATTTCACCAGCGGCATTTCGAAGAGCACGCTCACGCACGACGAGGTACTGGAGCTGGGCGAGAAGGTCTCCCTGAAAATGCGGGCGCTGCTGGAAGGGCTGCTGAAGTCGAAGGCGCTGTAAAAGAGCGGAACGCGGAATCTGAATTAAAAGGGGTTTTTATGAGAATGCTAGACCTGCTGCTTAAGAAACGTTCCGGCCTTGAGATGACCCGGGCCGAACTGGAGTTCATTTCCGCCGGCGCCGCCGACGGCTCGATCCCCGACTACCAGCTTTCTTCCTGGCTGATGGCCGCTTTCCTCAACGGCCTTACCCCCGCCGAGACCGCCGGGCTTACCCGGGCCATGGCGCTGTCCGGCAAGAAGCTGGACCTTTCGGGCGTGAAAGGCGCCAAGGTGGACAAGCACTCCACCGGCGGCGTGGGCGACGGCATTTCCGTGGCGCTGGCGCCGGTGGCGGCGGCCTGCGGCGTAGTGGTGCCCATGATGAGCGGCCGCGGCCTAGGGCATACCGGCGGCACGCTGGATAAACTGGAAGCCATCAGGGGCTTTAAAGTGCGGCTCGAGCCGGGCTACATCGTGAAACAGCTCAGGGCCACCGGCCTTTCCATGTTCGGCCAGACGGCGGCGCTCGCGCCCAGCGACAAGAAACTTTACGCGCTGCGCGACGCCTCCTGCACGGTGGAGGCCCTGCCGCTGATAGTGGCCAGCATCCTTTCCAAAAAATACGCCGAGGACATCACCGGCCTCGTGATGGACGTGAAATACGGCTCGGGCGCCTTCCTGAAGGATTTCAAGAAAAGCCGCGAGCTCGCGGTAGCGCTGATGAAGACGTCGAAACTGCTGGGCATACGCTGCGTGGCCGTTATGACCGCCATGAACGAGCCGCTGGGGCTGGCCGTCGGCAACGGCATAGAGATCTCTCAGTCCGTGAAGGTCCTGGCCGGAGAAAAAGGCCCCGCGGACTTCATGCGCGTGCTCGAGGTGCTGGCGGGCTGGATGGTCTACCTGGGCGGCAAGGCCCGCTCGGCCGCCGAGGGCGAGGACAAGGCCCGCGCCGCCATCGCCGACGGCAGCGCGCTGGAAAAATTCCGCCTGATGATAAAGTGGCAGGGCGGCGACATGCGCGTGGTCTCGGACCCCGACCGCTTCATGCCCAAGGCAAAACTTATGAAAGAGGTGAAGGCGAAGAAGGCGGGTTTCCTGACCGCGATGGAGGCCCGCACCGTGGGGTTCGCCAGCGTGGCGCTGGGCGCCGGCCGCGCCAAGGCCGAGGACGCCGTGGATTTCGGCGCCGGGTTCATCCTGGAGAAGAAGCCCGGCGACCGCGTCAGGCCCGGCGACGTGATCGCGCGGACCTACGCCTCTTCCCCCGCCAAGCTGGCCGACGGCGTAAAGATGTTCGAGGCGTCGCTGGCCTACGGCCCCAGGGCGCCGCGCAAAGAGCCGCTGATCAGAGAGATCATAAAATAGGAGCCCGCATGAAGAACGTTCATATCTCTAAGCACCCTCTGGTGATGGACAAGATAGCCAGGCTGCGCGACAGGCGCACCAGCGTGGCGGATTTCCGGCGGCTGATGGGCGAGATAGGCATGCTGCTGGGCTACGACGCCCTGGCCAACGCCCGGGTAAAGAGCGTGAAGGTGCGCACGCCCATAGGCGTGGCCCACTCCATGGCGCTGGCGCAGGACCTGGTCTTCGTGGCCATCCTGCGGGCGGGCCTGGGCATGCTCGACGGGCTGGTGCGGCTGCACCCCGAGGCGAAGCTGGCCCACATAGGCATCTACCGCGACGAGGAAACTTTGAAGCCCGTCAAGTACTACGTGCGGCTGCCCGAGGAGGTGGCCGACAGCCTGGTGGTGATCGTGGACCCGATGCTCGCCACCGGCGGCTCGGCGGTGGAGGCCGTGGAGATAATGAAAAGCCGCGGCGCGAAGCATATCTGCTTCATCTGCATGCTGGCGGCCCGGGAAGGCCTTAAGCGCCTGGCCGCGGCCCATCCCGAGATGCCTATCTACGCCGGGGTGGTGGATGAAAAGCTCAACGGCCACGGCTATATAGTGCCGGGCCTGGGCGACGCCGGCGACAGGATGTTCGGAACTAATTAACGCCCGGCGTGAAAATAAAAAAGGGACAGCGCAGGCTGTCCCTTTTTTATTTGCGGCCGGGCGCGCTATTTGCGGCCGGCGTGCGGGTCCGAGATCTTCGTCAGCGTGGCGAAGTCCAGTATCTTGATGGCCTTGGGTTCGCGCTTTATTATATGGCGCTTCTCGAGCTCCGCCAGCGTGCGCACCACGGTCTCCAGCGCCAGGCCGGTGATCTCGGCTATTTCCGTGCGCTTCAGCCCGTGTATGGCCGGCGTGGGCGTATCCTTGGATTTGTAGGAGATGGCGCTGAGCAGCGCCTTGGCTACTTTGGAACGGGCGGGCTTGTAGGCCGTGTCGTTAAGTTTAAGGTGCAGTCCCCGCATCTCGGTGGCGATCTTGTTGAGAAAAAGCTTGTAGGTCCCGGCGTGGCTGTCCATGAACGCTTCCAGCTTTTGTTTGTCCACGAAGGACAGCACGGTGTCGCCCATGGCCCTGGAGTCGCAGAAATGCTCCTGTTCCGAGAAAAGCGCTATCTGGCCGAACGTCTCGCCGGGGTGGCGTATGGAGGTTATCATCTGCTGGCCCCTGGCGTCGGTGGAGAAGATCTTGGCCCGGCCTTTGCAGACCGTATAGACGCCCAGCGGCTGCTCCGTCTCGGAATAGATCTCTTCCTCGTCCTTGAACCTGCGGCCGAGGCGCATCTCGTTCCAGGCTTTCTGAGCTTTCGCGTCCAGCTTGCTGAACAGACAACTGGCTTTGAACCGGCAGCTGCCGCATTCAGGCGTTTGTTCTTTTGTAAATCCTTGCATGATCCCCCCCACGTATAACGAAGTTTTATAATTATAGCTTATTTGCCAGCCCGTCGTCATTTGCTAAACTATAGCTGCCGAACATGCTTAAAGACCTCAAGGCGCTGGGAAAGGAATCGCTGATCTACGGGCTCTCCACCGTGGGCGCGCGCCTGCTCAATTTCCTGCTGATGCCGTTCTACACGCATTACTTGCTGCCGGCCGAGTACGGCGTGGTGGCCACGGTGTTCTCCTATATCGCCTTCCTCAACATCCTCTACCAGTACGGCATGGACCAGGCGTATATGCGCCATTACGGCCAGCGCGAAAAAGCTTTCTCCACGGCGTACTCCTGCGTGCTGGTGACCTCCGTGGCTTTCTCGGCGGTGCTGGCGCTGTTCCCCGGCTTCTGGGCGCAGCTCGGCGGCATAGGCGCGGCCCGCGGCAACCTGGTGCTGTACGCGGCGGCCATCCTTTTCCTCGACAGCATAAACGTGCTGCCGTTCGCCGACCTGCGCATGGCGCACAAGCCGTTCTATTTCGCCGGCGTGCGCATGGCCTCCATAACGCTGAACGTCATCCTCAATATAATTTTCCTCACGCGCAGCCATATGGGTATCGAAGGCGTTTTCCTGGCGAACCTGCTCTCCTCGCTGTTCTCGGTGGCCGCGGTGCCCAAGCGCTTCACCTTTACTTTCGATAAGGAACTTTTCGGCAAGCTGGCGGCCTATTCCCTGCCGCTGCTGCCGGCGGGCCTGGGCGCCATGGCGGTGCAGGTCATAGACCGCCCCATCCTGCTGAAGCTCGCCGGGGAATCCGCGGTGGGCATCTATCAGGCCAACTACCGCCTGGGCATCTTCATGGTGCTGATAGTAAGCATGTTCGACCAGGCCTGGCGGCCTTTCTTCATAGAGCGCGCCGACAAGCCCGGCAGCCCGGCGGTGTTCGCGCGCGTGCTCACCTATTTCACGGTGACGCTGGTCTGGCTGGGCGTGGCGTTCTCTTTCTTCATCCCCGACCTGGCGCGCTTCCAGGTGGGCGGCCGCGCGCTGATACACGAAAG
>JAPLKJ010000297.1 GCA_026388125.1 Elusimicrobiota bacterium
CAGCCTGGCGGCGCCGGTGGGCGCGCTGCTGGCGGGGGCCGCCCGGGTGTCCGGCGGCGATTTCAGGACGGCGGTATCCGGCGGCGCGGAATTCTCCGAACTCGCCGAGCTGATAGCGGCCTTCAATTCCATGATGCGCGAGGTGGAGCGCTACCACGGCATCCAGGTGGAGAAGGTGTTCGAGGAAAAACAGAAGCTGGAACTGCTGGTAAGCCTGATCCACGACGCGATCATCCTCTGCGATTTCCGCGGCGAGCTGCTTTACGCCAACGCCGCCGCCGAGGTGCTGCTGGGAGTGAACGAGCCCCAGGCGCCGAAAGGCCCCACGCTGCGCCGGAAGGTGGCCGACCTGGTCTATCTGAAGTCCGAGGCCGGCGACGGCGTCATAGCGTACGATACTCCCGCGGGCAAGAAATATTTCCAGGTGAACCTGCAGACGCTGGCCGCCAAAACCCAGCGCCCGGCCGTGTTCATGGTGCTGCGCGACGTTACGCTGGAGCGGGAAGTGCAGAAGGTCAAGGAAGAGTTCTTCCATTCCGTGGCGCACGACCTGCGCGCGCCGCTGCTTACTATGCAGGGCTATATCAACCTCCTCGAGCGCGAGTTCGCGCCCGGCGCCAAGCAGGCCGGCTACGTGAACAGCGTGCGCGGCGCCAGCGACCGGCTTTTCAAGATGCTGGAGAACATACTGGACATTTCAAGGATGGAGGCCGGCCATCTGAAGCCCGACCTGCGCAAGCTCAACGCCGCCGAATTCCTCGCCTCCTCCGCCGAAAGCTTCAGGGCGCTGTTCGAGGAGAAAGGCGTGGCGCTGAACGTGGACGCCGCCGGCGCCGGCGCGGCCGAGTTCTCGGCGGATTCAGCTTTGCTGCGCAGGGTGATGGAGAACCTGCTTTCCAACGCCTGGAAGTTCACCCCGAAGGGCGGCAGCGTAACCGCTTCGGCCCGGGCGGAGAACGGCGGCGTGGTCTTTACCATAGCTGATACCGGCCCCGGCATACCGCCGGACCAGCTGGAAGCGGTCTTCGAGCGGTACAAGCGCCTTAAGACGGGCGAGGGCGAGGCCGGCTTCGGCCTGGGCCTGGCCATAGCGCGCAAGATAGTGCAGCTGCACGGCGGGCGGATCTGGGCGGAAGGCGGGCCCGGCGGAGTGTTCAGTTTCACGGTCAAATGAAGTTGGTGTGTTATCCGGGGCAGCTTAAATAAAAACTGGGCTGGTGTAAAAAATATGAAAGCTAAATCTAAAGTTAATTTTTCCGGTAATAAAAAACTTTATGCCGGTACTTTTGTCTTTTCGCTGTTCTGGCTTTGCTTCGCGGTGATCTTTTCGGTCACCAGAAGGATCGACTACAGCTGGGACCACTTTGTAGTCAATTTACCGGCGATGCTGTCGTTCTTCGATTATTCTGTAACGGAGGGAATGCCGAACAGCTATTCATTCGGCAAGTACATTACCAAGCCGGCCAATCCGAAAATAACTATAACCGCCATCGATGAACTTACGGTGGAGCGTTACGGCTATCCTTTTAAAAGGCGGTATTACGGCGAAGTTGTGGATAAACTGGTAAAGCTCGGAACTAAAGCTATAGTGTTCGATGTTATACTGGCCAAGTCTAACCGCGACGATACGGCGGACGATAATAAATATGTCGAGGCCGTTGCCCGGGCCGGGAATGTCGTTAATTTGATATTTATCGACGCCGACACCACGAAAGTCAAGCCCCCGATAGCAGGCCTGACCAAGGCCAGCGCTATCATCGCCCAGCCGCATGTTGAAACTACGCAGGACAGCGATGGCCAAATAAGACGCTATCTGCCGTTCTATGCCCCGAAGCAGCTGTTGGCGGATGAATATAAGTGGCTGACCTATTCTGCCGCAGGTCTTAAAGATGTCAAGTGCGGAGAGGAATGTGCTGCGGTCCCGGTTCCTTCCATCGGGATGGCCGCCTATGCGCTTTATTCCGGTAAAACCCTTTCCCAGCTTTTCTTTGAGTATGACAACGACAGGATACTTAACTACAGGGATGTTTCCGTGCGCAAGCTTAACCCGGGCTGGGACAAAAATCCGAACAATTTGAAGGTTTCGTCCTTCAGGCATATTTCTTTCGCGGACATACTGAGCGGACAACTCAGCAAGGAAGAAAAAGAAGCCCTGAAAGGCGGGGTGACTTTCGTCGGGTCGACAGCTATCGGCGCTTTCGATCATGTGCCCAGCCCTTTCTCGGCTCAATTTCCCGGCGTTGAAGTGCACGCCACTTTCCTGGACAATCTGCTGGCCGGGGATTTCCGCAACCCGCTTTCGCCGCCCTACACCACTTTTTTGGTATTGTTCCTCCCCTGGCTCCCGGTGATCCTGCGCAGATATTCGCTGGCGGTGCTGATCTCTGCCTGCTCCGCGGTAATGGGGGCGATGGTCGTGCTGGACGTAGTATTGCTCGCGCACAATGTCCTTATGCCCTTCGGTTCCGTCTTTTTATCCCTTTTTCTGCCTTTCGCCTATGTAACGGTGGATAAGGGCCTGGCCGAGGGCCGCGAGAAGAAGTGGATCAAGAACACCTTCGGGCAGTACCTGTCGCCCAAGGTGGTGGACCTCATCACCAAGGACCCGTCCAAGCTCTCCCTGGGCGGCGAGAAGCGCGACATGACGGCTTTCTTCCTGGACCTGGCGGGTTTTACGACCATGTCCGAAAAACTGTCGCCCGAAGAACTGACCGCCATGCTGGTGGAGTACCTGTCGGCCTTTACCGACGTGATCCTGAAGTACGACGGCACGGTGGATAAATATATCGGCGACTGCATAGTGGCCTTCTGGAACGCGCCGCTGGACCAGGCCGACCACCGCAAGCTGGGCGTGCTGGCGGCCATAGACTGCCAGAAGGAGATGACGCGCCTAAACGAGTCGCTGACGCAGTTCACGATAAAGCCGAAATGCCGCGTGGGCGTGAATTCCGGTCCGATGGTAGTGGGCAACATGGGCTCGCGCACCAGGCTTTCCTACACGGTGATGGGCGACTCGGTGAACATGGCCTCGCGCATGGAGGGCGCCAACAAGTTCTTCGCCTCCAAGATCATGACCAGCGAGGCCACTTTCGGGGACCTGAAGGAGTTCTTCGATCACCGCTACCTGGGCAGCATCCGGGTGGTGGGCAAGCTCATCCCGGTGAAGGTATACGAGCCTTTCGCGCTCAAGGGGGAAGCCACGGCGGACGTGCAGGCCATGCTCAAGCATTACGAAGCCGGCATGGAAAAGTTCTACGCCGGGGATTACGCCGGCTCGCTGCCGGCTTTCAAGGCCGCGCTGGCGGCCCGCCCGGGGGACGGGCCCTCGCAGTACTACATTGATACGGCAGAGCAGTATATCAAGGAACCGCCGAAAGATTGGGACCAGTCCTTCAATCTTACGTCAAAGGGCTAAAAATGATAATACTCTGGAGAATGTTCCTGTCGCACCTGCTGGCGGATTTCACGCTGCAGTTCGACGTGGTGAACCGCATGAAGCGCAAGAACGTGTGGGGCATGCTCGTGCATTGCTTCACGCATTTCTTCGTGTCCATAGCGCTGACCTCCCAGTTCCTGAACCAGACCTGGGTCACCATAGGGCACTATCCCGTAAGCGGGTGGGGCTCGCTGGTAATAATGCTGGTGCTGCACTTCGTCATAGACCAGCTGCGCGTGTTCGGCATGAAGCGGATGCGTTTCAAGGACGGCACCGTGAGCTTCCTCGCGGACCAGTTCCTGCATCTGTTCGTGCTGTTCATGGTCTCGCCCATCGACTTCCCCGGCGGGGATTCCTTCCTGGCCGAAAAATGGACCGCGATAGCGTGCATGTTCGTGCTGGTCACGCATGTTTCCACCGTGCTGATCTATTTCGTGGAGAAGGAGATCTTCGGCAAGGATTTCCCCACTTTCGACGAAAAATATTTCCTGATGTTCGAGCGCCTGGTGCTGTGGGCCTTCTTTTTCGTCGGCGGCTGCTGGTGGCTGCCGGTCACCGCGCTCTGGCTGGCGCAGCTGTTCTACGTGCGCAAAAAGCGCATCATCGACCTGTCCGCCGTCAATATTTCGCTCAGCCTGGCGATAACGCTGGCGCTGGGCCTGTGGACGAGATATATCTATTACGGTTCCCTGTGCTGGTAGCCGGCGGCGTGAGCAACATGAACGACACCATTGAAAGAGCGACGCTGGACGAGGCGGTATTCACTTTTATCGACGTAGAGACCACGGGGCTTTCGCCCCGCACCGCCCGCGTCTGCGAGGTGGCGGCCATAAGCTTCCGCGGCGGGGAAAGGCTGGGCACGCTGGCCGAACTGGTGAACCCGGGCTGCCCGATACCGCCCGAATGCACGCGCGTGCACGGCATCACCGACGCCATGGTGAAGGATTCGCAGGCTTTCGGGGCCGCGGCCCCGCGGCTGCTGGCCATGCTGGAAAATTCCGTGCTGGTGGCGCACAACGCCGAGTTCGACATGGCTTTCCTCCGGATGGAGCTGGAAAGGATAGGCCTCAGGCTGCCGGACATGCCGGTGCTGGATACGCTGGCCATAGCCAGGAAAGAGTGGAAGTTCAAGAGCAACCGGCTGGGCAATATAGCCGCCGAGCTCAGCATCCCCAACGAGAACTGGCACCGCGCGCTGAGCGACGTCGAGATGACGCGTAAGATCTTCGAGCGTTTTATAGAGGCTTTCAAGCGGGCCGGAGCGGTTACTTTGAGCGATATCTTAAAGGACAAAAAATATGCTGAAAAAAAGTTTTAACCTCGGAACGGCGCCCCGCATAGAGGATTTCGCCGAAGTTTCCTACGGCTACAGGAAAGTGGCCGTGCCGCCCCGCGCGCTGAAGCTGGTGGCCGCGCGCCGCCGCCGCCTGGAGGCCCTGCTGGCCGGGGACCGCGTGATGTACGGCATCAACACCGGCTTCGGCGAGCTGGCCAGCCAGCGCGTTTCCGCCGAGAACCTCAAAGCCCTGCAGGTGAACCTGATACGCAGCCACGCCTGCGGCGTGGGCGAGCCGCTGGAGGACGCCGAGGCCATGGGCCTGATGTTCGCGCGCGTCAACGAGCTGGCCATGGGCAACTCGGGCGTGCGCCCGGTGATCATAAAGAAGCTGGCCGAATTCATCAACAAGGGCATAATCCCTTTTATTCCTTCCAAAGGCTCCGTAGGGGCCAGCGGCGACCTTGCCCCGTCGGCGCATATGGCGCTGGTGCTGATAGGCGAGGGCATGGCCCGGCGTATCGGCGACGATAACTGGAAGCCGGCCTCCGCGGTGCTTAAAAAAGCCGGCATCAGGCCCGTAGAGCTGGCCGAGAAGGAGGGCCTGGCCCTGATAAACGGCACCCAGGCCATGAAAGCCGTGGGGGGCCTCGCGCTGTTCGAGGCGATGAACCTTTTTTTGTCGTCGGTGATGGCCGGCGCCATGAGCCTGGAGGCGCTGAAAGGCACGCCCGGGGCTTTCGACCGCCGCATCCACGCGCTGAAGCCGCATCCCGGCCAGGTGGAGGTGGCGGCCAAACTGGAAGCGCTGCTCAAAGGCAGCCAGATACGCGCCTCGCACCGCAGCGCCGACAAGCGGGTGCAGGACCCCTATTCGCTGCGCTGCATGCCGCAGGTGCTGGGCGCGGTGCAGGACACGCTGGAGCACGCCCTGGCCGTTTTCGAGACGGAGCTCGCCTCGGTGACGGATAATCCGCTGGTGGTCAGCTCCGGCGCCGGCGGCGGCATAGACGTGGTCTCCGGCGGGAATTTCCACGGCCAGGCCGTGGCTTTCGCGGCCGATTTCGCGGCCATAGCCGTTACCGCCCTGGGCAATATCTCCGAGCGGCGCATAGCCCAGCTGGTCAGCGATTTCAAGATCCTGCCGCCTTTCCTGGCCCGCAACCCGGGGCTGGAATCCGGCTTCATGATAGCGCACGTGACGGCGGCCGCGCTGTGCAACGAGAACAAGATCCTCAGCCACCCCGCCAGTTCGGATTCCATCTCCACCTCGGCCAACAAAGAGGATTTCGTGAGCATGGGTATGAACGCCGCGCTGAAGCTGAGCACCGTGGTGCGCAACGTCGCCAGGATCACGGCCATAGAGCTGATGGCCGCCGGGGAGGGCGTGGAATTCCACCGCCCCCTGAAGTCCAGCAAGCCGCTGGAAGCTGCGCTGGCCGGGCTGCGCAAGATCTCCCCGGCCTTCAAGGGCGACGAGGTTTTCTCGGACCGCATAGAGAACGTTGCCGAAGCCGTTTTGACGGGATATTTTCTTTGAACGACGGAGGATATTCAATGAATTCAGCCGGAACTAACATACGGGCGGCGCGCGGCAACAAGCTTTCATGCAAGGGCTGGCAGCAGGAAGCCGCCCTGCGCATGCTGATGAACAACCTTGACCCCGAAGTGGCCGAGCGGCCCGAGGAGCTGGTGGTTTACGGCGGGCGCGGCAAGGCCGCCCGCAACTGGGACTGCTATAACGCGATAGTTTCTTCGCTGCGCGGGCTGGAGAACGACGAGACGTTGCTGGTGCAGTCCGGCAAGCCCGTCGGTGTCCTGCGCACGCACGAGCACAGCCCGCGCGTGATCATAGCCAACTCCAACCTGGTAGGGAACTGGGCCAACTGGGAGGTTTTCGACGAGCTGGAGAAGAAAGGCCTGATGATGTACGGCCAGATGACGGCCGGCTCCTGGATCTACATCGGCACGCAGGGCATACTGCAGGGCACCTACGAAACTTTCGCCGCCTGCGCGCGGAAACATTTCAAGAGCGACCTTGCCGGCAGGCTCGTGGTTACCGGCGGGCTGGGCGGCATGGGCGGCGCCCAGCCGCTGGCCGTCACGATGAACGGCGGCGTGGCCATAGTGATAGAGGCCGACGAGACGCGCATACGCAAGCGCCTGGAGACCGCCTACGTGGACACGATGGCCCGCAGCCTCGACGAGGCGCTGATCATGGCGCAGAAGGCCCTGAAGGCCGGGGAGCCGCTTTCGATAGGCCTGCTGGGCAACTGCGCCGAAGTGCTGCCTGAAATGGCGCGGCGCGGCGTGAAGATAGACGTGCTGACCGACCAGACCTCCGCGCACGACCCGCTGAAAGGCTATATCCCCAAAGGCTACAGCGTGAAAGCGGCCGACGAACTGCGCCGCAAAGACCCCAAAAGATATCTGAAGCTTTCCATGGAGTCCATAGCCATCCACGTGGAGGCCATGCTGAAGCTGCAGAAGGCCGGCGCCGTCACTTTCGACTACGGCAACAATATCCGTACGATGGCCTTCAAGCAGGGCGTGAAGAAAGCCTACGACTTCCCCGGTTTCGTGCCGGCCTACATCCGCGACCTGTTCTGCGAGGGCAAAGGGCCGTTCCGCTGGGCGGCGCTGTCGGGCGACCCGAAAGATATCGCCGTTACGGATAAGCTGGTGCTGGACCTGTTCCCCAGGGACGAACACCTGAAGCGCTGGATGGACATGGCCACGAAGAAAGTGAAATTCCAGGGGCTGCCGTCGCGCATCTGCTGGCTGGGCTACGGCGAGAGGCACCTGATGGGCATGCGCATCAACGACCTGGTGAAGCGGGGGAAGATCTCCGCGCCCGTCGTGATAGGCCGCGACCACCTGGATTCCGGCTCGGTGGCCAGCCCCTTCCGCGAGACCGAAGCGATGAAGGACGGCTCGGACGCGATCGCCGACTGGCCTATCCTCAACGCGCTGATCAACACGGCTTCCGGCGCCAGCTGGGTGTCTTTCCACCACGGCGGCGGGGTGGGCATGGGCTATTCGCTGCACGCCGGGCAGGTTACCGTGGCCGACGGCACGAAGGAGATGGGCCTGCGCCTGGAGCGCGTGCTCACCAACGACCCCGCCATGGGCGTGCTGCGCCACGCCGACGCGGGGTACAAGATAGCCTCTGATTTCGCCAAGAAGAAAGGCGTGAAGATCCCGATGCTGAAGTAAAAGTCGGGAGTCGGGGGGCGGGGGTCCGAAGAAAATGACTCCCGGGCAGCTAAATAAATCCTGGAGGATGTAAATTATGGCTTCTGAATTCAGTTTCGACGTGGTTTCCAAAGTGGAGTACACCGTGGTGGACGAGGCTATCGCCATCGCCATGAAGGAAGTGATAAACCGCTACGACTTCAAGGGCTCTAACTCGGAGATCAACTTCGACAAAAAGGCCAACACCATAATGCTGCAGTCGTCGGACGCCTACAAGGTGAAGGCCCTTTACGACGTGCTGCTGATGAAGATCTCCAAGCGCGGCCTGCCGGTGAAGAATTTCGAGCCGCAGAAGATAGAGAGCGCGCTGGGCGGCACGGCCAAGCAGGCGATAAAGGTGCAGCAGGGCATACCGCAGGAGAAAGCCAAGGAGATAGTGAAGGCCATCAAAGAGCAGAAGCTCAAGGCCAACACGTCGATACAGGGCGACACCCTGCGCGTCACTTCGAAGTCCAAGGACGAGCTGCAGAACGTGATGACGCTGCTGCGCGGCGGGGATTTCGGCCTGACCCTGCAGTTCGAGAATTACAGGTAGAACGGGCGGCAGGTCCGGGGAAATTCGCCTTGCGGCGAGCTTATGGCTATACTTTTTACTGGCATCAGACAGCTGCTGACCTTCGCCGGGGATAACGCCCCGCGCGCGGGGGCGGCCATGCGCGAGACCGGGCTGGTGACGAACGCCGCGGTGCTGGTCGACGGCGGCATTATCGCGGCCGCCGGGCCGCGCGCCGCGGTGGCCCGCCACCGCCTGGCAAAGAAAGCGCGGAAGATCGAGGTGAACGGGGTCTGCCTGCCCGGTTTCGTGGACAGCCATACCCACGCGGTGTTCGCAGGTCCGCGCCTGAAGGATTTTTCGATGCGCACCGCCGGCGCCTCCTACCAGGAGATAAAGGCCGCCGGCGGCGGTATTATTTCGAGCATAGGAGCGGTGCGCAGACAGCCGCTTAAAGCCATGGCCGGCCAGCTGGCCGGGCGGGCCGCGCGCTTCCTGGACTGCGGCACCACCACCGCCGAGGTGAAGAGC
This sequence comes from Elusimicrobiota bacterium, assembly GCA_026388125.1. GTDB lineage: Bacteria > Elusimicrobiota > Elusimicrobia > Elusimicrobiales > UBA9959 > UBA9959. The sequence goes on from JAPLKJ010000297.1 coordinate 8,992, forward strand.
GGCTACGGCCTGACGCTGGAGTCCGAGCTTAAGATGCTGCGCGCCGTGCGGGCGGCTGCGAAGCTGACGCCGCTGGAAATGCTGCCCACCCTGCTGGCCGCGCACAGCGTGCCCCCGGAATTCAACGGCGACGCGCAAAAATACCTGGATTATGTAACGGCGGTGATCCTGCCGAAAGCGGCGGCCGAAAAACTGGCCGTTTTCGCCGATATCTTCTGCGAAAAGGGCTATTTCACTCCGGAGCAGACCACGAGCTATCTGAAAGCGGCCCGCCGGCTGGGGCTCATCCCGAAAGTCCATTCCGAACAGCTTTCGAATTACGGCGGCACGCGAGCCGGGGCCGCGGCCGGGGCCGTCAGCGCCGACCACGCCGACCATGTTTACGCCGGGGATATAGGCGCCCTGCGCGACGCCGGCACCATAGCCACGCTGCTGCCGGCCTCTAATTTCTATCTTGGCCTTGCAAAATACCCGCCGGCGCGCGAACTGATAGCCGAGGGCGTGCCCGTGGCGCTGGCTACCGATTTCAACCCCGGCACCTGCCCCTGCTGGAACATGCAGTTCGTGCTGGCGGCCGCCTGCACGCATTGCGCCATGACGCCGGAGGAGGCGCTGTGCGCCGCCACGGTGAACGGCGCGTGGGCGCTGGGCATGGGCGACCGGGCGGGCTCCGTGGCGCCGGGCAGGCAGGCCGACCTGGCTTTCTTCGCCGCCGACGATTACAGGGAGCTTTGTTATTACTTCGGCGCCAACCAGTGCGTGCTGACGGTAAAGAAAGGGAAGATAGTTCAGAAAGGAAATACGGCATGAAGATCATCCTTTTCGACATAGACGGCACGCTGGTCAACGCGGGAGGCGCGGGCGCGCGGGCGCTCAATCACGCGGTGGAAGCCATGACCGGCCATCCGCAGGCCTGCCAGTCCTTCCAGCTGCAGGGCGCCACCGACAAGGCCAATTTTGAGAACGCTTTCAAGGCCGGCGCCGGCCGCAAGCCCGCTAAAAAGGAACTGGCCGAGCTCACGCGCAGATACGTGGCCCGCCTGCCGGCCGAAGTGCTGGCTTCCGTAAAGGCCGGAAAATATATGAAGGTCAAGGGCGTGGAAAAGTTCCTGGGAAAGCTTGCCGGCCGCAAGAACGTTCTGGTAGGCCTCGGCACCGGCAACCTTAAAGAGGGGGCCTTCATAAAACTGGAACCGTCAGGCCTGCTGAAGCATTTCGCCTTCGGCGGCTACGGCTGCGATTCGCATCACAGGAGCCTGGTGCTGGAAAAGGCGGTGGAGCGGGCGGCAAAAATAGCCGGGACGGAGATAAAGAAAGGCGAGGTTTACATTATAGGCGACACGCACCGGGATGTGGAAGCCGCCAAAGAGGCCGGCTACCATTCCGGGGCCGTGCTGGACGGGTTCGGGGACGAACGGGAGATAATGCGTTCTAACCCTGAGCTGATAGCCCGGAATTTTTCGGATATGAGCCCCTGGTTCATCTGGCTGGGACTGGAAAAAGACCCCAAAGGGGTGCGCCGCGGCACTTATATCTGCCCGGATTCGCCCATAGAGCACGCCCATTACGGGCGCACCGGGGCCGACCTCAAGGATATAGACGACAGAATGAAGCAGCTTAGGAACGCGAAAAGGAAAGTTACGGGCCGGTAACAGGCTGAATTTATGAAAATAGAAGAAACACTCACCGCAAAGGATATCCGGGAGATACCGGAACTGCTGGAAAAGTTCTCGGCCGGGGCCGGCAGCCTCAAGGCTTCGGCCATACGCTCCAAAGACAAGGTGGTTTACCTGGTGGGCCGCGGCTCCTCAGGCAACGCCACTCTCTTCGCTAAGTATATATGGGAAACTTATGCGGGAACTATAACCAATTTCATCCATCCGCACTCTATCTTCGAGGCCGCCAGGCCGCTTAATTTCAAAGGCCAGGCAGTGTGGGCTTTTTCCCAGTCAGGCAAAAGCCCGGATATAGTGGCCTGCCTGGAAAAACTGACCGGCTGGGGGGCCCGCGGCACGGCCGTTACCAATGAGGCGGACCTCTCTAAAAACCCCCTGGCGCGCCTGGCCGGCCGCCATATCCTGCTGTCGGGGTCGCCCGAACTGCCGGTGGCCGCCACGAAAAGTTTCATCTTGCAACTTTGGGCCGTGCTTTGGACCGCCCAGGTCTGGAGCGGCTGTTTCAAGGACAGAGATTTCCCGGATACCGTAAAATTGGCCCGGAAACTGGTAAATGCCCCTTTTCGGCAGGCTTCCCAGGGGTTTTTCAAGCAGGTTAAGCGGGCGCAGATGATAGGTTTCGTGGGCCGCGGGCCTTATAACGCCGTAGCCGACGATTCCGCGCTCAAGTTCAGGGAAATGGCGAAGGCGCACGCGCTGGGGTATTCCGCGGCGGAATTCCTCCATGGTCCCGTGGGAGCCTATACCCGCAGGGACTTCGTTTTCCTGCTGAACCCGGGCGGAGCCCTGCCGGAAGACCTGCTGAAGGTCAGGAAAGCGCTGGATGAACGGGGCACCCCGTACCGGATAGTGACGCAAAAAAGGGGTAACTACCCCTTTAACTGCCTGCTTACGGACATAGAGCTTAAGCTCCTGGCGCTTAACCTGGCCCAGGCGCGCGGTTTGAACCCGGACAGGCCGAGAGGCCTGAAAAAAGTGACGCTTACGTTTTGACTTTTGGCGGCGATAACGCGCAGAAACGCATGTTACTAGCCGCCTCTTGACATAACTATAATATCACTTATACTATAGGCAACGTAATTTAACGGGCCCGCGGAGAGCCGCGTCTGTTATCTTATTTGTTTTGCCATTCTGTAGGTATCGTGCGGAATCCGGGAAATAGAATTTTCTACAGTGATCTGAGTCATTCCAGGAGGATGTGTGCCGCGCAGAGAGGATACCTCTTTTTCCGAAGAACCGGGCAGCGGGCCCGGGTCCGGAGGGGTGCGTCTTCCCGGCAACGGCGGCTGCATCTCCAGGGGCAGGGAGCTGCTGCGCCGCTTCGGGCTCTGGCGGACGCTGTGCGTTATTGTTACTTGTTTTTTCGTATTGTCCATCCTTCCGCCCGGCTTCTCTTCGGACGGCCTGCATTTCGGCCTCATCTCCGCGGTACAAAGCAAAGTCAAGTAACTCGGGAAAAAGGTCAGGGCCCATACGACCCCCGGTTTCCTGGCCGGCGGCCACCACCAAGCGCAAGGCCGGCGGAGGCGGCAACGGGGAAGGCGGGGACACGCCGATGCCGCAGATAAACTCCCTTACCGCCGACCCGGTGGTGATCTCTACCGGGGGCGTCAGCACCATAACCTGCAACGCCTCCGACCCGGACGATAACGACCCGCTGTTCTACACCTGGACGGCCGCGGACGGCGCCCTTTCTAATACCGACAAGTATCAGACTGTCTGGACCGCGCCGATAGTGATAGGGACCTACACCATAAGCTGCGAGGTTTCCGACGGCGAGGGTGGGACGGCGCAGGCCGAGGTCACAGTCTGGGTGGCCACCGGGCCCGTGATAATGTCGCTCACTCCCGACCCCTCCAGGGTGCAGACCGGGGGTACTTCCAATGTAACGTGCTCCGCCCTTTCTCCCGCGCCCGGAGACCTGACGTACACCTGGTCGGCTACGGGCGGACAGGTGGGAGGTACGGACTCCAGGGCGGTATGGACGGCGCCGGACTCTACCGGGACATACTCTATAACCTGCACGGCGACCGACAGCAGGAACAGCACGGTATGGGCTAGTACCACCGTAGTGGTGAATAATCTGTCGATAACGTCGCTGACCGCCACTCCCGTAGGCGTCTATCCGCTGGCTGTTTCTACCATAACCTGTCTGGCTACCGACAGCGGCGATACCGCGGACCTGGAATATACGTGGACGGCTACCAGCGGCACTATAACCGGCAGCGGCCCGGAAGTAAAATGGACCGCGCCGGCCTCGACGTTCACGTACAGCACGTACAGCATCACCTGCCAGGTGGACGACCATGCGCCCGGAGGCAAGCAGAACAGGAGCGTGGAGGTCTGGGTGGCCAGCGCCCCGGTCATATTCTCTCTCACCCCCGGTAAGTCCAGGGTCTCTACCGGCACCTTAATGAACATAGTGTGCGTTGCTACCACGCCGGCGCCCGGCACGCTGTCGTATAACTGGACGGCCACGGGCGGGACCGTTGGTTCCTCCAGTTTACTCACTTCCACCCTTTCCTGGATCGCGCCCGACTCTACCGGCACGTACTACGTAACCTGCGCGGTGACGGATACCAATGGCGGCACGGTGTGGCAAAGCACGCGCATAGTGGTGAACAATCTGATGATAACGTCGCTTATCGCTGATCCGGTCGGCGTCTATCCTCTGGCCGTCTCTACCGTGACCTGCCTCGTCAACGACCTGGGAAATCTCAGCGGGCTGACCTATACGTGGACGGCCACCAGCGGCACGATAACCGGCACCGGCGCCGTGGTGAGATGGACCGCGCCCGATCCCGGCATAGCGTACAGCACCTACGGCATCACCTGCCAGGTGGACGACCATGCGGACGGCGGCATGCAGAACAAGAACGTGGACGTCTGGGTGGCCAGCGCCCCGGTGATAGAATCGGTCACGCCTGATAAGCTCAGGGTGTCCACCGGCACTTTGGTAACCGCGGTGTGCGTGGCCAGCTCGCCGGCGCCCGGCCCGGTGACGTACAGTTGGTCGGCCGCCAGCGGCACGCTCAGCGGCACCGGCAAAACCTTCGCCTGGACGGCGCCTACGTCTACCGGTACTTACGACCTTACCTGCAGGGTGACGGACACCAACGGCGGCGCGGTATGGCAAAGCACGAGCGTCGTGGTCAACAACCTTATGATAGTTTCGCTGACGGCCAAGCCGGTGGGCGTAGTGCCTTTCAACGTGTCCACTGTAACGTGCGTGGCCAAGGACCTGGGCGACCTCGGCCGGCTGACCTATAAATGGAAGTATACCGGCGGCACGGTCAGCGGCAGCATCACCAGTTCGACGCTGTACTGGACGGCGCCCGATCCCGGCGTGGCGTACAGTACCTACGGCATCACCTGCCAGGTGGACGACCATGAGCCCGGCGGCATGCAGACCAAGAACGTCGACGTCTGGGTGGCCAGCGGCCCGGTCATAGACTCCGTTACGCCCAATAAACCCAGAGTGTCTACCGGCACTTTGGTCACCGCGGTATGCGTGGCCACCTCGCCCGTTGCCGGCCTGACGTACTCCTGGACGGCTACCGGCGGCACGGCCAGCGGTCTCGGCGATACTTTCGCCTGGACGGCGCCAACGTCGACCGGCACCTACGACCTTACCTGCACGGCTACGGACGACAATCACATTACTGTGTGGAAGAGCACGCGCGTCGTGGTAAATAACCTTATAATTGTTTCGCTGACGGCCAAGCCGCCGGGAGTGGTGCCTTTGGACGTATCCACCATAACGTGCGCGGCTAAGGACCTGGGCGACCTCGGCCGGTTGACCTACAAATGGAAATACAGCGGCGGCACGGTGAACGGCAGTTCTACCACTCCGACGCTGTACTGGGTGGCGCCGGATCCCGGCGTGGCATACAGCACCTACGGCATCACCTGCCAGGTGGAGGACGGCGAGCCCGGCGGCCTGCAGAACAAAGACGTCGAGGTGTGGGTGGCCAGCGGCCCGGTGATAGATTCCGTCACGCCCGATAAGCTCAGGGTGTCTACCGGCACGCGGATAAACGCAGTGTGCGTGGCCACCTCTCCGGCGGCCGGCCCCCTGCTCTACGAGTGGACGGGGGTTTAGAGCCTTTCGAGATATCTACAATAACGTGCTCGGCCAAGGACCTGGGCGATATGGGCCGGCTGGTCTACAGCTGGACCTACAGCAGCGGCACGGTGAACGGCAGCGTCAGCAGTTCGACGCTGTACTGGGTGGCGCCGGACGCCGGTGTAGCGTACAGCACCTACGGCATTACCTGCCAGGTGGACGACGGCGAGCCCGGCGGCATGCTGAACAAGAACGTCGAGGTGTGGGTGGCCAGCGGCCCGGTGATAGATTCCGTCACGCCCGATAAGCTCAGGGTGTCTACCGGCACGCGGATAAACGCAGTGTGCGT
>JAPLKJ010000310.1 GCA_026388125.1 Elusimicrobiota bacterium
CTTCCTCCCGGTCGCATGCCGGCTATTCCCGCCATGTTTCCAAGTCTTTTGCTTTTACCGTAGAACTTCCCAACCCGGCCGGGCTTGATCTTTATGTCGGGCCGGACTCCATACTGCAGACCCCGATCGGCTTCCTGCCGGAAAAGCTGGATTCCTCCGCCTGGAACTGGGCCGGCCAGCTGGCCGTGCGCGGCGAGCCGCGCCAGGCGGCCGAAGCTTTCTTCGGGAATAGCGCTTCGTGGCAGCTGTTCAGCGATTTCTTCGGCAGGGTCACCTGCCGGCTCAAGGATGAAAAGATGGAATTCGAGCCCGGGCCGGGCGTTATGCCGGGGGACGATCAGGAGAACGTTTCAACGCCTGAAACTATAAAGGGTTTAATAAATCAGGCCGTGGAAGTGGCCCGCCTTGTGGCCGCCCTGCCGCCGGCCGGGAATTACCCGGCATAGAGCGGCGATGGTTTAAATAAAAAAAGCCCCGGCAGCGGGGCTTTTTTTACAGCTCAATCCGCGGCTGTCCCTGTCGACTTTCTCACCGGCCCTGGCGGCTTGGGGTGGCTTTGTGCGAGTTTCGCCGCGGCGGCCTTGTCTGAGTTCTGCCGCGCTATTATCACGGCGTTTTGTTCGGCTTTCCTGCTTTTCACCGCTTTGTCGAATTCGGCCTGCGGTTTCCCTTTGAGGCTCTGCTTGAGCGTATTTATTTCGTCGATATTGTTCTTTCTGAGCTCCTCCACGGTCAACTCCCGTGCAGAGGCCGGGGTAAAGGCCCCGATCGTGGTGGTGCTGTGAAAGGGGCGGAAGCCTGTCGCACCCGGTTCCGCCGTGCCACCCAGCGCCGGTAAGGCGCTCTGTACGGGCCGGAAAAAAGCGGAGGCCGGCGCCGTTGTAACAGTAAGCGTGGGGACAGGGTTCTTCACGGGGCGGAAGAAGACGGCTTCCGGCGATGTGACCACCGGCGCGGCAGGAACGGCGGTAGGCTGTGCCGAAGGCGCAACCGCGGGCTGGGCCGGTCCTGCCAATGTGGGCTGGGCCGGCTTCTCTAAGGAAGGCTGGGCGGGCGCTGCTGCCGAAGGTTGCGCCGGCTTCTCCAATGAGGGTTGCGCCGGGGCGGCCGTATTCTGCGCGCCGGCCGCTGGAGCAAGCCAAGCCGCCAGCGCTATTATCGATATTATTTTCATGTTTTCATCCTTGCGCCGCGGCCTACGGCCGCGGTGGCAGGGGCCGTAAAGTCCAGCGTTCTGTTCTTTCCAGTTTTCTCTACCCGTTTATACCGGTAAAGCTGGTCTGAGATAAGTATAGCCCCTGGCCGGCCGGCCGGCTATTCGGAATGTTGCCCGGCCTGCTAGGTAGTAATACGGTCCGGGCCGGTATATTTCAGGGCGCGGACTTTCTTGAAAAGGAAGTCGGTGATATTCCGGCAGCAAATGATATCCAACTCGGGCGGCAGCAGCAGACCTTCCTTTATGGGGCCGCCGCCGGCCATGACGAAGGAGTTTTCACGTTCAGTCGCTCAGCGCCGAAGGGTTAGAATAACGGCCGTTATTCAGCTCGAGCCCGCGCTGTACGGCGGCGGCCTCGCTGTCCGGCCCGCCGTTGAGAGCGAGGCGGGCCGAGCTGTCCTGTTCGCCCTTTATCTTCTTGTCCGCGCGGAAGTTGAGCTGCGCCGCTATGTCGGCCGGCTCCGCGAGCTGTATCAGCACCCGGAGCAGCCCGGTGTAAGCCAGGCCTGAGCTCCCTTCGCCGCCCATGAGCCTGGCCAGCCTCTCGGCCTTCTGGTCCGGGTCGGCTATGGCGCGCACGCCCGCGATATCCGCCGCCACCCTGGCGGCGGTAGCGCAAAGTTTGGCGATCATGTCCATTATGCCGAACCCGGGTTTGAATTCATCTCCGGTCAGGTCCACTACCCCGGCTACGTCCCGGCGGGAGTAGCTGAGGCCGCCGTTCTCGTCCACCGTGGAGACCGAAAGCACTTTCATCATTATCCCGCCCGCGGCGGCGTCCAGCGCGTTGAAAAAAGACTTTACGATAAGGCCGGCGGGTGCGGCCAGGATATCGGCCACCGCCTTTGTGCTGAAAGCCAGGCTGAAGGACATGAAAGTTGACCCGTAAACGTGGTCCTGCCCTGCGCCGGAGGCCGGCGGGCGCGGCGGATGGATAGAATCCAGCGGCAGCTCCGTTGCGGGGTTTATTCCGTCGCCTTTGGCGCCGGCGTACTTCACTACGTTGTTGGCCTCCTCCAGCATCTCGCGGGCGCTGTGGTCGTGGTGGCGCATCTCGCTTTCGAACTGCTGGTACACCAGCGCGGGGCCGCTGACGGCCGCCGAAGAGCTGCGCGTGGTCAGCGCGTACGCGTTGCGGCTGCTGTCGTGCCTGATCAGCGGGCCGGCCACGGGAACGGGGAAGAAATCGGAATCCCGGTTCTTGTATTTATGATAGACGGTCATGACCGCGCCGCCCCCGGCCGGGGCGAAACGGTCGTAGCGCAGGCCCGAGGCGTTGCGCTGGTCGGTTATCAGCGGAACGTGGAGGTCCACGCTGTGAGCGTGGTCGTTATAGGCGTCCATGCCGGCGTAGGCGGGGTCCGTCTCCAGCCTGCCGCCCCATTTGGCCTGCAGCCTGTCCAGCTCCTGCGCGCTCTCTATGCTGGCGTGTCCCGGCAGATAGCGCCACGCGGTAACCATCTTCGCCAGCTGGCGGAGGTTGTCGAGCTGACCGCCCTGCAGCAGGGCGGCCAGCGCCTCCATCTGTCCGGCGTCTGTCGGGTCCAGGACGTACTCTATAAGGATGCGCTGCCCTTTGCGCTGGCCCAGGCTGAGGTTGAAGCTGGCGGTCAGGTAATTCTTGAAGACCTCAACTATCTTTTTCGCGGCAGGCACGCCTACGGTGCCGCCGAGATAACTCTCCAGCTGCGGCTGGATGGCGTCCAGCGCCGTATGCTCCGGGAACAATCCCGCGCTTACCGAGCCGCCTGCCGCGCGGATCACGGCCCTGTCTATGCGCAGGCGGAAACGCAGCTCCTTCCCGCTCCTGCGGAACAGCGAGACCGTGGGGACATATTCGCGGGCGCTGGTGAACGAAACGCTGACGGTGGTCTGGTAGGCCGTGGCGCCGACCGACGGCGTGATGCCGGCCCAGAAGACCACCGGCATTTTCCACAGCTCGCCCACCTGCATACCTGAAATATGTTCCGCGTTCAGCGGCAGGATGGTCTTTATCTTGAGCGGGTTGAGCAGCACGCGCAGCTGGCCGCAGCTTTTTACGTAGCCGAGGTCGCGGATAACTACGGACTCGCCCTCCAGCCGGACGCCCGCCTTAAGGCCCAGCGAGACCCCGGCGCCGGCCTCCAAAGCAGGGGTTTCCAGGCCGAGGTTCAGCCTGAGCGCGACGGCGTCCGTCAGCGCCAGGCGGCCGTCCGGAAAGCGGCGGAAGTCGCGGTGCAGGCCGGCGCCTGCGCCGACCGCCAGGCCTTCCACGCCCATCAGGTCGGTGGGGCTGACGTCGAAGCTGAGCGGGATCTTCGCTTTGTCGCAGATATCTTTGTTCACGTCGAACTTCGCCTGCATCTTTTCCCAGAACGAGATCTCGTCCGCCGACTGCCCGCCCAGGGGCGCGGCCGGCCCCTGTACCGTAGAGACGGCCACGGTCTGCCAGCCGCCCTTCTCCATTAAGGCGGCGCCGGGCCCGGCCATGGCAACAAGTCCGTTCAGCGCCTCGGCGCCGGCCGCCGCCAGCGGGGCGCAGGCCAGCCCAACGAGCAGGGCCGCAGCAAGAAAGCCCGGGAATTTAACTGTATCAGGTCCTTTCATTTTATTCATGAAGTTCACAGCCCGGCCAGGTCGACAGGCAAAGAAGTCTGCGGGCTCAGGAAAGGCAGGTGCCCGGCGATAGCGTTGCCGAGATCGAACTTGGCGCTGGTTATCCGCAGGCTCTGGGCGATATCCTTGTCGAAAATGCGGGTGTCGAGCTGCGCCGCGAATTCCCGGTCGAGCACCAGCAGGTTCATCTCATTGTTGTATCTGAGGCTCTGGGGATCGAGATTGGACGAGCCAACCGTGGCCCAGAGATGGTCCATTACCGCCACCTTCAGGTGCTCCATGCGCGGCTGGTATTCGTATATCTCTATGCCTGCCTTCAGCATGTCCTTATAATGCGAGCGGAAGGCGCTCAGAGTTATCTGCATATCGTTCTTGGCAGGCACTATCAGCTGCACTTTAAGGCCCGGGCGCCGGGGGTCGGCGGCGGCTTTAATAAGCGCCTCTATTACCTTGCGGTCGGTGAAATACGGGTCTTCTATGCGGATAAGGTCGCGCGCGGTGTTGATGGCCAGAATGTAGGCGCTCTTTATGTTATGGTCGGCGCCGCCTCCTTTATGCGTGATGACGTAGGTGCGTACGCCGCCTTCCTCCGGCCGCGGCTCGGGGAAGCCTGAAAGCTCTTCTCCGGCCGATTTTTTCCATTTCTCTATAAAAGACCTATGCAGCTGCGCTACCGCCGGCCCCGTAACGCGCGTCTGCTGGTCATGCCAGTTCAGCTGGTAATCCTCGCCGATGTTCATCCCGCCGGTATAGCCCACCAGCCCGCCGGCCCCGTCGTCCATCACTATCACTTTGCGGTGGTCCAGGTGCAGCAGCTCGAACGGGCGCACCTTTACCTCTATGCCAGAGTCGCGCATGGAATCCACGAACTTGTTCTCCCTGCTACCCACGACCATAAGCGAACTTCCGAGGCGGTCCAGCATTATCCTTACGCGTACGCCGGCTTTCACTTTTGCGGCCAGCAGATCGCGCAGCTTCGCGCCTATCTCGTCCGCCTGCCACTGGAAGATCTCGATATGGATGAACGACCTGGCGCCGCGCAGGTCGGGCCCCGCGGCGCGCATCACCTCCGGCCCGTCCACCAGCAGCTGTAATTTGTTCAGCCCGCAGTCGGCCAGCCCGCCCGGCTTGACCATGCCGCCCAGCTGCCAGAAATAGTCCTCCCAGGCCTTGGCCTGTCCCAGCGGGTAGGGGGATGCCGCGGGGAGCGGCCCGGCCGGCGCCGGCACAGCCGGGCCGGCGGGCAGGTCCGCGTAAATGTCGGAGTAAGCGCCCGGAGCGCCGTCGAAACTGATATCCATACTCTGTGCCGGGGGCACAGCGGCGCAAAGGGAGCATCGGGGTGTTAAAAAAATAATCCCCAGCGTCAAGAGCGATACCGCGCAAACCGTGTTCTTTGTGTTCATCTATGGTTTCTCCTGTACCGGGTCGTCGTCTGCCGTTTAAACAGCGTACAACGTTGTAATAACAATGCAATACATTGTATTACATCCGGCGCGCGCGGTCATGGGCAGTCGGACCCAGGCCTCCCTGGGTACTTTATCCCGGCCGGGGGCTTGGGGATGTCTTATATTAAGGAAAAGAGGGCGGGCGGCAGGGACAGCGGCCGGCGCCGCCGTTAACAGGAGGAAAGAAAGGACCGCGGGGCGGCCCGCGGTCCTATGCCGGCAAGTGTGAGCCTTCCGCTAAGCTTCGTCTTCCACCAGCGGCCGGTGGTCTTCCGGCTCGCCGGTGTCGGGCTTATTAAGCGGCACCGCGTTCCACAGGCGGGTCATCAGCAGCGCGCCGGCCAGCGAGAAGGGCATTATCATGTATGTCCAGGAGCCCCAGCCCCATTTGTCCAGGAAATGGCCCATCAGGAAGCCCGTGAGGCCCGAGGCCAGGTACTGCACGCCGTCGAGCAGGCCCGCCACCGTGGAGGCCGCCCTTGTGCCGCCGAAGTCCATGGAGGCGGTGCCGGTGAGCATCCCGTGCACGCCGAAGATCCACATACAGGAGACGCCTATCATCAACGACGCCACCAGCGGGCTGGCCGTCTGGCCGAGTATGAACAGCGAAACTATCTGCAGCAGGTAGAAGATAAAGGCCACCGGCGGGCGGCGCGACTGGAACAGCTTGTCGGACATGTAGCCGCACAATATCCCGCCTATTATTCCGCCCACGGTGATGCCGGAGGTGGCGATGGTGAACAGTGTGCCGCCGTGCTCTATCTTGTGCACTTCGCTCAGGAACGGCACGAACCAGAGCAGCAGGCCCTGGCGCACGAAGCCGGTGCAGAATTCCGAGACGGCCAGCGTTACTATCACGGGGTTGGTGAACACGCGGGTCATCAGTTCGCCGAATTTAAGGGGTACGGCGTTGTCTTTCTCGTGGGAGGAGGCGTCGCCGGTGTTGAAGTTCTCGAAGCCGGCGGCTTCGGGCGTATCCTTCACCATGAACAGGTCCACCAGGAACATGAGGAAGATGGCGGCCGAAGGTATCAGGAACACCATGTACCAGGCCATGGTGGACATTATCCAGCCGCCTACGGTCATGGCCAGGAAGTAGCCGCCGGAGATCATTATGCCGAAGATGCCGCCGAACACGCCGCGCTCCTTCACGTGGAACCACGGGGCGTTCACTTTCACCACCGACAGCGCGCCGAAAGACTGGAAGTACTGGTTCACGGCGTAGAGCAGCGACATGCCGACTATCAGCTTCGTGCTCCAGCCGTTGAGGAACAGCAGGCCTATCACCAGGTTCAGCAGCGAAGCGCCCAGCGCGCCGAAAAGTATTGCTTTCTTGCCGCCAATGCGGTCGGCCAGCGGGCCGTTGAACATTACGGACAGGGCGTAGGTCCAGAACCCGGCGGTGGCTATGATGCCGAATTCCCCCTTGCTCAGGTGGAACATGTCCATCATGCTCTTGGACGCGACGTTAAGATTGTAGCGGCCCATGTAGAACGTGGCGTAGGTAAGGCCGAGGGGGAACCAGTTCAGGAAACGGCGGCGGCGGTAGTCGGGTGAGTGGACGGGGGCTTCTGGCATTTATAGGCTCCTGTTTAGGTATTCTACTATGCGCTAATTATATGAATTCGGGAAATACCGGAATGTAAATTCTGTGTAAAGCCGGACGGGCCGGCGGCGCAGGCAGTAAATTTGTTAAGCAGGCGCGGGGGCAAAACAAAACCCCGTCCGCGGGGCGGACGGGGTTCGTTACGCGTTTAGCCTGTAAGCTTAGAACTTGTAGCTTACGGTGATGGCCGGCAGCATGGCCGAGGCGTTGTACTTGCCGTTCAGGTAATTGCCGCCGATAGTGGCTCCATCGTCCTGCACGCTGGAGTCTATCTTCCTTTCCATGAACTTCAGGTACATATAGGAAGCGTCCACGGTTATATTGCCTTTGGTGTAGCCCGCGCCTATGGAGAAGGCCAGGCGGTCAGCGTCGGGTACGCGGGTCTCGAAGTATTTCTCCGTGACGGGGGTCCAGTCATAGAAAATACCGGCCCGGGCTTTCCAGGCGTCGGATACTTTATACTCGGTGCCGGCGCGAAGGGCCCATACGCTGGTCCAGTTCTTGTCGTCTATGGTCTTGGCGGCCGCGCCGGTATTCCTGGTGTAATCTATTATCAGGCGGCGGTAGGTAGACCAGTTGGTGTAGTCGGCTTCACCCGAGAACAGCTAGGTGTCGCTGTATTTATAGGACGCGCCGAGCTGGAACATGTCGGGCATGGTTATCGTGGTCTTGGCGTTCCTGTTATCCGCCGCCAGGGCGCCAAGCGTGGTGCCGGTGGTCGGGAGATTTATTTTGCCGTCCACATCTATCTTTACCGCGCTCCGGTAGCTGGTGCCGAACTGCCATTTGTTCCATTTGTACAGGCCGGCGACGTTGAAGCCTACGCCGTTGCCGTCGCCTTTCAGGGTCTGTTCGACGTTGGTCGTGCCGAATTCCACTTTCTTGTTCATGGTCGCGTCCAGGCTTACGTAGCTGGCGCCGGCGGCCACGGAAAGGGCGTCGTTCACTTTATAAACGCCGTTGAGGTTGGTGTAGACGGCCTGTATCTCGGATTTAGTGGCTATCTCGCGGGTATTCGCGGCCAGCTTATCCCAGTTGGTGGAAAGGCCGAAGGGAGCGTTCACGCTCAGGCCGATGGCTATTTTCGGGGTCATTTTGCGCGTGGCGTAAAAATGCGGAGGAACGTGGAGCACGTTCTCTATCTTGTCCGTGGAGGTCGCTCTGACCTCGTTCTTGTGGTCCATGGAAGGAGCCACCATTACGCTGCCCAGGGACAGGTTGGTGCCCTCAAGGCCCAGAATGGCCGCGGGGTTGTACCAGGCCGCCGAGGCATTGTCGGCTACCGCCACGAACGAGTTACCCATACCTGTCGCTTTCGCGTCCTGTTCCGCCAGGCGGAAACCGGCGGCGCCGGCATTGCCCGCCATCGCGAGGACTATTGCTAAGATCGCTGTGTTTCTCATTAAACCCTCCTGAATCAATTTATCAACGTGTACTATTCTACATAAAAACGGCGTTACATTTGTAACGAAAAAGCGGCCAGCGCGCCGCGCCCCGGCCCTTACAGGGCCCAGAGCTTCACGGTCTTGTCGTTGGAGGCCGAGGCCAGAAGTTTCCCGTCCGGAGAGACCGCCACGCCGTAGATCTCGTCCGTATGGCCTTCGAAGGTCTTCACGCAGGCGCCGGTGGCCGGGTCCCAGAGCTTTACGGCCATGCCGCCGGTTATCAGGAACCTGCTGTTGGTGGTGAAAACCACGCAGTTCAGCCAGTCGGAGTCTTTCACCGAGCCGGCCTCTTCCAGGGTTTCCGCGTTCCAGATCTCGTAGCGTTTTTCCATGCCCGTGGCCACGGCCAGCATTTTCCCGTCCGGGGAGAAAGCCAGCTGTTTAACGCCGTGCAGGTAGTTGTCGTTGTCCTTGAGCAGCCTGCCCGCGGGCTCGAGCAGCTGCAGGTCCACCCCGCCGGCCGCCAGCAGCCCTTTGGGCGAGACCGCCAGGGCCTTTATGTCTCCCATGCCGGGGTTTATGGTGTTTTCCAGCGAACCGCCGGGGGAGGAGAATACTTTGATGGTGGCGTCGTCCGAGCCGGAAAAAAGCTGCTTGCCGTTGGGCGAGAAGGCCAGGCAGTTCACCGCGGCGGTATGCTTTTCGGCTTCGGCCAGCGTGGCGCAGTCGGAGGTCCGCCAGAGCTTTACCGTCTTGTCCCAGGAGGCCGAGGCGAAGATGCCGCAGTCGGGCGAGAAGGCCAGGGCCCGGACGTCGCCTTTATGGGCCTGCAGGGTCCGGATCTCGATGCCGTCCGGTGTGTCCCAGAGCCTTATGGTATTGTCGGCGCCGGCCGTGGCCAGGAATTTACCGCAAGGCGAGAAAGCCAGGGCGAGCACGCCTTCGGTATGCCCCTGCAGAGTCTTTATTTCGTTCATAGCCGCTCCCTTGCCCGTCCGCTCAGAGGATAATTTATATAATTCATGGACACAATGCAAAAACAGCGCGTTAAAACCAGCGTGGAGGCCTCCATAAAGGATGGCGTCGCCTGGGCGCTGATGAGCGGTTTCGCCGATCCCTACGGCGTGCCTTTCGCCCTGGCGCTGGGCGCCACCCCCATGGGCATCGGCCTGCTGCGGTCGCTGCCGCCGCTGGCTTCGGCCTTCTGCCAGCTGTTCACCGAGAAAATAGTGCTGGCGCTGGGGCGCTGCAAGAAAGCCTTGCTGCTGGCCGTGGGCCTGCAGGCGGCGGCGCTGGCCGGCGCGGCGGCCGCGGTTTTCCTGCCGGCGCGCTGGGCGCTGGCGGCGTTCATAGCCCTGACGGTGGCGTACACGGTGGCGGGGAACCTGTCCGGCCCGCCCTGGGCGGTGCTGATGGGCGAATACATCCCGCCTTCGAAGCGGGGAAATTTCTTCGGGCTGCGTTCGCAGTTGGTGGGCGTCGTTTTCTTCGCCGCCAGCTTCCTGGCCGCCAGGATACTGGGGCTTTGGGAAAAAGCCGCGCCGTGGGGCTTTTTTTTCATCTTCGCCGCGGCCGCCGCGTTCCGGCTGGCCTCTTTCTATTACCTGACGCTGATGCACGAGCCGCGCAACAGCTATCATATGCCGCGCGGCGCGGGCGTGGATTTCCTGTCCGCCCTGGACCTGCGCAAAGGGCGCATCCCGGCGCTGTTCTTTTCGGTTTTCCTGCTGCTGTGCTCCACCTACCTGTCCGCGCCGTTCTTCGGGGTTTACGTGCTGTCCGACCTGCGCTGCGGCTATACCCGCTACATGGTGCTGATGAGCGTGGGGCCGCTGATGACCTACCTGTTCATGCAGCGCTGGGGCCGGCTGGCCGACCTCTACGGCAGCGTCATGATACTCAAGGCGGCTTTCCTGCTCATTCCTCTGGTGCCGCTGTTCTGGACCTTCAGCCGGAATTTCTATTACCTGGCCGTAGTTGAAATATTTTCCGGGATCATCTGGGGCGCCTACCTGATAGGCATGAATAATTTCATCTATGAAACGGCCCCCGCCCACTCCCGCACCGGCTACAACGCTTTTTACAGTTTTATCGGCGGCCTGGCCCAGTTCGGCGGCGCGCTGGCCGGCGGCTGGCTGTACGGGCGCCTGCCGGCCGTCCGGGGCAGCTCGTTCATTTTCCTGCTGTTAATTTCCGCCGCGCTGCGCGCGCTGGCGGTGGCGCCGCTGTTCCTGCTGGTGCGCGAAGTGCGCGCGGTGAAAAAGGGCGGGCCGCTGGAACTGCTGTCCGTCATCTCCGGCTTTAGGCCGGCCGGCGGCTGAACAATACAAAAGTTATATAATGGTTGCTGCTTTTCAGGGCGGGAAAAGAGCTGTGCGGCCGGAGGGAACATGCGTTTTCTTGAAGATATACGGACTGTGTTCAAAAAAGACCCGGCCGCGCGCGGCTGGGCGGAGGTGCTGCTCTGCTACCCGGGCCTGCACGCGGTGTGGGTGCACAGGCTCGCCCACTGGTTCTGGCGGCTGGGCCTTTACCTGCCGGCCCGCCTGCTGTCGCATTTCGCCCGTTTTTTTACCGGCATAGAGATACACCCCGGCGCCACCATAGGCCGCCGTTTCTTCATAGACCACGGCATGGGCGTGGTCATAGGCGAGACCACCGAGATAGGCGACGACGTGCTGCTTTACCAGGGCGTGGTGCTGGGCGGCACTTCGCTGGAGCACAAGAAGCGCCATCCCACGCTGGAGAACGGCGTGGTGGTGGGCGCCGGCGCCATAGTGCTGGGCGCCATAACCATAGGCGCCCGCTCGCGCATAGGCGCGGGGTCGGTGCTGCTGCAGGCCATCCCGCCCGACACCACGGTTTTCGGCGTGCCGGCGCACAGCGCGCACGGCGGCGCTTCGGCGAAGGGCCAGCTGGACCATAACAAGCTGCCCGATTTCTGCAGCGAGGAAATGCGCCGCGTGCACAAGGAACTGGACGAGCTGCGCAAGCTGGTGGAGGTAAAATGAAATACGCCAAAGACCTTACGGAACTGGTGGGGGCCACGCCGCTGGTGCGCCTGAACCGGGTGACGGCCGGCAGCACGGCCCTGGTCCTGGCCAAGCTGGAATTCTTCAACCCGACCTCCAGCGTGAAGGACCGCATAGCGCTGGGGATGCTCGACGCCGCCCGCGAACAGGGGCTTATCCGGGAGGGCAGCCTTATCATAGAGCCCACCAGCGGCAATACCGGCATAGGCCTGGCCTTCGTCTGCGCCGTGCGCGGCTACCGGCTTACGCTGACCATGCCCGATACCATGAGCGTGGAGCGCCGGAAAATACTCAAAGCCCTGGGCGCGGAGATCGTGCTTACGCCGGGGATAGAGGGGATGAAGGGCGCCATAGCGAAGGCCGCCGAGCTTAGGGCCGCCGCGCCCGGGGCGTATATGCCGCAGCAGTTCGACAACCCGGCCAACCCGGCCGCGCACCGGACTACTACCGCCGAGGAGATCTGGCGCGATACGGACGGCGCGGTGGACTATTTCGTGGCCGGCGTGGGCACCGGCGGCACCATCACCGGCGTGGCCGACGTGCTCAAGGCCCGCAAGCCGTCGGTTAAAATAATAGCCGCGGAGCCTTTCACTTCCTCCGTGCTGTCCGGCGCGCCCGCCGGCCCGCACAAGATCCAGGGCATAGGCGCCGGCTTCGTGCCCGGCGTGCTTAAAACAGCGTGCCTCGACGAGATAATACGGGTGACCGACGCCGAGGCCGGAGGCATGGCCCGGCGGCTGATGAAGGAAGAGGGCATCTTCGCCGGCATTTCGGCCGGCGCCGCCATGCACGCGGCCGCGCAGGTGGCCGCGCGGCCTGAAGCTTCCGGCTATCCACGAAGGGAAATGGAACGGCCTGGGCGGCAAATTCGAGCCCGGGGAATCGCCCGAGGAATGCGTGATCCGCGAAGTGCGCGAGGAGGCCGGCCTTAAAATAAAGAACCCGAGGCTCAAAGGCGTACTGACCTTCCCCGACTTCGCCAAAGAAGAGGACTGGTACGTTTTCGTGTTCACCGCCCCGGAGTTCACCGGCCGCATGCGGGACTGCGCCGAGGGGGAGCTGGAATGGATAAAGGACGCCGACCTGCTGAAGCTCAATCTTTGGGCGGGGGACAAGGTTTTTCTGCCCCTGCTCAAGCGGCGCGGCCATTTTTCCGGCAAGTTCAGCTACAAGGACGGCCGGCTGGTGAAATACAGCGTGGAAAAATACTGATCATGAAAACAGAAAAAATAATGGGCCTGATGAGCGGCACTTCCGCCGACGGGCTTTCTATAGCACTGTGCGCGGCCGGCCCCGGCAAAGAGCTGAAGGTGCTTAAATTCTCCAATTACCCTTATTCCGCCGCGCTGCAGGCTAAAATAATAGCCGCCAGGGAAATGAAGGCGCCGGAACTTTCCGCGCTGAACTTCGAGCTGGGCCGCCTGTGGGCGGGCATGGTGCGCAGGTTCTGCCGGACGCACAGGGTGGCTTATAAGAGCATAGCCGTCATAGGTTCGCACGGCCAGACCGTGTGGCACAGCCCCGGCGGCCGCGGGCACACGCTGCAGATAGGCGAGGCCTCTTTCATAGCCGAGGAGACCGGCCGCCCGGTGGTCTGCGATTTTCGCCCCGCCGACATGGCCGCGGGGGGAGAGGGCGCGCCGCTGATCCCTTTCATGGACGAATACCTGTTCGGCGGCGGCTCCCCTGCGGCGCTGCAGAACATAGGCGGCGTGGGCAACATAGCTTTCGCAGGCTGCGGCGTTAAGACCTTCGGCTTCGACACCGGGCCGGGCAATTCGCTGATGGATACCGCCGTGGCGCTGCTGACCGGCGGCCGGCGGACCTACGACCGCGGCGGCGCTCTGGCCTACGCCGGCGAGCCCGACCGGGCGAAGGTGGAGAAATTCCTGGCCATGCCGTTCTTCCGGCGGAGGCCGCCCAAGTCGCTGGACCGCAGCGAGTTCTCGGAGGCGTTCATAGAAAAACATTTCGGGCGCGTGACAAAAAGCTCGGCGCCCGGCGTGCTGGCCACGCTGAACCTTTTTACCGCCGCCTCCATAGCGCTGGCTTTCAGGAAATTCGCGCCGCGCGGCACGCGCGAGCTGATAGTGAGCGGCGGCGGGGCGCTGAACCCGGCGCTGCTGGACAATATAGCCGCGCTGCTGCTGCCTTCGGGCGTAAGGGTGCGGTCCTCCGCCGAGTTGGGCCTGCATCCGCTGGCCAAGGAGCCGGCCTGCTTCGCGCTGCTGGCCTGGCTGGCCCTGAAAGGCGCCGTGAACCATTGCCCGTCGGCCACCGGCGCCCGCGGCCCGCGCATACTGGGAAAAATAATAAAAAAATGACGGACCACCCCGCCGCCCACCGGTCCAGGCTCGCGCTGATGCTGCGGGCCTTCAAATACAGGAATTACCGGCTGTTCTTCGGCGGGCAGTGCATCTCTCTCATCGGCACTTGGATGCAGACGGTAGCGCTGAGCTGGCTGGTGTACCGGCTTACAGGCTCGCCGCTGCTGCTGGGCGTCACCGGCTTCGCCAGCCAGGCGCCCAGCCTGCTGCTGGCCCCGCTGACCGGCGTGACGGCCGACCGCTTCGACCGGCGGCGCATACTGCTCATAACCCAGAGCCTGGCCATGCTGCAGGCTTTCGCGCTGGCCGCGCTGGTGCTGTCCGGCACGCCGCAGGTCTGGCAGATAATAACGCTGGCCGCCCTGCTCGGGTTCGTCAACGCTTTCGACATTCCCGCCCGGCAGGCCTTCGTGTCGGAAATGGTTGAGAAGCGGGAAGACCTGGCCAACGCCATCGCGCTCAATTCCTCGATGTTCAATTCGGCCAGGCTTATAGGTCCGTCCATAGCCGGCGTCTGCATAGCGGCTTTCGGCGAAGGCATTTGTTTCCTGCTCAACGCCTTCTCCTATATCGCGGTCATAGCCGCGCTGCGGGCCATGCGCATGCCGGCGGGCAGCGGCACGGCCGGCAGGAAGGCCGGCGGCGGCTTCGCCGAGGGCCTGAAATACGCCGTCGGTTTCCCGCCCATAAAATACGTGCTGCTGATGCTGGCGCTGGGGAGCCTCCTGGGGATGCCGTACGCCGTGCTGATGCCGGCCTACGTAAAGGAAATACTGCACGGCGGCCCGCGGACGCTGGGTTTTCTTATGGCCTGCTCGGGCACCGGCGCGCTGCTGGGGGCGCTGCGCCTGGCCGGCCGCCGGCATCCCGCGGGGCTCGAGCGCGGCATTCCGCTGTTCACCGCTATCTTCGGCACCGGCCTGCTGGCTTTCTCGTTCTCCACCGTTTTTGTTTTTTCCGCGGTTTTTATCGGCATGGCCAGCTTCGGCATGATAAGTTTCATGGCTTCCGCCAATACCCTGGTGCAGACCCTGGTGGACGACGACAAGCGCGGCCGGGTGATGGCGCTTTATTCGGTGGCGTTCATGGGCATGGCGCCTTTCGGCAGCCTGCTGGCCGGCTGGGCGGCCAGCCGCATAGGCGTGGCGCATACCATGGCGCTCAGCGGCTTTTTCGTGCTGTGCGGCACCGCGGCTTTCAGCCTGAAGCTTAAAGAGATCTCCGCGCACTCCGCCGCGGTTTACGGCCGCATGGCGGCCGCCAACCTTGCGGCGGCCGAGGCCGGGCGGGCCGGGCTGCAGGTTTAAGACGGGTTCGACAGGGAGAAAATAATTGACCGAAGGCTTTTCCTGGCGGCGGGTACTGGCAGTAGCCGCGCTCGCCCTTATCGTGCGGGCCGTATTCCTGGGCCAGTGGCTGGGGCTGCCTTATGTCGGCGCGCTTTCCGCCGACGCCTGGGTGCACGATAAATGGGCGCTGGAGATCCTCGGCGGGCAGCTGGTGCGGCACGCGGCTTTCTACCAGTCGCCGTTCTATCCTTATTTCCTGGCTTTTTTTTATAAAGTGTTCGGCCATCATCCGGCCGGCGTGCTGTGGCTGCAGGTCCTTGTGGATTCCCTGAGCTGCGCGCTTATCCTGCGCGTTGGCGAGCGCTGCTTCGGCGCCCGCGCCGGGCTGCTGGCGGGCCTCGCCTGCGCGCTTTACCGGCCTTTTATTTTCAGCACCGGCCTGCTTACCAAGGAAACTTTCGTCATTTTCTCTACGGCGCTGTTCACGCTGCTGGCCCTGCGCGCCGGTGAGCGCGGCCTGAAAAAAGACTACCTGTTCTGCGGCCTTGCGGCGGGCCTCTGCGCGCTGATGCGCACGAACGTCCTGGCGCTGGTGCCTGCCGCCCTGTTCTGGTTCTGGCTGCGGCGGCGCGGCAGGGCTGAACCGGCGCGCAAGTTCGTCACGGCGGCCGCGCTGCCGCTGCTGCTGGGCGCGGCGCTGCCCATACTGCCCGCCACGGTGCATAACTTCGCGGCCAGCCGGGACCTGGTGCTGGTGAACTCTACCGGCGGCTTCACTTTCTTTATAGGCAATAACCCGGAGGCCACCGGCACCGCTAATTTCCCGCTGGGCATCAGCTCCGACCCCCTGCTGGAGGAGTCGCAATCGACAGGTCTGGCCGGAAAGCTGGTCGGCCGGCCGCTGAAGCCTTCGCAGGCGTCGGCGTTCTGGTTCAGAAAAGGGCTGGCGTTCATTGCTGAACATCCCGCCCGCTGGCTGGGCCTGACCGCGGTTAAATTCTGGCTGTTCTGGAACTGGTACGAGATCCCGGACAACTACGACCTGCAGTTCGTCGTAAAGCATTTTCACACCGTGCTGGGCTGGCCGCTGGTTCCTTTCGCGCTGGTCGGCTGCCTGGGAGCGGCCGGGCTTTTCCTGTGCCGGTGGCGCGAGGCTTCCGGGCTGCCGGCTCTGCTGTTCGCGGCTTACCTGGGGCCGCTGCTGTTCTTTATAATGGGCGACCGCTACCGCCTGCCGGCGCTGGTCTTCCTGCTGCCGGCCGCGGGAGCCGCGGCCGACCGCCTGCTGACGGCGGCGGCGGGCTTTGACTTCAGAGGCCTGTGGAAACCCTGCCTGGCGGCGCTGCCGCTCATGCTGCTGTGCCTGAGCCGCACGCCGTTCAACCTTGAACTGGCCGAAGCCGCGGGCTGGGCGCAGCTGACCACGGTGTACGCAGAGCGCGGCGAGCACGCGCTGGCGCTGGAGGCGTTCACCCGCGCCTTCGACACCGACCCGGGCGGCATTGACGATTCCACGGTGGCGAAGGCCGCGGCCTCGCTGGAACGCCTGGGGCAGGCGGACGTGGCGCTGGGCCTGTATAAGCGCTGGCTGAAGGTTTACCCGGGGTCGCCCATGCTCCACAACAATTGCGGCATACTGCTTTTTAAGCTGGGCAGGACCGGGGACGGGGTGGAAATGTTCGAGCGGGCGCTGGCGCTGGACCCCGCGCCGGCGGAGGAATACCGCAATCTGTTCTACGGCTATTCAAAGCTGGGGAAAAAAGCGCAGGCGGTCAAATACGGGGAGATAGCCGCCGCGCTGCAGCCCCGGGACGCGGAGCTGCAGCGGGCGGTGGCGGAGCTTAAAAACCGTTAGGGTTCCCGGGGTGTTCCTGGTAGAAGGCCAGCACCAGCGAGGTGATGGCTCCCACCACTTCCTTGGGGTAGAGTTTCGTGTCCACGTCGCCGCTTATCGAGCCGCGGTCGATGTTGAGGCTTATCCCGGTATCCTGGATATAGAAGGACTGGTCGCCGAAGCGGCTGCGCAGCTCCAGCTTCACGGCCTGCTCGGGCTTTTCGGCGTTGCGCAGCTCCACCGTGCCGGTCAGCTCGTAGCTGCCCGCCCATTCCTCCATCCTGAGGTCGGTGCGGCCGGCGCGCAGCTCGTAGCGGCCGGTGAAGAAATTGCTGACCCGGCCGTTGACCCTGCTGTTGCCGGCTTCTATCTCCGCGTCGTATTCCCTGTCGAAGATCTTCCTGAGCCCCACCGTAATGCGGGCGAAGGGGTCGCTGGCCTCCACGGTGTTCCAGCCCATGCCGCCGCGCGTGATCAGCCAGATCCTTTCGGTGTTCTTAACGGCTTTCTCCTCGTGTTTAGGCTGCCCTTTCTCCACCTGTACGGCCAGCAGCAGCGAAACCACGCCGGCCACCGCTTTCTTGGAGAAGCGGTCGGTATCATAGTTGCCGTTGACGGAATTCCTGTCCGTATACAGGCTAATGCCGTTGCCGAAGACGTTGTAGGAGAAATCGTCGAAGCGCCGGCTTACGTTCACGCTCACCTGCGTGGTCTTGCCGTTCTCGGATACGTTGCCGTTGACGAAATAAGAGCCGTTGGAGCCGCTCATGTTCAGGTACAGCCCGGAGCCGGAAAGGGTGTAACAGGTGCCGGACTTGCGGATGGAACCCCAGGAATTGTTCAGGTCCGAGCGCAGGCTCACGTCGTAGCTGTCCTGGAAAGTTTCGCGCACGCGCGCTTCTATGCGGGCGCCGTAGTCGTTGGCGTCGGCTTCCTTCATGGCGGCGTTGTTGCTGACGCTCATCCACAGGTACTGGCTGGCGGCTTTTACGGCGGCCGTGACTTCGGCGGCGGCCGTGGCTTCCACGGCGGCGGGTCCGGTTCTTTCTATGCCGGCGGCGTTGACGGTTTGCAGGTCGAAGGAAAAAGCCGGGCAGGCGGAAGAGACCAGCAGAACGGCTGACAGGATCTTTATCATTATACCCCCATTCGGACAGCTAGCGTACACGCTGATATTGTAGACACCTCGGCGGAGGGGGGAAAGGGCCATACTGCTCAGGCGCGCCTGGGCCTTTGGGACCGGGCTTAGGCCGGTATTCTGACGGTTCAGAGTTTAAAGGTGGGGACAAGTTTTGTAAAATTTGAGGGTCATGCCTAAACGCGACGTTATTGCCGGAGAAACTAAAAGCATCCTTAAAAAAGTTTCCCGCACTCTTTACCTGAGCGTCAACATCCTTCCCGAACCTGCCCGCTCCCTTATGGGCCTGGGCTATATGCTTTGCCGCGCCATGGATACGGTGGTGGACACGCCCGGCGTTCCCGCCCCGGAGAAGCTCGAGTTCCTGAACCTCATGCGCGGGCTGGATACGCCCGGCAACGCTCCGCTCCTGGAGGAGCTGGCCAAAAAGCTGTCCCCGCTGGCGGCCGCTCCCGGCGAGAAGGAACTGCTGCTCAAGTTCAGCAGGCTGCTGGCGCTTTACGAGCGCCTGCCGGCGCACGATAAGGAGCTTTTTACCCCGCTGCTGGGCGGGGTGGCGGCCGGCCTGGAGATGGATATAAAATGCTTCCCGGGCGGCCGGCCGGCGGCCCTGCCCGCGGCCTGCGACCTGGAGCGCTACTGCTCGCTGGTGGGCGGGGCGCCTGGCGTTTTCTGGGCCCGGCTGTACCGCGAGACCATCAGGCGCGCCAGCCACTCAGCCGTGGCTTTCCCTTCGGAAAAAGAGGCGGAGGCGATAGGCGCCGCGCTGCAGATGACCAATGTGCTCAAGGATATAGCCGCCGACCTGCGGCTGGGGCGCTGCTATCTGCCGCAGACCGACCTGGACATGAACAATCTTAAGCCGGAAGAGCTGTACGATCCGGCCGCCATGCCGCGCATACGGGAGACGGTGTCGAGATGGATAGCCTGGGCGGTGGACCGCTTCGACATGAGCGAGGCGTTCCTGATGGCTGTGCCCAAGACCGAGCTGACCCTGCGCGCGGCCGTTATCTGGCCGGTTTACTGGGCCATGGAAACTCTGGAAGCCGTGGCGCATTCCAACCTGCTTGACCCCGCCGACAGGCCGAAGATAAAACGCAGCCGCATCTACGCCACCATCGCGTCCACGCCGCCGCTGCTGCTCAGCAATACCGCTTTCGCGCGCGGCTACCGCTTCCGCCGGGAGATGCTCATAGTTTCCATAACCGGCGGGAATTTCGAAGGCCGGGCTATCTAGGAACAGGCTTCCGCGAACAGCATTGTCCGCCGTTTTGCCCCAAAGGCCGTATACTCGTAGGCCTTATGGCCCTTATGCCCGGGCGCGAATGGATGTAGATTATCATTAATGTTAAAGTTCATAAGCGTGGGGCAGGGCGACGCCGAGTACATCGAGCTGCCCAACGGCAGGAACGTGCTGATAGACGGCGGTCCCAACCCGACGGCGCCGCTGGTCAAGTTCCTCACCGACCACAATATAACGCATCTCGACCATGTGGTGCTGACGCATCCTCACCTTGACCATTACAGCGGGCTGGGCTACGTTTTCGGCCGCATCCCGGTGGATAATTTTTATGATACGCGCGAAGACAATGCCGGCGCGGCCGGCGCGAAGGCTTTGCGCGAGAAAATAGCCGCCTTAGGCGTTAACGTGGTCTACCCCGCGGCCGGCGACCTCCTGGACTGGGACCCGGGCGAAGTGGCTGTGAAGGTGCTGAACAGCTGCTCTACCCCGGGCTCCAGCACTTCGGGCGCCGTACTCAACGACTGCTCCATCGTGCTGAAAGTGACCTACCAGGATACCACCATACTTTATACCGGAGATATGCAGGCGGACCAGGAAGCGAACCTCATAACCACTTACGGCGCCGAATTGAAGGCGGACGTGCTGAAAGTGGCCCATCACGGCAGCAATACGGCTACCAGCATGGCTTTTCTCGACATGGTGAAGCCTAAATACGCCTACATAGAGGTGGGTGCAGGCAATACTTTCGGCTTTCCCTCGGCCGTCACCCTCAACGACCTGCAGGCGGCCGGCGTTACCGTTTTTCGCACCGACATGGGCGGCACGCAGGAGTACGTGATAAACGGGCGGTAGCCGTTTACAGCGCCCCCGGATTTTGTTATAATAGTACTACAACATCGTAAGGCAGTAGTGTTTTCCGTATCTTACAAGCTGCGCGGGTATCCTTAAACACCTAAGACTACTCTCCGCAGTGATGTCTCGCAAAGTCCGCGAGCGCGTTAAGTTTCCCCCACCTACAACGGAACTTAGCACAAAGTATCGGGAATATAATAAAAATTATATTTCGGAGGCTTGTGTTATGAAAAAGTACGTCAAATTGGTCCCTTGTATTCTCTTTGCAGCCCTGTCCGGCTCAGCTTTCGCGCGGCCGAACCTGGGCAATTCCGCTCTTGAGGCCGTTATCGCTGGTACCGACGCGCAGCTGGCGCCGGCCCTGAGCAGCGCCCTGGAGCAGTATCAGCCCGCCCCGGTCCCCGCGGCGGAACCGGAAAAAGCCGCCCAGGTACGGCTTACGGATATAACCGAAAAATGCACGCACAACGGCGAAGTGGTCTCGGCCTATCCCGCTATCTATAAAATGGTGCCCAGCGAGGAAAATTCCCGCGTGATAAAAGTGTTCAGCTTCCGGGACGCTAAAGGCGTTGAGCGCCGGCTGGAGGTCTTCTACACCGGCGGCGACTGGATGCAGTACGGGCTGACCTATTTCGTGACCGACGCGGGGCAGGAAAGGGCCCAGGCCGGGGCTTATTTCATGACCGACCTTTCCACGTCCGACCGCGAAGAGGGCGCCGTGGCCCCCAAGGTGGACCCTTTCAATATGCCGCAGCTTACCGGCTTTATCGTGGCAGAGTTCCTTGACGCCGCCGGCAAAGTGAAGGCCGCGTTCGGCAGCGTAGCCATAGCGTCCGCGAAATAGAGTATTGGTTCAGGAAGTTAATAAGCCGCCGCGAGAAATCGCGGCGGTTTTGTTCGTGTAGCGTCCCGGATGCCTCTTATTCTTTATCTTTAAAAACCGGCCGGGGCAGCGGCGACAGGTCCCCGCCCAGTTCGGTGCGTTTTATCTCGCCCGGAGTCTCGTCGCCTGCGCTGTCCGCCTGCTGGTCTTCCTCCTGCATTTCGCGCTGCAGCGCCAGGACGCACGCTCCGATGCCGTAAAGGAAAACTCCCCTGGAAATATACCTGCCCCCGATCGGGAGGAAGGCTTCAGCTGCGACCATGGCGCCTCCCGCCAGGATGATGGCCAGGAACCTGTGTTTGCCGCCGTCGATCCCGGCCAGTCCGGCTATCAGCGCGTAGCCTGTAGAGTTGCAGACCAGCAGCAGCGGGAACCCCAACAGCATCAGGGCCATGGTCTGCCGCCCCGCGGGTATCATGAAACTTAACACCAGCGCCAGCACCCACACCGCTCCGCAGGCCGCGAAGCCTACGCTGAAGCTTTTCCCTATTTCGCTGTGGCCTACCTTATAGACGTGCATGAAATATTTCGGAAAGGCAGCGGCAACAGCCAGCGACGCCAGCACCAGCAGAATATTATAGATCGTGTTAAATACCGCGTTGTATCCCATGTCTCACCTCCGGGCTGTATCGCCGGTTTCGGCGCCGTTACCTGGCTGTCCGGTTATCCTAGCAAATCCTTGCAAGGGAGTGAGCTGGATCCTGGGCATGTAAGATCAACCGCACCCGCCCGTCTTTCTCCGCAGGGCCGGTTCCGCGGCTGGATGCAGTTTGATATAATTAACGTGTTCTGGCGGAGGAATCCGGTGTAAATCCGGAGCTGCCCCGCAACGGTGATGTCCGTCCCTGACGGTCTAAGCCCGGTCTACCGCCGGAACGGTCGCAGCCTGCGAGGGACGGCATTTTTCCTTTTAAGGGATGGCCGCCTTTTGTTATGGCGCGGCCTGTCCCGCGGGAGGAAAAATGAGGATCACGCCAGTATTGTTGTTGTTGTGCCTTAGTCCATTGAACCTGTATTCCACAGAAAAGACCGGCCAGGACGTATTTTTTTCCATTTCAAGGACCGCCGCTTACCGCGCGCTGCCGCCAGTCGACGCCAGAACGCTGGATGCCGCCGCCCTGGAGCGGCAGGGAACGGCGTCCTTGGCCGACCTGCTGGAGGGCTCGCTGCCGCTGACCATCAGGCGGCTGAACGGTCCGCTGGGCCTGGCCACCGTTTCGATGCGCGGCTTCCAGGCCAAGCAGACGGCGGTGTTTCTTGACGATGTCCGAGTTCCCTCCGATATAACCGGCACGGTCGACCTTTCCCTGATTCCGGCCGCGGGGTTGGGTAAAGTCGAGATACTTCCGGGGGCGGCCTCCTCCATATACGGCGGCAACGCGGAGGGCGGGGTGGTGCAGCTGTTCACGCGCCGCCTTTCCCCGGGGGCCAGGCTGGCCGGCGCGGAGGCCTCCTGCGGCTCTTACGCCGCCCGCCACGGTTCCGTAAAGGCCGGCGCCGCCGGGCGGCGGCTGGAGGTTTTCTTCGGCGGCTCGTCCGACGCTTCGGCCGGCTTCCAGCAGAACTCGAAACTGGACAAGGACGCCGCCAACGGCCGCGCCGCGCTGGACCTGGGCGCGGCGGGCAGCCTTACTTTTACCGGCTTCGTGTCGCGCCTGAAA
Source organism: Elusimicrobiota bacterium (assembly GCA_026388125.1). Classification (GTDB taxonomy): domain Bacteria; phylum Elusimicrobiota; class Elusimicrobia; order Elusimicrobiales; family UBA9959; genus UBA9959. Next base: position 22,510 of record JAPLKJ010000310.1, read on the forward strand.
ACCGGATTGCCGTCCGGTACGCCGGCGCCGGTGTCCGCTTGGGACGGCTCCAAAGAACGGACCGCAAATTCCCTTACCGACCGGCAGACCTCGCGCAGGAGTTTTTTGTCCGGCTCCTGGAGCGCGGGCGGCCGGGACCTGGCCCTGCGCGTGGATTCCTCCCTTTCCGCGAACGATATAGAAGCGTACCAGTGGGGAGCGCTCAACGGGGCGAAGGTCACGGACAGGGCTTTGGCCGCCAGGCTGACGCTGTTGGGCACCGCGGTGCTGGGGGCGGAAAGCGCGGTCTCCAGGCTGGCTTCCGGCACTTACGGCGACCATGCGCTGGACTCGGCCGGCTTCTTCGCGCAGAAAACGTTCAGTCCGGCCGAAGGCTTTGAACTGACGCCGGGGGCAAGGCTGGATAAAAGCGCCGGCTTCAAAAGCCGGGTCAGCCCCAAGCTGGCGGCGGTTTACGCGCCGGATGAAAAATGGAAATTCTCGGCCTCCGGCGGCTATGGCTTCCAGGCGCCGACTTTCGCCGACCTCTATAACCCCTGGGCGGCGCCCACCCCGGGGCTTAAGCCCGAGACCAGCCTGAACGCCAATGCGGCCGTGTCTTACGGCTCGCCCGACGGCTGGTACGCCGGCCTGACCGGCTATTATTCTGACATTAAAGACAGGATAGCACTGGACCCCGTAACCTGGGCGGCGGCCAACCTGGACGCCGGCTTTAACACCGGCCTGGAGGCCGAAGCGGGCTTTAAGTCCGGCGCGGTGACGGCCACGGCCGGCTATGTGCGCAATATAAGTATGGTGAAGACCGGCGGCGCCAGCTACAAGCTGTTGAACTTCAGCCCGGCGCAGCGTTTCACCGGCTCGGTTACGGCTAAAGCCGCCGGCCTGGACCTGGGCCTCAGCGGCCGCGGCGTTTCAAGGCAGTATACCGGGCGGGGGAGAACCGGCTTGTGCCTGCCGGAATTCTGGGTGTTCGGTTTAACGATGGCCCGGAAGCTGGGCGTGCTGGAATTATGGGGGGGCGTGGCGAATATCCTGAACAGGCGTTACGCCGAAACCGCCGACGCTTTCAACGGCTGGTTCCCCCAGCCCGGCCGCACCTTCACCGCCGGTCTGAAAGCCCGATTCCTCTGATAATAAGGGACGGACACCTATATAATTTATTTACATAGTGCATTGGATTGATATAATTTTATGCCGAGACTAGGTGTCTGTCCCCAATTAGCCAATTTTCTCCGGTAGGGGCGGAGTTTTGTATTATTATCAGGACGAAAATCAGTTTTGACGGAGAACATCATGAAGAATTCCGAAACTGTAGAACTGCTGCGCAAACTTGAGGCCATAAATTCGCCCAGCGGGTACACTAAAGAGGCCATAGCTTTCCTGGCCGGCCTGTTCAGGGCCGCCGGGCTTAACCCCACGCTCACCAACAAAGGCGCGCTGCTGGTGTGCGAGCACCCCGAGCCGGTTACGGTCTGCGCCGCGCACGTGGACACTTTAGGCGCCATGGTAACGCAGCTGCAGGGCGACGGCACGCTGCGCGTAACGCAGGTGGGCGGCTGGCCGTGGAATTCTTTCGAGGGGGAATACGTTACGGTGCTGGGCTCTGCCGGAAAAAAATGGCGCGGCACCCTGCTGTGCGACAACCCCGCCGCGCACGTGAACCGCAATATCGGCAAAGCGGAGCGCTCGGCCGAGAACATGCACATCCGCCTGGACGTGGAGGTGAAGACCGCCGCCGATACGAAAAAACTCGGGGTCTGCGCCGGGGATTATGTTTTCTTCGATCCCCGCTTCGAGGCCACGGACACCGGCTTTATCCGCTCCCGCTTCCTGGACGACAAGGCCGGCTGCGCGGTGCTGGCCGAGGTGATCCTGAACGCGGGCGCCAGGCTTAAAAAAATGCCCGCAGCGTTCTTTTTCTCCAATTACGAGGAAGTGGGCCACGGCGCCAGCGCCGGCATACCGCGCTGCGTGCGCGAGATGATAGCGGTGGACATGGGCGTGGTGGGCCATAACGTGTACGGCCACGAGACCCTGGTCTCCATCTGCGCCAAGGATTCCACAGGCCCGCACGATTATGAACTGCGCCAGCGGCTGGTGAACCTGGCCAGGAAGAAGCGCATCCCGCACGTGGTGGACATCTTCCCTTTCTACGGCTCGGACGCGCACGCCACCATGGGCGCCGGCTACGACGTGCGGGTGGCGGTCATAGGCCCCGGAGTGTCGGCCTCGCACGGGGTGGAGCGCACCCATATAAAAGGCATACGCGCCACGGTACAGCTGGTGGAGGCCTACCTGGCCGATATCTGCGCCGCTAAAAAATAAGCCGTTGCCCGTTGTACCCAGCCCGCGGGGGGCCGAATAACAAGACTTCTTTGAGTCTTGCGGCCCTATTTTCTCCTTCGCATAGTTGATTAGAATTAAGGCTGCCTGTATAAGGAGAGAACGCGTGAAAAAAGAATTCCTGGCCCTTGCCGCGGTTACAGCGCTGGTCACGGTTGCGCATGCGCAGCAGAACACGGCGCTCTCCCAGCTTATCGACCCTTCCGATATAAGTATTTCCATTCCGGCCGCTTCCCTGCCGGCGCGCGGCGGCGTGGTTACCGCCGTGGCCAACCCCTGGGACCCGGCGGCGCCGTTTTCCTACAACCAGCTGCCGGCGCAGCTCTTCCCCGCAGGAGGCGCGACAGGCGTCCGCAACGTGCGTTCCTGCCCGGCCCCGGCCGACCATAAGAGCTACAAATGGGATACCGTTACCGTGAATTCGGCGCGGATAGCAAAAGTGCTTTACGGCTACCGGCTTTACGGCACGGGGCATTCCTTCCTGGTGTTCATTTTCAACGATGGCGGCGCGGTGGACGCGCGCGGGCACAACGTGCGGGCGCTGACCTTCGGCGCCGAGGCCTGGAGCCGCGAGCCTTACGGTTTTACCCTGTCCCATGCGCTGCTGGGCCGCTACCCGCTTATCTGGGTAGCTACTACTTTTGAAAGCTACACGGATTACATCGCCGTGGTAAAGAAGAAGGACACTTTCTTCAAGACCCTCGCGCTCGGGCCGGAACAGAATCTGAGGCTTTTTAAACTGCTGCTGGCGCGCGTGGACGAGACCAACCGCAACAGGGAAACCTATAACCTGTTCAATAACAGCTGCACCAATAACCCCGTGGACCTTATCAACCAGGTCATCCCCGCGGCGGCGCGCATTTCGCTGGACGTGGCCGGCCTGATGAACCCCTACGCGTCCATCCCCAGATTCGCGGTGCAGAGATACACGGCCAACGGCGTACTGACGGGCGAGCCCTTCCGCCTGGGCGCCGACAATGCCGGCGCCTTCGACGTAAATAAAATATAAAAAAAGGACCCGCGGCGTGTTAGGCGCGCGGGTCCGTTCTGTGCGGCTGGCCGGGTTCAGTATTCCTGGTCGAACTTCCTGTATTTGTAAGCGAACTTCGAGGGCCTGCCCGTGGGGGCGGCGGCGTCCGACCACTGGAATTCCTTGCCGCCAAGGCGCACCAGGTCGTCCTTCACCACGCCTGCCTTCTGCAGGGCCTTGTCGAGGCCTATCAGCTTGAAGATGCGGTGTATGCGGTCCCAGGAATCCGGCTGTGCGAAGTTGGTCATGGCCACCATTTTGTCTATCTTGGCGCTGGTCACCCGCACCACGCCGTCGCCGTCGTGCGTTATCACGAAGCCTTTGCCCACCGGCTTGGGGCCGCGCACCGCAGTGCCGGCCGCCTGGTAAAGGTCTTCCTCTTTTATGGTAGGCAGCATTTTTATCACGCGGTCCATCAGCTGGCTGACGCCCTTGCCCGAGACCGCCGAGATAAGGAAGATCTCCCGTTTCTTGAATCTCTTCGCAAGCGCTTTCTGCACCACTTCCGCCTCGGGCAGGTCGGCCTTGGTCACCACCAGGATGGAGGTTTTTTTCGCCAGCTTGGGGTGGAACTCCTTCAGCTCTTTCTCTATCACGCGCACCGATTTCTCGGGCTTGATCTTGCCGAAACCCTGCGGGTCCACCAGGTGGATGAGCATCTTCGTGCGCAGGATATGCTTCAGGAACATGTCGCCCAGGCCCTTGCCGGAGTGCGCGCCCTCTATCAGGCCGGGGATGTCGGCCACCGCGAAATTAGTCCCCTTGTGCGTTACCATGCCCAGGTTGGGGTTGAGCGTGGTGAACGGGTACGCGGCCACTTTGGGGCGCGCCTTGGAGATCACCGACAGCAGCGTGGATTTGCCCGCGTTGGGAAAGCCCACCAGGCCCACGTCCGCCAGCACGCTCAGCTCCAGGTTGGCCTCGAACTTCTCGCCGGGCTCGCCGTTCTCGGAGATCTTTGGCGCGGTGTTGAACTGCGTCTTGAAAGCGGTGTTGCCGCGGCCGCCGCGGCCGCCCCTGGCCACGCGGAAGCGCTGGCCGTGCTCCTTCAGGTCGGCCAGTACCACGCCGTCCCGCTTTATCACGGTGCCCCTGGGCACGTAGATGGTCTTGTCCTCGCTCTTCAGGCCGTCCCTGCGGTTGCCGCCGCCAGGGGAAGCGTTGTCCACGGTGATATGCGGGTGATAGGCCACTTCGGCCAGCGTGGTGATGTTGGAGGAGGCCTCGAACCAGATGCTGCCGCCCTGCCCGCCGTGCCCGCCGTCGGGGCCGCCGTAGGGGATGTATTTTTCCCTCCGGAACGAGGAGCAGCCGTTGCCGCCGTCGCCGGCCTTAAGGTAAACGTGGGCCGTGTCTATGAAGCCGGCCGAACTGCGGTGGTCGCCTGTTTTTTTCATCATATGCGGGTCTTCCTCTGCGGAACTTCCATGGCGGGAATAAAAAACCTCCTGAAAGCGGTTAGCTGTTCAGGAGGTTTTTCGTCTGGTAAGTTATTTGGCGGCGGCGGTGGCGGCGGCGGCGGGATAAACGCTGATCATTTTCTTGTTGCGTTTCGCCCACTCGAACTTCACCACGCCCGCTATCTTCGTGTACAGCGTGTCGTCGGAGCCTTTCCTGACGTTCTCGCCGGGCAGGAACTTGGTGCCGCGCTGGCGGCAGAGCACCTCTCCGGCCTTCACCACCTGGCAGCCGTAGCGCTTTACGCCGAGCCGCTGGCCCTTGCTGTCACGTCCGTTAGTGCTTGAACCTTGTGCTTTTGTACTGGCCATGATTGAACCTCAATATCCGCGTAGATGCCGTTTGAACGGCCGATCGTAAAACTTCGGCCAATACCCGCCCGGTACTGCGGCGGACCGTGGCCATGAACAGCCAAAAACTATGTTAACTGGATATCTTTAACTTCTATCTCAGTAAGTTCCTGGCGATGCCCCGAGGCCTTTTCGTAAGCTTTCTTGGATTTTTTCCTGAAAACTATTATCTTGGGACCCTGGAGATGCCGGACTATCCGGGCTGTGACTTTCGCGGCCGGAGACTTTGAGTCGGGAGCGGTTTTTGCTTCCTGATCTGCGGACCACAGCGCCGTGAAGGTCACTTCGGTGCCTTCTTTTGCCGTGAGCTTTTCCACATGCAGGATCTCGCCCGGGACTACCCAGTACTGCTTGCCGCCTGTTTCGATGATTGCGTACATAGTGGTAATATGATATCAAAACGGGAGGGAATAATCAAATAGACCGCGCGCGGCAGCCGGGGCGGGGGCCCCTAAAGACCCACGTTAAGGTGGGCCGTAAGCCACTTCCGTGCGGCCTGCTTATATACGATACTATAACTACAACCATGAAGCAAACATGTCAAGCGGAGGCTTTAATGAAGATCACCCGGACTTTTATTTTCGCGGCGGCGGCGGCCGCTGCTTTTTCCACCCTGGCCGCGGCGGGCGGGCCCGTTCTGCTGGCGCTCAACACTCCCGTTAAGGAAACCGTTAAACCGGTCCTGATCAGTTCAACTACTATTACCAGCCCTGCCGCCGTGCAAGTGAAGGCCGCGGAAGGCGACTGCACCGATTTCGACGCGCTGAGCGCCGTGGACGATCCGCTTTACCGCGAAGGCGCCAAAGAGATGCTCAAGCAGGTGTGCGAGAACGACGCCGCCGCCATTGCCGCCGCCGCTAAGACCGCGCCCGCGATGCGCGACGCGCCCAATTCCAATTCCAGGCCCGTGTCCAGGATAAAGAAGCCCCGCGCGAAAAAACCCGCGCATGCCGACCCCGTGAAGTCCAAGAGCGATCTGTAGGCGCTCAGCCTTTGCGCACAAAAGCCCGGCGGCCCTGCGGCCCCGGGCTTTTTTGCGTTCGCGCGGCCATAAATAATAGAATAATACTGCAACCTTGCACCGGAGGATAAAATGCTCAACGATGTGATCGGAATTTTTGAAGAACCGCTTTTGAACGTCTGGCGGCTGTTCTCGGATTATATCCCGAATATCCTGGCGGCTTTCGTTTTCATACTGCTGGGCCTTTTCGTGGCGCGCATCGTCAGCTCCATGCTGGAGAAGTTCATGCGCCGCATACAGCTGGACTCCTACACCAGCCGCGTGGGCATCAACGAAATGCTCACCCGCTTCGGCTTCGGCAAATCCCCTTCCAAAGTAGTGGCGTTCATGGTCTACTGGGCGCTGCTGCTGATGTTCTTCGTGACGGCGGCCAATATCCTTAACATGGCCGTCATCTCGGCCATCCTGAAAACGTTCATCATCGGGTTCATCCCGCGCATGGTGGCCGCCATCTTCATAGGCTTCGGCGGCCTGCTGTTCGCGCGCTTCCTGGGCGACGTGGTGCTTAACGCCGCCACGGCCAACAACCTGCGCGGCGGGCGCTCGCTGTCGAAGATCGTGCATTTTGTGGTGGTGGTCTTCACGCTGATCGCGGCCATCGAGCAGCTGGGCATCGAGATGAAGATGATCCGCGGCGCGGTGGACATCCTGTTCGCCTCGCTGGGGCTTTCCTTCGCCATCGCCGTGGGCCTGGGCGCGAAGGACATCGCGCACGACGTGATAAAGGGCCTGTTCACGGACAACAAAGAAGAAAAATAAGTTTCCGCCGGCGGAAAAGAAGAAGCCCCGAAAGTTGCCGGGGCTTTCTCTTTTTATACTGCGGATGATGAGTGTGATCAGCCCGTCGGGACGCCGGGCGGTTTTGTTTTTCGGGGCGGGTTTTGTAGGATATGTCTATAGGGGTTACGGGTTCTCGCACATGTCAGCCGGGGGGGGCAATGAAACATCCTGAATGGGTGAAAAAAACAGGTTCAGTATCAGCCGTGCTCGTGTTCCTATTCATTTGCGGATGTTCTAAGCCCCCGAAGAGCGCCGCGGATTATTACAACCGCGGGGCCGTTTACGCTAACAACGGCGAATTCGACAAAGCGATAGAAGATTTTTCCAAAGCCGTGGAGCTCGACCCGAAAGACGTCAGGTCTTATTACAACCGGGGGCTTTCCTACGGGGCTAAAAGCGCGTACGCTCCGGCGATAGAGGATTTTTCCAAAGCGATAGCCATCGCTCCCGGCTCCGGTTTGGCCTATCTTAGCCGCGGGAACATGTACAGTCGAAAGGGCGCGTACGACCTGGCGATAGAAGATTATTCCCGCGAGATAGAAATTGCCTCGAAGCCAGTGGACGCGTATTATTACCGCGGCCGCGCTTACGCCGCCAAGGGCAGGCAAGAGGCGGCGATAGAGGATTTTACGCGGGCGATAGCGAATGACCCGAGATGTTCCGGGGCGTATGCCGACCGTGGACTTGCCTACTACAATATAGGCGAGCAGGAGATGGCGATGATAGATGTCTCCAAAGCGCTGGAGATAAACCCGGAGCTGGCCGAGGGCTATTCCATACGCGGGACTATCTACATGGGAACGGGCCGGGGCGCTCTGGCGATAGACGCCTTTACCATGGCGCTGGCCATGGCCCCGAAAGACGCGCGGGTATATGCCGACCGCGGCCGCGCCTATGCCGGTGAAGGCCAGTACGCCCCGGCTATCGACGACTTCTCCCGCGCGCTGGCGCTGGAACCGAAACTGAGCGGGGCGTATTCTGGCCGCGCGGCTGCGTATCTAAAAAAGGGCGACTTCGACAAAGCGATAGAAGACAGCGCCAGGGCGATAGCGCTGGACCCGGAGTCCGCGGAGCCTTATTACAACCGGGGCCTCGCCCGCGCGTATAAGGGCGAGCACGACAGGGCGATAGAGGATTTTTCCTCGGCGATAGCTATATCGCCGCGTATGGCCAGTCTATATTACAGCCGCTCGCTGTCTTACCGTGAGAAGGGAGAATCCCAGAAGGCGGCGGCCGATAAAAAGAAATACCGGAGCCTGGCTAAGAAATGAAATAAACTTCCACGCTCCGAAAAAAAGCCCCGGGGGTTCCGGGGCTTTTATTTTTACGCTTTGCGGCCGCTCACTCTATGTAATCGCGCAGCATCTTGCTGCGGGACGGGTGGCGCAGCTTGCGGATTGCCTTGGCCTCGATCTGGCGCACGCGCTCGCGCGTAACGCGGAAGATCTTGCCCACTTCCTCCAGCGTCCGCGGGTAGCCGGTCTCTATGCCGAAGCGCAGCTTTATAATGCGCGCTTCGCGGTCGGTCAGGGTGTCCAGTATCTTGGTCACCTCGCGGCGGCGCAGCAGGTCCAGCGCCGAATTGGACGGCGGCAGGCCCGCCTTATCCTCGATGAAATCCTCCAGGTGCGAATCCTCGTCCTCGCCGATGGGCGTGGACAGCGAGATGGGGTCCTGCATGATCTTCATGGCGTTCTTCACCTTGTCCATGGAGATATGCATGTGCTTCGAATATTCCTCTATCTGCGGGTCACGGCCGAACTCCTGGCGGTAGCGGCGCGTCACCTTCATCAGCTTCGACACCAGTTCCTTCATGTGCACGGGGATGCGGATGGTGCGGGCCTGGTCGGCGATGGCGCGGTTGATGCTCTGGCGTATCCACCAGGTGGCGTACGTCGAGAACTTGAAGCCGCGCTTGTATTCGAACTTCTCGACGGCCTTCATCAGGCCCAGGCCGCCTTCCTGGATCAGGTCGGACAGCTCGAGGTTCGAGTTCACGTGCTTCTTGGCTATGGAGACTACGAGGCGGAGGTTGGCCCGGATGACCTTCAGCTTGTCCTGCAGGATCTGGTCCTCGAGGAACGTGACCTTGTCGTTCAAGGCCATGAAGTCGTCGGGGTTGATGGGCAGCGTGCGCACCAGGTGGTGCTCGCGCTCCTTCACGGCTTTGATGTTCTCCAGCGCGGCCTCTACTTCCGTTGGGTTATAGCCCCACTTGGACCTGAAAGCGGCGGGCTTCATGCGGCCGCGGCCCACCAGCTCGTGGTCGGCCTGGAGCTTCACCAGGTCGCCGTACACCTTCTGGTACTTCTCCAGCTCGAGCCGGTATTCGCGGATCTTGTGCGCCAGGTTCTTGATCTTGTTGGTGAGGCGCTTGATCTTCTCCTGGTTCAGGTTCAGGTTGATGATGTTCTTGACGATGTCCTTGCGCTTCTTGTCGATCACGGCCGCGATCTTCTTGCGGTTCTCGTTGGACAGGGAAGGCTTCTTGGCGCTTTCCTCGAGCTTGGCTATCTCTTTCTCGGAGCGGGTGATGAGCGTGGCGATGTTCTTCATCTTGCGCTTCATGGCCGACAGCTCCTGGTTGGACTTGCGGCCGCGGGGCATCAGCTCCTTGGTGGTCATCTCGTCCTGGGCTATCAGCGTTTCCCAGTTGCGGATCTCGCGCATGGTGATGGGCGATTCCAGCACCAGCATGCGCAGCTCGCGCTCGCGCTCGCGGATGTTGCGGGCCAGCGTTATTTCCTCGTCGCGGGTGAGCAGCGAGACCTTGCCCATCTCGGAGAGGTACATGCGGATGGAGTTGGAGACGTCCGGCGTCGCGCTCCATTCTTCGGTGTAGGCTTCGCGCTCGGCGGCCGCCACCAGCTTGAATTTCTTGCGGTCCACCACCTCGATGCCCAGGTCCTCCAGCGTGCCCATCAGCGTGTCTATTTCTTCGCTGGACATGGAGGCGTTGGTGAGCGACCGGTTCATTTCCTCCAGGGTAATGTAGCCGTGCTCCTTGCCCAGTTCCACCAGGTCGCGTAAAGCTTTCTTTGGCTGTGCCATCTTTGTCTCCTAATCCCGCCGCTGTTTAAATATCCTTGTCCGAAGCTTTCAGCTCGGACATCAATCTGCCGTATTCCCGCAGCTGCTCCGGAGTCATAGCCCCGGAATTCTTCAGTTCCTTCAGGTAGCGCTCCATGGCGGAGCGCTTTATCCTGCGTGCGGCCCCGGCCGCGTTCTGCGTGCTGTCCGATTCCCCCGCGGGGTCCGACACCGCCAGCTCCATTATCAGGGTGGCGTCCTCGGGGAACTGCTCCGCCAGGCTGGTGGAGGCGTTGACCCTGGCTTCCGCCGGCATGGCGCCTATCGCCGAGAAAAGTTTGCGGGCCAGGGGGCTCGCGAAGTCCCCGGGTTTGAGGTCCGCCGCTTTTTCAAACAGGGCGGGGTCCCTGAGCAGCAGCTGGATGAAGCCGCGCTCGATGGCGGGCATGTCCGGGGCGGGCGCCTTGGCGCGCGGGGCGGCGGGCCTGGGCCCGGACGCGCCGGCTTTCTTAAGTTCCTTGTGCACCGACGCTTCCTCCACGCCGAAGCGGGAGGCCAGCGCCTTTACCCATTCGCTCTTCATGATCTCGTCGGGCTGCTTGGCCACGGTCTCCAGCATGGCCGCTATGGCCTGGGCCTTCTCCTGCGAGGTGGGGGGAGTTGTGCGGTCCTTGAAAAAAAGGTTCATGCGGAATTCCAGCGGGTCGGCGGCCGAGGCCATCTTTTTCTCGAACTCCTCCCTGCCGTATTCGTTCAGGAATTCGTCGGGGTCCAGCGCGCAGCCGAGGTCCGCCAGGCGCACGTACAGGCCCGCGTCCATGAAAACTTCCGCGGCCCGTACCGAGGCGGTTATGCCGGCGCGGTCGCCGTCGAACATCACCACGGTGTCCTTGGCGTAGCGGCCTATGAGGCCGGCGTGCTCGCTGGTCAGCGCCGTGCCCAGCGGGGCCACGGCCCAGTCCACGCCGTGCTGGTGCGCGCCTATTACGTCCATGTAGCCTTCCAGCAGCAGCAGGCGGCCGCTCTTGCGTATCTGCGGCAGGGCCTCGTGGATGCCGTAAAGGGTGCGGCGCTTCGAGAACAGGACGGTTTCCGGGGAGTTCAGGTATTTCGGCTGCGCTTCGGGGTCAAGCACGCGCCCGCCGAACGCCACGGTGTCGCCGGTCTGGTTGCGGATGGGGAACATGATGCGGCCGCGGAAAGTGTCGGTCACCCTGTCGCCTTCGCGCTCGGAGACCAGCCCGGCCTTCAGGGCCAGGTCGCAGCTCCAGCCGTGCGCCTTCATCTCCTCTATCAGGGCGTTGCCGCCGGCCGGGGCCCAGCCCAGCTCGAAGCGCTCCACGGTGGCCTTGCTCAGCCTGCGCTCGCCCAGGTACAGCCTGGCTTTCTCGCCGGCGGGGGAAAAAAGAGTTTTGTGGTAGAAGGCCGCGGCCGCGGTGAGCAGTTTCTTGAGCTCCAGCCGTTCCTTGTCCGACTCCGTCATGGCGTGGGTGCGCTCGTCGCCGTATTCCACGCCGGCCTTCAGCGCGAGCTTCCGGGCGGCCTCGGGGAAGGTCAGGCCTTCTATCTTCATCACGAACTTGAAAATATCGCCGCCCTCGTTGCAGCCGAAGCAGTAGAAGATCTGCTTCTCGGGGCTGACGGTGAAAGAGGGGGTTTTTTCGTTGTGGAACGGGCAGGGGGCCTTGTGGTTGCGGCCCGCCTTCTTCAGGGCGGGCACGTACTCCCGGACGACATCCACGATGTCCAGCTTTTCCCTGATAAGTTCTATGACGGGAGATGAACTCATTATTGAACTTGGTTGTCCCGGAGTGAAACAGGCAAAAAGCCGTCCGCCCAAGGCGGACGGCTCTTTGTTCGGCAGCCGCTTAGAAACTTCTTCTGCCTTTGCGTACTTTGCGGCGGGCTTCCTGGGACTTTATCTTGCGCTTCATGCTGGGGGGCATATAATGCTCCCGGCGCTTGATCTCCTTGAGGATGCCGTTGCGCTCACAGTCGTGCTTAAAGCGCCTGAGGGCTTCTTCGATAGATTCTTCGTCTCTTACTTTGACAAATACCACGCTAATCACCACCTTAGTTGTTTAGAATGCTAAATCTTTTCCGTCGTGCGCGGGGCTCTCAGCCCGGCGGCCACATCAGCTTGCGGCCTGCCAGCAGGTGGTAGTGCAGATGGTCCACCGACTGTCCCGCTCCGCGCCCGTTGTTCGTGACCAGGCGGAAAGCGCCTTCCACTTTCAGGTCCGCGGCGATCTTGGCGGCGGCCAGCTGCAGCTTGCCCAGCAGCTCCGCGTCCTCCGGCGCCGCCGAGGTAAGGCGGTCCAAGTGCCGGCGCGGGATTATCAAAATGTGCGTAGGCGCCTGCGGATTGAGGTCCATGAAAGCCAGTACGTCAGGGTCCTCGTAGACGATCCGGGAGTTTATCTCTCCGGACGCTATCTTGCAAAAAAGGCAATTCGCCATTGGCCCTATTATATTACTTTATAAGGGGACAGGGCAATGGCGGCGGGAAAGGGAGGGGCGGGCGGCCCCGGGGGCGTCAGAAGCCGGAGAGGGGCAGATATCTCTCGTTGAACTTCCCCGGGGTGCTTTCCAGGGGATTTACCGAGGTTTTGCTTTTGTTTATCCGCAGCGGCGTTACCCCCGCTTTGCGCGCCTGAATGATGCCGGCGTCCGAAGGGCCGGCGTACAGCACGAAACGGTTCTTCTCCAGCAGTTCGTATTTCTCGTTGTCGCTGCGGGTGAAATAGATATCGTCGGCCAGCCTGCTCCAGCCGGCTTCAAGGCTGTCGGAGCCTTCAGGGCCGCGGTCCAGGAAAAAAGCTATGCGGAACCCTATCACTTTCAGCGCCCAGGCCGTCAGCCAGGGCACCGGCTTGAGGCGTTCGTAAGTGTAGGCCCTGTTGACCGCGTTCCAGTAATCGGGGCTGCCGGCCTCCAGCTGGTCCTTGGCGGCCGCCTGGAACGCAGGGGTGGAGTAGACCAGGCCGTCGTCGTACTCGAACCCGGCGCGGAAGCCTATCAGCGAATTCACGCTGAAAATGAAACCCCAGGCCCCCGCCAGCATGCAGAAAGCCCTGAGCCGGTGGAACCATTTGGAGAACCACGCCTTTATGATGTCCGGAATAGTAGGTTTAGGGGGTTCTTGTTGCGGCATTTTTCCCGGCCCGGCCGTCCTCCATCCTGATCATGGTCTTGCGGCTGGAAAAACACCAGCCTATTATTTCCCTGAGATAGCGTCTTGAATTGGCGAATTCCATGGCGTTGGAAAGCACGGCGGTCTCTTTGCCGCTTACGAGCGAATCCGGCACCGCCAGGTGGTAGACTTTGCCCGCCGTCAGCGGGCCGGCCGCGGTCTCCACCCGCTCCAGCGCGCCGTCCTTCATGAAAAGTTTGAGGCCCGAAACGCTGAATTCCCCGGGCTGCAGGCCCGCCAGCACGTTCTCCAGGTCGTCGCCGCGGATCTTCACGAACACCACGCTGGAATCCAGCGGGAACGCGTTGTACAGGTCGGCCACCGTCACGGGGCCGCTGGAAAAACCCGCGGCGGGTTCGGAGACGCCGACGATGGCCGCGTTGGCGCGCGCCCAGGTCTTGATGCAGTCGGCCGCGAATTCGGCCACCGGGGAAACGCCGTGTTCCGTCAGCGGCAGCGGCGCGCCGAGCGTGCCGATCCTCTTCGAGAAGTGCGCCGTGGAGAAGGCCCGGTAGGCGTCGGTTATCTTCAGGACCTCCGGGTCCTGGCCGTACTTCGCCGCGTCCAGCGGCAGCAGGTCCCAGTCCAGGCCGGCCAGCTTGCCGGAGGAGGGGTCAAGGGCCAGCGTTATCCTGGCGGTCTCGGCCATTTCCAGCCCCGCCCTGACCACCCAGGAGCGGCCTACCTTGAAAGGCTTTTTCACCGCCGCGTCGTCGGTGATCACAAGGTCCACGCGCGGGACCTTGGTGAGGAAATCACGGTAAAATTCGGTTTTCGCCTGGGTCTTGGGGTTGACGCTCAGCAGCAGCACTATGACCTTGGCCCCGCCGGCCTTCAGGTTCTTTATGGCCCGCTCGGTTTCGTAAGTTTCTTTTTCCAGCTTGTAGTTGGTGAAATATTTGGCCCGGTTCGGTTTGGCCGGGTCGGGCAGCATGATGGAAAACAGGCCTATCTTGTGCCGCCCCGCTTCCAGCACCTTCTGGCTTGAAAAAAAATCGGGCTTGACGTTGGATTTGAGATAGAGGTTCGAAGCTACCAGGGGGAACCGCGCCGCCGCCGCGAGCTTCTGCAGTTCTTTGGGGGGGAGGGATATGTCCTCCATCCCGGCCGCGGCCAGGGAATAGGGGACGGCGTTCATGCAGGCCATGGTGGACTGCCCGCGCGTAAGATAGCCTTCGGGCGTGGCCCCGAACCAGTTGCCGGAGTCCACGGCCAGCTTGGGCAGTTTCTCCT
>JAPLKJ010000307.1 GCA_026388125.1 Elusimicrobiota bacterium
CAGCCTCAAAAGCCAAGAGGCCGAGACCGGGAAACCGGACTCGACCTCTGAAGACTTCCGAACCGCCGGATGCGGACCCGCACGTCCGGTGGTGTGGGAGGGGACGGCAGTCCCTATTGACTGCCGCCCCTATCCCGATCGCCCGGTCCTACTTGTTCCAGTCGTCAGCTTTGATGGCGGCCAGCTTGCTGTGATGCCGGCCGTAGAAGAAGTAGATAGCTATGCCCAGGGCCATCCAGACTATCAGCCGCAGCCAGGTGGCCCAGGGCAGGAACAGCATCTGCACGACGGTGATAAGAACGCCCAGCGCCGGCACCAGCGGCACCCAGGGCGTTCTGAAAGGCCGGGGCAGGTCGGCATGGGTCCGGCGCAGCACGATGATGCTGGCGCAGACTATGGCGAAAGCGAGCAGCGTGCCGATGGACACCATTTCCGCCAGCGCCCCGATGGGGAAAAACCCGCCCAGCAGCGCCGCTACCGCGCCGGTGGCTATCGTGGTAACGTATGGCGTGCGGAATTTAGGGTGGACTTTCGAGAAGAGCGGCGGCAGCAGCCCGTCCATGGACATCGCGTAAAAAATACGCGGCTGACCCAGCAGCAGCACCAGCATTACCGAGGAAAGGCCGGCTATGGCGCCTATCTTGATGAACTTCCTCAGCCAGAACAGGCCAGGCCCCGCGGCGTTGACTCCGACGGCGATGGGGTCGGGCACCAGCAGTTCCTTGTAGCTCACGATGCCGGTAAGCACCAGCGCTACCGCTATGTAGAGCACGGTGCAGACGGCCAGCGAGGCCAGGATGCCGATGGGCATGTCCTTCTGCGGGTTCCTGGCCTCCTGCGCCACCGTCGAGACCGCGTCGAAGCCTATGTAGGCGAAGAAGATCACTCCGGCCCCGCGCAAGACCCCGCTCCAGCCGAACTGGCCGAACGTGCCGGTATTTGCCGGCATGAACGGGTGCCAGTTGGCGGCGTTGATGTAGGACACGCCGAAAACTATGAACAATATGACCACGGTAATTTTAGCGAAGACGGCGAAGTCGTTGACCGTGGCGGATTCCTGTATGCCCACCACCAGCAGCCCGGTGACCAGCGCGACGATCAGCACCGCCGGCAGGTTGAAGATGGCCCCGGTGGCGGTCCAGCCGGCGACATGGTCGAAGGCGAAAGGCGCGCTGGACAGCGCGGCCGGTATGTTCACGCCGAAGTCCTTCAGAAAGCTCACCACATAGCCGCTCCAGCCCACGGACACCGAGGCCGCGCCGAAGAGGTATTCAAGGATCAGGTCCCAGCCGATGATCCAGGCCAGCAGTTCGCCGATGGTGGCGTAGGAGTACGTGTAGGCGCTGCCCGCTACCGGGATCATCGAGGCGAACTCCGCGTAGCAGAGGCCCGCGAAAGCGCAGCCGACGGCCGAGATGATGAAGGACAGTACGATGGCCGGGCCCGCGTACTGCGCGGCCGCCTGGCCGGTAAGCACGAAGATGCCCGCGCCGATGATGCCGCCGATGCCCAGCAGCGTGAGGTTGAGCGGGCCGAGCACCCGTTTCAGAGAGTGCTCTTTATCCTTCGTCTGCTCCATCAGCGCCGTCAGGGATTTTTTCCGGAATAGTGCCTTCATGATTCTCCTTGTACTTTCGGGGGGAATTGTGAAATGTTACAAATTTGCCCTGCGGGGCGCAATAATTCCAGGTGAAGGGGGGGGCGTCAGCGCGTTATCTCTTCGGGGTTGGAGAACCTGTAGCCGAACTTATCCACCGATTCCACCCACTTGCCGGCTTTTTCGCCCAGCGCTTTGCGCAGGCGGCTGGTGGTGACGTCCACCGCGCGGGTGTTGGCGTTGCTGGCCATGCCCCAGACGGATTCCAGCAGGTACGGCCGGCTCAATACCCGGCCCGCTTTGCGCATGAGTATCTCCAGCAGTTCGAACTCGCGCGGCCGCAGCGGCACCTGTTTGCCGCTCACGAAGCATCTGTGGGCGGAGGGGTCAAGCTCCACCGGCCCCGCCACCAGGGTAGCCGCGGGCAGTTCCGCGTGTACGGTATGGCGTCTCAGAACGGCCCGGATGCGGGCGCAAAGCTCGCGGGGGTCGCAGTGGCGGAAAACTATGCAGTCGTCTGCTCCCAGTTCGAAGCTCCGGGCCAGCTCATCGGCGCCCAGCTTCTCGCCGGTTACTATAACGGGAAGCCCTTTGCCCTCGCGCATTTCGCGGAGTATGCCCAGCCAGGACAGGCCGTCTATGTCGGGAATGGCGATATCGAGGAAAACAATGGCCGGCTTTTCGGCTATTATCGCCTTGAAGCCCTGCGCGCCGGTGCCGACCACCTCCAGGAGGTAGCCTCCCTGTTTCACGCAGCCCTGCAGCAGGGCTATAAAAGCGGGATTTTTGGAGATGGCGAGGAAGCGGTGAATTTCGGTCATGATGTGTCTCCCGGTTCAATTATACCACATAGGTATCATACCCTATACATGTTACATCAATGTTACACGGCTGAAACGCATATGTATCTGCGTAACTGTTTACTATAAAGGCAAGTGAATGTAAAAGCAGGAAAAAGGAGTTCGCAATGTACAGGATACTTTCAGTCGAAGACGACCCCATGATGCAGAAACTGCTGCAGACCGCGCTGGTGGCGGCGGGCTATGAATTCCGTCTCAGCGAGGACGGGCGCGGCGCGCTGGCGGCGGCCCTTTCTGAAAAGCCCGACCTCATATTGCTGGACGTAAATCTGCCGGATATGACCGGCATAGAGATCTGCCGCGCGCTTAAGGCCGAGCCGAAGACCAGGCATATCCCGGTGCTGATGCTGACCGGGGAGGCCAAGGAGATAGTGACCCGCGTGGAGGGCCTGGACGTAGGCGCGGAAGATTATATGTTCAAACCCATAAGTCCCCGCGTGCTTATAGCCCGCATCAGTTCGATACTTAAACAGGCCGCGAAGCCTACGCAACTCTGAGCGGAGCTGAACGGAAGAACAGAAAGCGCTATGCAACTAAAGAACGAGTCGGTAAAAAATGAACGGCCGGCCGCCGGAAAAAGCCGGCAGCCGGCCCGCGCTCTGCTGGGCGGCTTGTGCTTTGCGGCGCTGGTCTGCGCTTTTGCCGGCGGCGCGCAGGCCGGCATCCCCATGGCGGGCGGCGACAACTCCATACGGCGCAATATCGTTTCCGGCGGGGGGGCGGTGGCTGCCGGCACGGGGCGTTCCCTGAACTACGCGCTGGCGGAAACCGCCGTAACCGCGTTCAGCGGCGCCGGCTTCAAGTTCAGTTCCGGCTATATGCCCCTGGCGGCCCAGCCCGGGACGATAATAAGCATCACCGCGGTCTCAAAAACCACCGGCACGCTGGAACTGGCCTGGACGGCGCCCGGCCTGGACGGTTTCCTGGGCGCCGTCACCGGCGGCCTGTACCGCATCGACACCTCTTCCGAAACTTCGCACGTTTTCGACCCGTCCATCTTCGTTACCGAATTCTCCACTTCCGTGACCCCGGGCGAGGCGCAGGCCTATATCGTGACCGGGCTTGTGCCCAACACCACTTATTACACCCGTATTTACCTGGCCGACGCGCGCAAGGTGGTGGCCGAGCACTCCGTTACCGACAACGACTCCACTTTGGCGAACCTGCCCGCCTCGCCGCTGCTCAGCGGGGTGTACCGTTCCAGCGTTACTTTTACCTGGAGCATCCCGGCCGGCGCCGCGGAGGGCTACAAAGTGGCCGGCTCCTCCACCAACTTCGGCGCGCTGTTCCCCGGCGGTACGGTGTATTCCTCCGTCACGGCCCAGGGCACCCTGCTGACCCTGGCCGTGACCGGTCTTAATCCCAATACCAATTATTACTTCAAGCTGGGCAGCCTGAACTGGCAGCAGGACGTGAACTTCGGCACCATCATCGCCACCAGGACCACGATGGGCGTGCTGCCGCGGCCCATAGAGAACCTGGCGCTGCTCGAGAACGCGCTGGGCCACAGCCTGACTTTCAGCTGGACCAACCCGGCATTCGACTCGCCCGCCGGCGTGCTGGTGCAGATGAGCACCACGCCTATCAGCTACGATCTTGTGACCGGTACGGCCTATGGAACGGGCAGCGTTTTTCCGGACGGCTCGGTGGTGCTGGCCGAAGCGGCCGATGCCACCCAGCTGCACGACGGCCTGGCGCTGAACTCCACCTACTATTACCGCTTCGCCAGCCGCAACACCGCGCAGATGTATTCCGTTTTCGTGGCCACCGAGTGCATCCTGGACCTGCCCCCGATGTCCCCTGCCGGGCTCACCGCAACGGTGGCCGCCGACCGCTCGGCCATTACGGTGAACTGGGACGGCGTGGTTTCCAACATCGACGGCACGGAGTTCCATAATTCGGGCGACCCCATGGAACTCGTGATGTACGACGTTTACCGCGCCACCGGCATCATACATTCCGGCTGGACGCTGGTGGCCTCTGCGCCCGTTTCCTCCCGCAGCGTTACCGTGCCCCTGCCCGACCCGGACACGGTGTATTACTATAAAGTCGCGGCCAGGGATACCGTCGGCGCTCCCGGCACCTCCATGGTAGTAGATACTTATAAGAATCTTTATGCCGTGGCGCCGGACCAGGTCTCGCGCCTTAAGATCCCCTCGGACATGACCGGCGTGCTGGACGCCGCCGGCAACCCGTCGGGGCGCAAGCTGTTCCTGGCCGCCCGCGAGAAGGCCGGGGACGTAGGGGGCAAGGTTATCAAGTCGGTGGAGTTCGCGCCGGTGCAGGCGCCCACGGGCGGCGAAGTGGCGGACCTGCGCTTCGCTAAGCCGGAGGCCGACATCGTGCTGCGCTACGACGTGGTGAACGGGGTGGTAGTGCCCAGCGGCTATAAAGGTTCCTCACCGGCGTCGGCGGAGGATAGCCAGCCGCTGTCCTCTTTAACGGCGGCCGTGAACGCGTCCGACGCGCGCACCAAGCTGGGAGCGTACTGGTTCAACGGGAAAGAATACGTGAAGGTCTACGGCACCGTCGACCCGGTTGCGCAGACCATCACCGTCCGCTCGGCGCTGCCGGGCTCCTACCAGATACGCAGCCTGCAGCGCACCGACGGGATAAGCTTCGGCATAAAAGAAATGTCGAACAAGGTTATCACGCCTAACGGCGACGGCCTGAACGATTACGTGGTCTTCACGCTGGATAACCCGCGCGATTCGCTGTTCAGCGGCAAGATCTACGACCTGAGCGGCGCGCTGGTGGCCGAGATGCGGCCCGGCACGCAGGTGGCCGATACGCTGGAGTGGGACGGCAAGGCCGGCGGCAGCGCCGTGCCGCGCGGCGTGTACGTGTACCAGATAAAGGCCGAACAGAAGACCTTTAACGGGACGATAGTTGTGAGACGCTGAGAAAATTATGAATATCAGGCTGACCAGGCGGGACGGGGCCACGGGAAGAAAACTTCCCGCCGTCCTGTTCTTTGCCTGGTTCTGCCTTTGTGCGCTGGCGGCGGCGCCGGCGCGCGCCGCGTTCGAGGACCTAGGCGCGGGCGCGCGCGGGCTGGGCATGGGCAACGCCATGGCCGCCGTGGCTGACGACGTGTATGCGGCGCATTATAATCCGGCCGGCCTGGGCGTGATGACGCGGGCGCAGTTCACCGCGGCCTATACCCAGCTTTTTTCCGGGCTGACCGACGATTCGAAACTGGGCACCTCCTTCTTCGGCTACGCGCACCCGGTGGACGAGGGCAGGCTGGGAACTTTCGCCGGCGCCTTCAATTCCTTTTCGCTCGACGGCGGGCTTTACCGCGAGAACACGCTTTACCTCTCTTACGGCCGCCTGGCCTACATCCGCCCCGGCGGGGGAGAACTGTTCCTGGGCGGGACGCTGAAATACCTGTCCAGCTCTTTCGGCAGCTTCTCCGAAAGCGCCAACGCTACCAACGGGATCATAAACACGGGCCGGGCCGACCCCCTGCTCAGCGGGAATTCCAGCCACAGGGCGCTGGACGCGGACGTGGGCGCGCTTTACCGCTTCAGGACGCATTACCAGCTGGGACTGCAGGTGGCGCACCTCCCGCGCCCGAATATGGCGTTCTCGTCCTCCGACTCCGACCCCCTGCCGCTGGACGTGAAACTTGGCCTGGATTATAAAAGCCTCATTTCCAACCTAACGGCGCAGGTGGAGACCAAAAAAGCTCCCGACGGGTCCATTGACAGCATTTTTACGGCCGCGGCCGAGCGCTGGTTCCCGAAGGCTTTAACGGGCGACTTCGGCATCAGGGGCGCGATAGCCGCGGGCACCAGGGACTATAAACAGCTTAACGTCGGGCTGTCCTACAGGACGCGCAGAGTGCAGGTGGATTACGGCTACGCCCTGCCGCTGGGCGCCATAACCGGCACGTCAGGCAGCCACCGCATGGCCATCACCTTCCATTTCGGCAAGGCCACGGAACAGGAAGAGACGCTGGAGATGCTGATGGAAACCCTGAGCGGGCTGAAGATGAAAGCCGGGACCGCCGTAAATGTGGAGAGAAGCACGGTCACCGTTTTCATAGCTACCGAACTTTCAGAAGAGGGGCGCGCGCTGGCCGGTAAACTGGCCAGGGCCGAAGAGGCTATCACGGCCGGGCGCTACGGCGAGGCGGTAACGCTGGCTTCCGCGGCGGCTGATATGGACCCCGGCTCGGCGGCCGCCTGGCAGGACATGGGCACGGCGTACCTGGGCCTGGGCAACTACGGTGATTCGCTGGCCGCCTGGGAGAAGGCGTACGGGAACGAAAAGAGCCCCGCGCTGAAGGAAGCCATAAGGGACTACATGAAATCCATAGCGCGCCTGGCGCGCTCCGGGGCACCCGCCGCGCTCAGGGTGGGGCCGCGCGCCGCGCAGAGAGCCGTATTGTCGCGCTCCGAGATAGAGAGCCTGATGAACCGCGGCGTAGACCTTTACGTCAACCGGGAGTTCGACAAAGCGCGCGAAATATTCGAGAAGGTCCTGGATTCCGATCCCGGCAACGTCGAGGCGCTGAAAGCTTTGCGTCGTCTCAAAGAAGAAAAGGGCATATAACATTATGAGAATCAGAGCCAAATACCAGCTGATAACCGCCACGCTGATAATCTCAGTGGTGGTTTCGATAGCGGCTATGGTAATAAGCACGCAGCGCAAAGTGCTGCGCGAACAGACCATGCAGCGCGTGGAGGCCATGCTCGAGGGCGCGGCGCGCATAGCTAAGGAGTCCTCCGACAGCCACGACCGGCTGATGGCGGTAAGCTACCTTATGTTCCTGCAGAAAACCTACCCGGAGCTCGCTTTCGCTTCGGTTTCCTGCGACGGACACGTTTCCGGGATAGGAGAGGAGCGCGCGGACCTGCTTTACCTTTCCCGGAACGTGCCTCCTTCGGACGGCGCCGCGCAGGGCGCGGGGCTGGTGCGTTTCGGGTTCGTTCGCGCGAACATCGACGGCGAAGTGAACAGGGCGCTGGCCCCGCTGATACGCTGGACGGCCTGGATAGCAGGCGGCTTCCTGTTCCTGGGGCTGCTTATCAACGCCTGGGTCACCCACCTGCTTATCGGCCCCATAGAAGCCCTGGCGCGGGCCACCGGCCTGCTGGCCACCGGGCACATGGATATTTCGCTGCCCGTGCGCTCTGACGACGAGGTGGGGACGCTGACGAGAGGCTTCAACTCCATGGCCGCGCGCCTCCGGGAGCTGCTGGAATCACGCGAGGATATTCTGCACACCCTTACTCACGAGATAAACACCCCTTTGAGCGGGCTGAAAGGCTACCTTGAGCTGTGGCAGGACGAGCAGATCCCGCACGACATTAGAAAAACGGCGGAGATACAGGCCACCATGATGGCGGCCGTGCTGCGGATGGAGAACTCGCTGGGCAACGCCCTCAGGCTGTTCAGAGGGGAGGACCGGCTGCGTACCGAGACCGAGGACCAGATAGTAATGCTGGACATGATATTCAAGCAGACGATAACCATCTTCATGCCCATGGCCCAGGCGAACGGCATAAAGATACTGCCGCTGCATGAAAGTTTCAAGGCCTACGTAATGGCGCCGGAAGAACTGATACGGCAGATAGTGAATAATCTCGTGTCGAACGCCATCAAATACACACCCAGGGGCGGAGAGGTGAGCGTGGGCCTGATGGAAAGCGACGATGAGGTGATGTTCCACGTCCGCAATACCGGGCGCGGCATACCGGCCGAGGATATTCCGCACCTGTTCACCAAGTTCTACCGCTCGACGCAGGACCGGGAGAAGGGCAAAAGGATCCCGGGCACCGGGCTGGGGCTGAACATCGTCCATAAGGCCGTTACCGCTTTAGGCGGGCGGGTATGGGTAGAAAGCAAGATTGATAAGGATACTCTTTTCCTGGTAAGGCTCCCCAAACGGAAGAAAAAAAAGTAAAATATCAGTAACAACGCGTTTATGAAGAAAATTAGTTTCGCGGGTAAATTTATATTAATAGCGGCGCTCCTCCTGGGGCTGCCGCAGCAGGTCCCGGCCCAGACGCCTCCGGGGCTTATTAATTTCCAGGGCCGGCTTACCGACGCCAGCAATAACCCTTTAAGCGGTCCGCATGATTTTATTTTCGGCATCTATGACGCCTCCTCCGGCGGCGCGCAGCTTTGGACGGAAACTCAGACCGGGATTACGGTGGCCAACGGCGTGCTGGCGGTGCAGCTGGGCGCGGTCACTCCTATTACGGCGCCGATCTTCTACGCGCCGGCGGCTTACCTCCAGATAACCGTGGATAACATAGCGCTGAGCCCGCGGCAGCGGCTGGTAACGGCGCCCTACGCTTTCAACGCCTATAGTCTTCAGGGCAGGGACTACGACGCTTTCGTTTCCACCGATTCCGCGGCCCAGACCATAGCCGGCAGCAAGACCTTTACCGGAACGCTGGCCGCGCCCCAGCTGCGCCTGTCCGGCGGGGTGGACGTTTCCTCCGAATCCCTTTCCTCGCTTGGAGCGGGCGTAAGGATATCTACCAATGTTTATGTGGTCGGCTTCTCTTCAGCCACTAAATACTACGGCGACGGCTCCTCCCTGAGCGGCATTGTCGGGGACAACCTGGGCAACCATACCGCCACGCTGAACCTGAACATGTCGGGACGGCAGATAGTGAACGTGGCCTCCATGACGATAACGGGGCGTGATGCCGGCAGCGGCTACAGCCTTTTCCTGAGTTCCGGCATCAATATGGCCGGCGGCACGGTGAACGCGGGGCTGTTCGTGGGCAGCGGGGCGGGGCTTTACAGCGTGCTGGCGTCGTCCGTGGCCGCCGGGAAGGTCTATACCGGCGCGCTGGAAGACAGCGCCGTGACCAGCATAAAGATCGCGGACGGCGCGATAATAGCCGCCGATATCGCGCTGTCCACTATCTCCCTCGACAGGCTCAACCAGAGCGGCTGTACCAATAACCAGATCCCGAAGTGGAACGGCTCGGCCTGGGCCTGCGCCAACGACGACGGGGGGGCTTTCTATACGGCCGACGAGGCCAGCCTGCACCTGGACGGCGGCACCAACAAGTTCAGCGCGCTGGGTTCCAGCGTGACGCTGCAGGGCAACACTTTCAACGCCGCCGACAAGCTGGTGCGGCTGGACGGCCTCGGCTACCTGCCCGCCGTGAACGGCTCGCTGCTGACGAACGTCAGCCCGGCGCAGTTCAGCGCGGTGGCGGTCGATACCTCCACCATAGCCGGCGGGCTGACGGCTGAAATTACCGCCCGCAGCAGCGGCGACAGCGCGCTGGGCGGCAGGCTGAACACGGTAGCAGTAGACACCGCCGCTATTTCCGGCGGGCTGACGGCTGAAATTACCGCCCGCAGCAATGCCGACGGCGCGCTGAACGGCAGGCTGAACACAGTAGCCTCCGACACCACCACTTTAAAAGCGCAGCTGGACGTGAAGCTGAGCAGCGCGCTGGCCACCGGGAACATCTTCGTCGGCGACGCTGCCGGCGCGGCCGTTAGCGTGACCATGGGCGGCGACGTGACCATAAGCAGCACCGGGGCGGCCGCGATAGGCGCCGGGAAAGTTGCCAACGGAATGCTGGCGGGCTCCATAGCCGACAGTAAATTGAGCCAGATAACGACGGCGGATAAAGTTGCTTTAAGCGCATTAACGGCAGGCACGCTTGCCAACACCGTTGTGGCGTCCTCGGTGGCGGCCGGGAAGATCTATACAGCGGCGCTGGAAGACGGCGCGGTGACCAGCGAGAAAATTAAAGACGGCACGCTGATCGCGGCCGATATCGCGGAGTCGACGATATCCTTGAATAAACTTAACCAGAGCGGCTGTTCCAATAACCAGGTCCCGAAGTGGAACGGCTCGGCCTGGGCCTGCGCCAACGACGACGGGGGGGCTTTCTATACGGCCGACGAGGCCAGTCTGCACCTGGACGGCGGCACCAACAAGTTCAGCGCGCTGGGTTCCAGCGTGACGCTGCA
>JAPLKJ010000253.1 GCA_026388125.1 Elusimicrobiota bacterium
AACTGGAACCCGTTCACGACCCTGGACGCCCTCACCCGCTACGCCCGGACCGCCACCGGAGCGACCCCCAACGGCTTCTGCTCGGGCGACGAGCCGAACTCCGGGCTGCGCCAGGGGGCGGAGACCGCGACCGTCACGTCGTTCGGGCTGCGCGGACCGATCGACACGATGCAGCCCTCGGTTTATAGGGACGGTATGCGCTCCAAGAACTGGCAGGTGCTGGATTACGGCGGCGTGATGGTGCACGTTTTTGACGCCAAAGCCGCGGAATTTTATTCCATAGAGCAGCTTTACGCGAACGATAAACTGGTGGCCTGGGAAGAGAAGCCGCAGACCGCTCCCGCCGAAAAAACAGCGGCAGTGAAACCCGCGGTGAAAAAACCCACCGCAAAAAAACCGGCGGCGAAGAAGCCGGCCGCAAAGAAAGCCGCCGCTAAGAAACCGGCCGCGAAGAAAGCCGCTGTTAAGAAACCGGCCGCCAAGAAAGCCGCCGCTAAGAAACCTGCCGCGAGGAAGCCCGCCGCGAAGAAGCCCGCCGTGAAGAAACCGGCGGGTAAAAAAGCGCCGGTTAAAAAAGCGGCGGCCAAAAAAAGCAAGCCGGCTAAAAAAACTTCCAGGAAAAAATGACCCTCTCACAGCTCGAAGCAGGCCTTAAGCGCCGCGCTATGGCGGCCTTTGCCCTGGAAGAAGGGGCCATGGCCGGCTTCCACCTGGCCGCGCCGCCGCCGCACATAGACGCCGACGTGTCCATAGCCTGGCCCATAGCGGCGGCCAAGCTGCTGAGAAAGCCGCCCCTTAAAATAGCCGAAGAGCTGGCCGCCGCGCTGTCGGCCGATTTCGAGGCTAAGCCGGTGCCGCCCGGGTTCGTAAATCTTAAGTTCCGCGACGCTTTTCTTTTCGAGGCGCTCAAGGAGCTGGAAAAGCCGGACTGTTTCGCGCAGCCGCCTTTCAAAGGCGAAAAGATAAACCTGGAGTTCGTTTCGGCCAACCCCACCGGCCCCATGCATCTGGCCAGCGGCCGGGGCGCCACGCTGGGAGACAGCCTGGCCCGCATCTTCAGGGCGCTGGGCGCCGAAGTGGCCACCGAATTTTACGTGAACAACGTGGGCAACCAGGTGGAGCTGCTGGGCCGCTCGCTGAAGGCCCGGTGCGAGGGGGTTGAGCCGCCCGAGAACGGCTACCAGGGCGCGTACCTTAAGGACATGGTCGCAGTCCTGCCCAAAGAGGCCGCCGGCTGGACCGGCGCGCAGTTCGGGCAGTACGCCATAGCCGAGATGCTGAAACTGCACAAGGCCGACATGAAAGCCTTCGGCGTGGAGTTCGACCGCTGGTTCCTGGAATCGGAACTGCATGACGACGGAGCGCCGGCCAGGACCCTGGCGGCCCTTAAAGAGCGCGGCATGACCTACGAAAAAGAGGGCGCTGTGTGGCTGGGAACTTCCTCGATGATGGATTCCGATGATGATAAAGACCGCGTGCTGGTGAAATCCGACGGCAGCAATACCTACTTCCTTAACGATATCGCCTATCATCTGAATAAATTCGACAGGGGCTTCACCACGGTCATAGATATCTGGGGCGCGGACCATCACGGGCATGTGTCAAGAATGGAGGCCGCGGTAGCGGCGCTGGGCCGCGAAAAACTGAATTTCAAAGTGCTGATACACCAGCAAGTAGCCCTGCTTCGCGGCGCCGAGCTGATAAAGATGTCAAAGCGCGCCGGTGATTTTATCCCCCTCAAGGAACTGCTGGACGAGGTGGGTGCCGACGCCTGCCGGTTCTTCTTCGCCGCGCGCGGCCCGCACACGCACCTTACTTTCGACGTGGACCTGGCCAAGAAACATTCCAACGACAACCCGGTGTTCTACGTGCAGTACGTGCACGCGCGCATCTGCTCGATCTTCTCGAACGCCGCGGAGAAGGGCATCGACCCCGCCGCCGGCTTCGACGCGGCCGGGATCGCGGTCAATGCCGACGAGCGGGCGCTGATGCTGAAGCTGCTGTGGCTGGAGAGAACGCTGCTCGACTGCGCGCGCGACTATTCCCCCCACCAGCTTACCACCTACCTGATGGAGCTGGCCGCGAGCTTCCATTCCTTCTACGACAAATGCAAAGTGCTGGACCCGGAACATAAGGACGTTTCGGCTTTCAGGCTTTTCCTGCTGGCGCACGTGAAAGCCGTTATAGCCCGCGGGCTGGGCCTGCTGGGCGTTTCCGCCCCGGAAAGAATGTAGCGGCCCTGAGGCCTCCGTTCAGGGCTTGCCCTGGAAGCTCCTGGCTATTTTCTCGAACACCGCCGCGTTCTCCAGGAAAGCCGTCTTGGCGGCGCTGAAATGCAGCACGTAGAACCCTTCCCTGGCCGGCAGCACATAAAGCTTCTCTTTAAGCTGCACGCTCTCGTCCGATTTGGTCTCGGGGTGCAGGTAGACCATCCGTTCGCGGGTCAGCTCCACGGCCTTGCGGCCGGCCAGCGTTACGTTCTTCGGCGGCTCATACAGCTCGCGCGCGTTCTTCGTCTCGCCGGCCACGTTCTTGGAGTTGCGCTTCACGAAATCCTCGTAGCCGAAGAAATCCTCGTTGTCCTTCGCATAATAAGAGACGAACACCGAGGTGGGCGCCTTGTCCGCTTTGGGCGCCAGCAGCTGGATCTCGTAGATCTTGTATTCCGCGTCCTTGTCCTTGTCGCGCTCCAGCGTCCAGGCGGCGGGGATGCTGCAGGTGAAATATTTATTGTCCATGGAATAGCTTTTGAACGGCATAGCGCGCGCTTTCGCCTGCGCGCCGGCACAGGCCGCGGCGCACATGACCGAAAGGAGGGATACGGCTAAAATTAAGTTCTTCATAACGCGGGAGGCGCGCCGTTCCTTGGCGCCGCGTCCGTCTCCATATCTTTAAGTGCCTTGCGGTCTTCCCTGTCCGAAGCGCTGTACCGGCTCCTGTAAACGCCCAGCCTGGAAAGGTCCCCCTGTATTTTAGCAAGAACTGCGGTCTGTATTTCGCCCACCGAGCCGGCCAGTTCGTCGGGCGCCATCGCCAGCGCCTCGTTGAGGGGGATGCCGGTGGAATCTATGGAGGCTTTCGCGGACGGGGACATGGCCGCGCGGCGGGAGAGCTCCCCGCTCACGGCGGTCAGCACATGGGAGGCGGCCGCGTCCAGCGAGGGCAGGCCGGAGAAATAGCGCTGCCGCACCGTGGTAGCGAATTTTTTGGAGCCGCTCCCGCTGTATTCGGTGCCTATTTCAAGTTTTTTCGAGGCATAGCTGGAAAAATCCCGGCCGGAGGTGAGTATCCGGGCGTACTCCGGGTCCTTGCCCATTTTCTCCGTGGTGTAAAGGCCTTCCAGCGACATGGCCTCTATCTCGTCCTCCTGCACGTGCGGTTTATACACGCCCTGCTGCCTGGCCCAGGCCGCCTGCATGCCGTGCGCGGCCTCGTACACCACGGCGGGCGACATGTATTTGGCGAGTTCGGTCAGCTCTTTCTCCCGCAGCACGGTGTTGGCGTTATAGCCCTTCATGCGCATGTACTGCTGGATGGTCTCGGAATCCAGGATTATCGTGCCGGTGGCCGCGTCGTAGCGCGAATACGCGCCGTCGCAGGGCTTAATAGCTATCTTCACCTGCCCGCCGAAGAAGGCCAGCGCCCTGTCGCCGGCCTCGGTGCCGGCCAGCTCTTTCGTGACCGCGCCGCCCAGCATGTCGCCCAGCAGCTTGCGCCGCTCGGTGGATAGCACCTCGTTAGGGAGCGCGGAGCGCGCGGCGTTTATTTTGGCCTTGATATCCTCGTCCACCGCGATATTGCTGCCGTCGAAGAAACTTCCCAGCAGATAGACCTGGTCCGCAAAGGACTTGCCGTTAAGCTGCGCCAGCTGCGGCGCCGACAGCGCTCCCGAGGTCTGGGCCCGGGAAATGGCCACGAGCAGGTCCAGCTCACCCTTGGACGAAGCCACCGCGGCGTCGTCGTAGATCATGAACGACGGGTCTTTTTTCGCGATCGTCGCTATCGCAGCATTGCGCTCGCGTATGGTCCAGCCCTCCCAATTGGCCCTGGTAAGTTTCACTCCGGAGCCTTTGAGCATGCTGGCCTGGCCCCAGCTCATGCCGCGGGTGTCCGTCATGGTTCCGAACACCACTTCCCACTGCCTTATGGCCGCTTTTACGGCGTCCGTTTTGGCGGCGGGGTAAGCGGGCTGATATTTGCCCAGCCAGGCCAGCAGTTTTTCCGGCGCCGGGCCCACGCCCATTTTAGACAGCGGCTTATCCGCGTCTATCCTTATAGAAAGGGCCTGGCTGAGATTGTTCACCTTGGTTTTGTCCCAGGGCATGGCCAGCAGCGCTTTCAGGTCTTTAAGCGCCTCTGCTTTGGCTTTCAGCGCCGCGCCGTTGCCCGGGCCGGCCTCGGCCAGCGTTAAAGCTTCGCCGTCGGAAAGGAAAGCCGAAGCCGCGGCGGGGTCGCCGCTGGAAATGGCGGTGGTATATACGGCCAGCCGCTCAGGCGCCGTCGGCAGGGCCCGGGAGGGCGCGCAAACGAACAGGCCGACCGCAGCGGCGGTCAGAACTACATTGCGGGCCTGTATAAAGTTGAACATAACCTCAGCGGCTATTCAGCCGTTCCTCCATCATTTTCCTCAGGAAATCGTCCCATTGCGAATCGGCGGCGAAAGCCAGCTTTTCGTAATTGCCGGAATTATAGCGCAACTCGGGGATATAGATGGCCAGCCCGTGCGTCCGGCCCATGGAAGGCTGTACCGTGGCGCGTATAACGAGGCTGCGCGCTATATAGTTCTGTAGCGCGGCGCCGGCGCTCTTGGCGGCGGGGCTTGCTTTCAGCGCGCCGTTGACGGTCTTTATATAATCGTACAGGTCTTTCGAATCGCTGGTGAGGAACGTATAAGCGGAGCCCACCACCTCTTTCGAAGCCGCAACCTTGAACGCCTGCTGGTCCGCGGAGACCGCGTTCACCCAGCTGTCGAGCTTCTCCACAAACCCGCCCATGGCGGAGGTGCGTATGGCCGAAAGCGTGACCCCGTCCTTGTAGCGGGCCCCGTAGGTGTCCACTATGCTGCGGCCCAGCCCCTCGGCATCCGTGCCCGGGTTGGCGGCCAGCCGGCCCAGCAAAGTGTCGTAGGGGAAACCGCCCAGCGGCGCCACCTCTTCGGAGCCTACGATGACCGCGGCCGAATCTTTCAGCTCATAGGCCACGGCGGCCATCTGCATATAGCAGGCGTCCGTAGCGAAAACATCTATCTTACGCCCCAATGCCTGCGCTATCTGGCCCAGCGCCGCGCCCAGCTGGTCCACTTCCATATGGTTGCGGCTCACATCGTCGTACGAAATGCCCAGCTGCCCGGCGCCATGGTTCCAAAGTATAACGGCGGTCTTTTTGGCGGGGAATTTGCGTATGCCGCTCTTCACGAACCGCGCCAGGCTTGCCGCGCTGCCCATATCGGAATCGGTGGCGCCGGGGATGACCTGCGAAGTGATCTTTTTTTCGTCCGTGTCGCGGGTTATGTAAAGGGTTCTGGAACCGCGCTGGAAATCCACATTGCGCTCCTCGGAACCGTCCTGCCCGATCTTGCCGTATTTCACCACCACGGCCATGCTGTCGGTGGAGCCCACCTTTTCCATGGCGTTTATGCTTTTATCGGCGTAGCCGAGGATGCCCAGGTCGTTGACGCCGTTGATGAATACCAGCACCAGCCATTCGCGCGGCGCCGCCGTCTGGGTGCCGGCGGGAGCAACCGCCGAGGGCGCCGAAACCGCGGGCGCGCCCGAGACGTTCTGCGGCGGGTTGGCCAGCATCGTTTCAAATGAAGATTCCCCGGCGTTCAGGCCCGGGATGGTGGCGGCTAAGGCCGCGGCGAGCACCAGCAGAATTTTCTTCATGATCGTGGAACCTCTATAGATATTCTTGCAGGCCGCTTGATATTTATCAAAGGCCCTTATGCCCACATCGCTATAGGCCCTAAGGCCTAGTCCGCTAAATTTCAATTTGCCATCGACGGCGCAAGAATAGTATACCACCGTGTATTGACTTGTCAAGGGGGCGGGCACGGCCGGTTGCCGCAAAGCGGACCCGGACCGGCCTTAATATAATAGAATACAGGTAGGCAAAGCAGGAGGCACTATGATTAAAGATACCTTAGCGAAGATAGAGTCGGCGATAGCGCGCGTTGGCGCGCTGGATACCAAAGACAAGACCGAACTGGTGGCCCTCCTCAACAAGCTGAAGACCGAAATGGAAGGCCTGCCCGCCTCCCAGATGGAAAAAGCCAACAGCCTGGCCAACTTCGCCCAGGCCGCTGCCCATGAAACGGCGCGGGAAGATACCGACGCCCGCCTTAAGACCATCTCCATAGAGGGCCTGGGCCAGTCCGTAAAAAGCTTTGAAGCCTCCCACCCCGTGCTGGTGGACACCGTCAACGACATCTGCCTGATGCTGGCCCGCATAGGCATCTAGCCGCCCCGGCCGGACAAGGCGCCAGCCCTGTCCCGCCTGAATCCGCCATTTCCCAACCGCACCGGAAAGGGCCCAGACGGTATAGGCCTTAATATTCGCTTTTCAGGGTCTTTCGCACCTATTATAAACGCGCATTGCCGGGATATACTGTACATAGGGCGTTGTACGGTTCAAGGAGATGCGAATGTTTAAAGCGATAAAAACGCTGTCGGCCGTTCTTTCCTTACTCCTCTTCGGTACTTCCAACATAAAAGCGCAGGAAATTAATTTCGACGGCGGCAACTCCGCCCCCGTGGCCGCGCCCCAGGCCGCGCCGGCCGTTTCGCCGCCCATGGCCGCCGCGGCGCAGCAGCCGTACTACGATTTCTGGGGCCGCTCTTTCCAGGGCAGCTCCGACCCCCGCGTGGGCACCGGCGGGCTGCTGCCCATGCGCAGCAGCTCCATAGCGCTGCTGAATACCGGAGCGGAATCGCTGGCGGCCCGGCTCGCCACGCTGCAGAACGCAAAACGCTCCATACGCATACAGGCGCTGATCTTCAGCGCGGACGAGACCGGCATGGCCGTGGCCCGCATACTTAAAGAGAAACACAGGCAGGGCCTGGACGTGCGCGTGATAGTTGACGCTTTCTCCAACATCATCAATTCCAAGAAGCAGCTGGACCTCGCCACGCAGTTCATGTACTACGACCTCAAGCAGAACGGCATAGAGGTAGAGGGCTACGAGGCGCTGTTCCTGCAATGGATGAACGAGCTGTCCATGCACGACCCCAAACAGCCGGATAAACGCTTCCACGACAAGATGTGGATAATAGACGCCGAGGACCCCGCCTCGGCCTCGGCGGGGGTGGGCGGCAGGCACAAAGCCAACGAAAATTTCCAGCTGGGCAAGGACGCCGGGCACCGCTGGCGCGACCAGGATTTCCTGGTTGCCGGCGAGGTGGTGGCCGACGTCACGGCGGTGTTTGAGCGCAATTACGCCGAGCAGAAAAGGATCAAGAACAGCCGCCCCGGCATATTGAACACCGACACCACCTGGGCGCTCTGGCGAAAGTATATCGTGAAAACTTTCGGCACGTACACCCCCAAGTTCGAACTGGACGGGGAGCTGCAGGGCAGGGTGGACGCCGTGCTGAACGGCGCCAGGTCTTTTACGCCGGAGCTCTACCCGGTCAAGATGCGCTTCCTTCAGTCACGGCCCCGCGAGAAGGAAACCTATATCCTGCAGGCCTACGAGGACCTGTGCGCCGCGGCCCGCAAGGAACTGCTGATAGTGAACGCCTATTTCGTGCCCACCCCGCGCGTACTTGAGGCCATCAAGGGCGCGGCGCGCCGCGGGGCCGCCGTAACCATCATCACCAATTCCCCGGCCACCAACGACCTGCCCGAGATGGCTTACGCGAGCCGCTACAGCTACCGCGAGCTGCTGGCCGTTAACGACGAGGCCGGCGCCCGCGGCAACGGCGGCTCCATACGCATAGCCGAATGGAACGGGCAGAAATTCGGCGAAGGTACGCTGCACGCTAAGTTCGCCGTGGCCGACAGAAAATATGTGATCGGCGGCTCCTACAACCTCGACCCGCGCAGCGAGCTGCTCAACAGTGAGACCATCATCGAATTCGAGAATGAAAAGCTGGCCGCCAGCCTGGCCGACAGCGTGACCGCAGGCGACCTGCCCAAATGCGAGCTCATGACCAAAGAGCAGGCTGCGGTTTTCCACGACCCCCAAAACCCTCCGGACATCTTCAAGCTGCTGCTCTGGAACGGGCTGCGCGGAGAGCTGTAACCGCGCCATCCCCTGCTCATGTTGCAAAAGTCCGCGCCGGCCGCTATAATACAAGGGCGGCGGAGCGGACTTCTAACATGACAACGTTCTTTTTCCGGATCAGGGAGGAGTGGACCGTTAAACTGGCGCTGGCGGCCGTGCCTTTCGCGCTGGCCTACTCGGCGTCGGTTTACTGGATACTGCCGCTTAAGCTGGGCTCTGCGCCCAAAGCCTGGCTGTCCTGTGCTTTAGGCTTCGGCCTTGCCGGCGTCTTTCTGTTCAGGCAGAAGCGCGCGCACCTGCGCCGGCACATCGCCGAAGCCGGCTTCCTGGGCTTCCGCTGCGCCGTCAAAGGCCGCCTGTGGAACCCGCTGTCAATGCCCGAGCTGACCCTGGAAAAGGACGCGGGGGACCCCGGCCGGGACCGGCTGCTGGGCGATCTGGTCAGAATGAGCGGGCTGAATTACGGCGTCCGCGCGTATCCGCCGCCCCGCGGCTCGGACATAGCCGCGCTGGCCGCGGTCGCCGCCGTCTTCCTGCTGCGGGCTTTCCCCGGCCTGACGTTCGCGCTGCTTCCTTTTTTCGGCCTTATGGCGCTGCTTTTCACGCTGTCGAAAACGGAATATTATTTTGACTGGATAGAATACAAGTGCCTGAGCGGCGAATATTCCAGCTTTCAAACCCCGGGCGCCGGCTACATCCAGTGGAATTTTCTTACCCTCGAGCATCAGCGCCTGACACGGAAGGCCGGCGCACTGCTGAAGACGGAGGTCGGGGAAATACTCACGGGCAAAGCAGCGCTGGCGGGCGGGGCCGCGGTGCTGGAAGTCGGCTCGGGCGGCGGCTTCCTCTGGAAGATACTGCCGGGTGAGCTTAAGCCCGGCTGGACGCAGGTGGAAAAGGACCCGCACGCCGCCCTGTACTCGGAACTGCACGGCAACGGCAGGCGGCTGTTCAGCCTGGACGTAAAAGACCTGCCTTTCGCGGACGGCTCGTTCGACGCCATAGTGGGCCTTGAGTGTTTTGATTCGCTCTCCCCCGCCGACCTGGCTGGCCTGCTGGAGCAGGCGAAAAGGCTGCTCAAGCCCGGCGGGAAGCTGGTGCATTTAAAGGATTTCCCGGACTGGCCCGCCGGGCCCATAGCGGAAAAGTTGAACCTTTTCAGCGTCCGGGCGCTGAATAAAAAGCTGGTCGCCATCAATAGGCGGGACCATTTTTTTAAGTTCAGCTCAATTACCGGCGCGGAACTTGCCGGGCTGCGGGCCGCGGCCGAAAAAGAGCAGGGCGCGGAGAAAGCTTACGCCAGGGTGCTGGCCGCACTGTATCACGCCGGCGCGGAAGCCGACAACAGGCGCCAGGTCCCGATGCTGGTTTCGCTGATGATACTTAAAGAGCTGATGGTCAGCGCCGGGTTCGAAATGGTTACGGACAGCCTTGCCCCGGAGAACAAGCCTACCCGCACGGCCTACTTAATAGCGCAAAAGCCGGTTTAGCGTTCCCCTCGCTGGCGGGCCTCAGCGCAGCGGATTGAATTCCCGTTCCGGAACCGGCGGCCGGCCGTTCCGCAACCCGACACGCCTTTGTCGGGTCGATGTGCTATGCTATTAGGGCAACCATGGACGACCTTGAACGCAGGATAGAAATACTTTCCGCCGGCGCCAGATACGACGCCTCGTGCTCCTCTTCGGGCTCGGACCGCTCGGGCGGCAACGGGGCCGCGCACATGAGCGGCGTCTGCCATTCCTGGTCGGCCGACGGGCGCTGCATTTCGCTGCTGAAGATCCTGATGGCCAACGCCTGCGTTTACGACTGCGCCTACTGTGTGAACCGCCGCTCCAACGACATTCCCCGCGCCGCGCTGACGCCCGACGAGATAGCTTCGCTGACCTACGAATTTTACCGCAGGAACTATATCGAGGGGCTGTTCCTCAGCTCCGGCGTGGTGGTTTCGCCGGACCATACCATGGAGCTGATGCTGGAGGCCGTGCGCAAACTGCGCGAAGAGAAGCGCTTTACCGGTTACGTGCACATGAAGGTGATCCCCGGCGCCAGCCGGGAGCTTATCGACCGCGCGGGCCTGTACGCCGACCGCGTCAGCGTGAACATCGAGCTGCCCACTTCGGGGAGCCTGGCGCGGCTTGCCCCCGGCAAGACCAGGGAAAGCATTTTAAGGCCGATGAGCCGGCTGGCCGAATGCATCAGCGCCAGCCGCGACGAGCGCCGCAGCGTAAAGAGCGCGCCGCTGTACGCGCCGGGCGGGCAGAGCACGCAGCTTATCGTGGGCGCCAGCCCCGAGACGGACCTGCAGATAATGAAGCTCAGCGAGGCGTTGTATAAAAAGATGGCGCTTAAGCGCGTCTATTACTCGGCCTTCGTGCCGGTAAGCCCGGACAACCGCCTGCCGGCCCTCACCGCGCCGCCTCTGGCGCGCGAGCACCGGCTTTACCAGGCCGACTGGCTGCTGCGGTTCTACGGCTTCGCCGCCGACGAGCTTCTGAACGAGCGCTGCCCGTGCCTGGACCTTACCTTCGATCCCAAGACCATGTGGGCGCTCAATAACCTGGACAAGTTCCCGCTGGAGGTGAACACCGCCGACCACCTGGAGCTGCTGCGCGTGCCGGGCATCGGCACGCTGTCGGCGAAAAGGATACTGCGCGCCCGCCGCGTCGGGCGGCTGAACCTGGAAGACCTGGGCCGCTTGGGCGTGGTCATGAAGCGCGCGGTCTATTTCGTCACCGCCGGCGGCCATTACGGCGGGCTGAAAACAGATTCGGCCGAGGCCATCAAGACCCGCCTGCTGGAGAAAAAAGAGCCGGCGGCCGTACAGCCGCAGCTGTTCGCTACCGCGGAGCCGGCGGGAGAATTGTAATGGGCGTCTACGTCTACGATAATTCTTTCAACGGGCTGATCTGCGCCATCAAAGCCGCCGCCATCGACGCCGCCGCGGAGATAACGCTGGCCGCTCCGGCGCAGGACAGCCTTTTCAGTTCGGCCGTTGAGGTGGAGGCCTCCCCCGCGGACAGCGCCGCTTTTTTACGGAAGCTCGACGGTCTGGCCGGCGAAGGCACGGCCGAGAACATGAAGCTCTGCTGGCTGTGGAACGGGCCGGAAAAAGAAAAAATGCTGCTCACTTACGCGCGCATGGCTTTTTCCAAAGGGAAGAAGCTCAACGACCTGCTGGCCGATCCCGCCGTGGCGAAAGTGCTGAAGGCCGCGGCGGCGGTGCTGCGCGAGGGGCACCGCCTGAAAGGCTTCCTCCGTTTCAGCGAGCTCAGCGACTGCACGCTGTACGCCCGCATGGAGCCCGACCATAACGTGTTGCCGCTGATAGCCGGGCATTTCCGCCGCCGGATGGCCGCTTCCGACTGGGTCATACATGACGCCCGCAGGAATATGGCCGCGCTGTATTTCGGCGGCAGGCTGCGGGTGGCGGAATTGACCGGGGACCAGACCCCGCCCCGCTCGGAAACGGACAGGCAGGTGACGGGCCTTTGGCGGACTTTCTTCGAGGCGGTGGCTATTAGGGAAAGGACTAACCCGCGGGCGCAGCGCGGCGGCGTGCCGCTGAAGTACCGCGCCAATATGCCGGAGTTCGATACCGATCTTTAAGCGCTCAGCCCGGCCGCCAGAGCCCTGGCCGAGGCCATAAAAGCGTGGTAAGCGCTGGCGTGCACCAGCCGCCCTTCCTTGTACAACAGCAGATATTTTCCCGAACCCTGCGCGTTCCAGTCGGGCTCGGCCGCGAACAGCGCCGTCCGCGCCGGCGTGAACAGCGCCCGTCTGCGGCGCACTCCCGGTGCCGTCGGACGAAAGGCAGAAAGCCGGCAGCGCGTCCTTCTTCAGGTCGAACAGCGCTACGGTGCATTCCCGCTGCTCTTCTTGCGCGCCCTTGGCGGCCACGCAGGCGTAGTCGAAGAAATATGATTCAATGCCCCCGTCGTCCTTGAAATGGAACAGGTTCTTGCCCACGCAGTTGTGCGTCTCAAGGAAGAACGGCAGGCCGGTAGCTTCGAGCAGGCTGGTCTCCGGGCCGTATTCCTCCATGTAGGAGCCCAGGGTTTTACTGATACGTTCCACCTCGTTATGCCTTGAGCGCCGGCGTCTTTTAACGGAAAAGATCCACCAGGCCAGCACTACGGCCAGAACGATACTGCCCAGTATAATTTTAGTCATTCCCCCCCCTGTGTCCGCCGCAAAGAGCAAGCCGGAACCGCAGCCGCGTAGCGCTTGATAAAAACCGTCAGTTCCCCGTCTCTTTCGACGGGTCCATGTTGATCAATTCTTCCTCTTTCTTATTCGAATCCGCGGCGGCTTGCTTGGCTTTGTCTATGTTGCCCACCATGCCGCGCAGATAATTGCCGGGGGCGTTGAGCGCCGCGCCCAGCTGGCTGCCCGTCGATACGCCCACCTGCGCGGCCGCGTCCGCGGTCTGCGCCGGAGCGGCGGCCGGCCGTTCGGGCTCCGCGGCTTTTTTCCCGCAAGCCGCCAGCCCGAGCATAACGGACAGCGCAACGATAAGATCGTTTTTCATCACAGCATCTCCGCCAGCAGCCGCTCCGCTATCTGCATGGAGTTCAGCGCGGCGCCTTTGTAAAGATTGTCCGAAACCACCCACAGCTGGAATTCATTGGGCGCGGTGTCGGCCTTGCGCAGCCGCCCGGCGTAAACCTGCAGTGTTCTGTTCCCGTGGCGCAGCGGCGAAGGATATTTATACGGGTCGGGGAAAAATTCGAGGCCCGGCGTTCTCTTCAGTTCCGCCGCCAGGGCCTTCAGCGTCCAGGGCTTCGCGGTCTTCGCCCAGATGCCCAGCGAATGCCCGCGCAGCACCGGCACGCGCACGGCGTTCACGCTTATTTTCACGCCGGGAGAACTCCAGATCTTTTTCAGCTCCGCGGCCGCTTTGTTCTCTTCGCCCGAGCGGCCCTCGGCGTCGAACCCGCCCACCTGCGGAAAAAGGTTGAACGCTATCGGGCGCGGAAAAGGCCCCGGCAGCTCCGGCACGTGCCCGGTCATGAAGTACAGCTTCAGCTCTTTTTCCAGCTGCTCCATGGCGGCGCGCCCGGCGCCGGACACGGCCTGGTAGGTGGCCAGGCGCAGCTCCTTTATGCGGAATTTTCTGTGTATGCAGGCCAGCGCTACGGCCGCGCCGGTG
This sequence comes from Elusimicrobiota bacterium, assembly GCA_026388125.1. Lineage (GTDB taxonomy): Bacteria > Elusimicrobiota > Elusimicrobia > Elusimicrobiales > UBA9959 > UBA9959. The sequence goes on from JAPLKJ010000253.1 coordinate 13,374, forward strand.
ATGGTGCAATTGGGCCCGGCAATAAGTTTTCTGGAGGAGGAAAGCTCCCCGCCATTCACCTCGGGGATCACCAGCGGCACGCCGGGCGCCATGCGGAAATACGAGGAGTCGTCTATGCACCATACCCCGGCCGCGGCCAGGCGCGGCGCGAATTTCGCGGAAACCTCGTCGGTGGAAACGAAGAACACCAGGTCCGCCTTCTTCAGCGCCGCCAGTGTCGGGCGCAGGCAGGCGTATTTCCTGCCGTTAAAGGCAACGGCCGCGGGCCGCCGGCCTGAATTGAAAGGGTAGAACTCGTTCACCGGGAAGCGGCGGCTTTCCAGCAGGCGCAGCAGCTCGCCGCCTACCATGCCCGACGCTCCCACCACCGCCACGCTTATTTTTTTAGCCATAGACCGTAAAAGAATTACTGCTGCGGCGCGGCCGCCCGGGGCAGCACAGGCACCACTACTTCTTTGGAATAGCCGGTATTCTCCAGGTTGTCCAGCGCCGCCGCCCGGAGATAGAACATGTCCCGCGAGATCTCGTCCCGCCCGAAGGTCCAGAAATACGGCGCTTTGAACATATAGCGGGTAACGCGCTGCCAGTCGAATTTGTCGTAGGAAACTTCCAGCCAGGCCGCCCGGATATCCTCGCCCACCACGGAGAAGGACGCGGTTATGCTGTCGGCGTCCAGTTCGGCCATGAAGCCCTTTATAAAGACCTTATACTCGTTGGCCGGCACCAGCTTCACGGCGATGGCCGGCTTAAGCCCGGAAACGGGGATGTCGAAAACGCTGTCGCCCGACGGAGGATTGCCTTTTATGTTCCGGCTCAGCCACACGTCCTCCTCGACGCTGTCCGACTTGGCCGCCGCCACTATCGGGGAGCTGGAAGAGGCTGTGAAATACCTGGAAGAGGACCACAGGGCCATATAATTCGGCTTTTCCGCCGACAATTTGGACAGCGGGATCTCGGTCCAGAACCAGCGGGCGGAGTCGACCCCGTCGAGATAATCGTTCGGCAGCGGCTCGCGGGGAATATCGTTGGCGTCCACCAGGAAATAGGTGTGGTCGGAATTGAACACCGGCGCGCTGTTGATGGCGAGGTAGATCTTGCCGGGAATGGGAGCGGGGTCCCAGGACATGGGCCAGGAGATTATTTTGGCGCGGCCGAGCTTCGCGCCGATGAACGCCTTGGCGAACCCGCTCACGGCCACGGGCGGCATCTTTATCACCCAGCAGTTGTTGTAGCCCACGTACCAGTCGGCGTTAAAGCCGCCGTCGGCGTAAAGAAAATATTTGCCGAGGTTCTTCTCCAGCGCGCGGTAGACCGGCACCGGCGATTTGGCGGCGAAAGCCGTGGGTTTGTCGCCCTCCGGCTGCGGGGGAACCTGGGCCGCGCAAGGCAGGCAAAATAAAAAACATGCCGCTAACGTCGGGAGGAAACGCATAGTCCCTTTTGTGCTACTTCCTGAAAATTTGAGTAACCCTTTCCAGATCGTCCAGCGAGAAGTAATGCACGACTATTTTACCATTTTCGGGCCCGGGGCCCGGGCAAACCTGCACCTTGGTGCCCAGGCGCTTTTCGAGCTCGGACTCGAGCTGCAGCACCTCGGGGCTTTTGCGCGCGGTCCCGCGCGGTTTGCGCCCGGAATCGGGCCGGGTGGCGTGGAACCCGCGTGCGAAATCCTCGATGTCGCGCACGGTCAGCTTCTCGGCGAGGATGCGCTGGAAGAATTCGATGCGGCGGGCGGAGTCGGGGATTGAGACCAGCGCGCGGGCGTGCCCTTCGCTGATCAGGCCCGACTGAATGCCCTGCCGGATGTCTTCGTCGAGGTCGAGCAGCCGCAGCACGTTCGACACCGCGGCGCGGGATTTCCCCACGCGGTGCGCGATATCGGCCTGGGAAACGCCGAACTCGTCCATCAGTTGGCGGTAGGCCAGGGCGGTGTCTATGGAATTCAGGTCTTCCCGCTGGATGTTCTCTATCAGTGAAAGCGCCAGTTTCTGCTCGTCGTTAAGGTCTTTTTTTACAATGGCGTCTATCTCGGTAAGGCCGGCCAGTTTGGAGGCGCGCAGGCGGCGCTCGCCGGCCAGCAGTTCGTACTGGTCGTCGCCGGAATCTTTCCAGACGGAAATAGGCTGTATAAGTCCGCGCTCTTTTATGGATTCGGCCAGTTCGGCCAATTTGGCCTCGTCAAAATTGCGGCGGGGCTGGGAGCGGTTGGGGCGTATTCTGTCCACCGGGATCTTCTGCACTATGTCGCCGGAAATATCGTTGTCCTGAACTTTGGTGATAAGGGAGTCTATTCCCCTGCCTAATGCCTTTCTCATAATTTCTCCTTAAATAATAAGCACAATTTGAATGGAGCCGCTGCCTATGGAAATATTTTAACCGCCCATGTCATACTCAAGTTCGGCCTCTTCGTTAACATAAATGCCTGACTTTTTATATTCCTCTATGTCAACGCCTCTGCGCGCGAGGAATTCCAACGCCAGCTCCTTATAGGCCAGAGCGCCGCGGGAACTGGGGTCGTAAATAAATATCGGCTGTCCGAAACTGGGGGCCTCAGCCAGGCGCACATTGCGCGGAATAACGGTCTTGTAAAGCCGCTCTCCGTAATACTTGCCTATTTCCCCCCTTACCTGGTTGGCAAGATTTATGCGGGAGTCGTACATGGTGATAAGCCCGCCGTCTATCTTCAGGTTCGGATTCAGAGCCTGCCGTATTTTTTCAACGGTGTTCATGAAATAGGCCAGGCCTTCCATAGCGTAAAATTCGCACTGCACCGGAGTAATAACGGAATCGGAAGCGTTCAGGGCATTGATGGTGAGCAGTCCCAGCGAGGGCGGGCAGTCTATGATAATAAATTTGTACATGGAGCGCGCGTTATTAAGCGCCCGCTTAAGTACTGACTCCCGGGAGAACTCGCTGACCAGTTCAATTTCGGCACCGGCAAGGTTATGGCTGGTGGGAACTATATCCAGCCACTCCACGGAAGTCTGGTGTATGGCCGCCTCTATCGGGGACTTGCCGCAAAGGACATCATAAATATTCTTGTGATCCTTTGTGATGTCCACTCCGAGTCCGGAGGTTGAGTTGCTTTGCGGATCGAAGTCTATAAGGAGCGTCTCGTAATCGAATGCTGCTAACGCCACGGCCAGATTTATTGCCGTAGTGGTCTTGCCTACTCCGCCCTTCTGGTTCGCTATCGCCACTATTTCAGCCATATCCATCCCATTCCTTATATGTAGGCGCTATGGGGGCGGCCCGCCGTCAGGCGCGGTTATTCCCGTCATGCACCTTAAATGTTTTCACGTGAAACATGCTCCATTAAGACGCTATAATTATACAGCTTCGGTAGTGGTGTGTCAACCACATGTGGTGTAATTGGCTGTGTGTTGGCGCAAAGCAGTGAGCGGTGCAAGGCAAGGACATTGCCTGGACATGGCAGGGGTAGGGTTCAAAAGAAAAGGCGGCAATTGTTGGCAACCCCAGTTTTGTGTGTCGCCCTCCCCTCTTCTGTGGTTAATCCAAAACGATGTTTCACGTGAAAACAATTCCATTCTTGTTCCGACTGTGCATCGGGCAGGTGTTGGTGGATAAGTTGCTGGAAATGATTGATACGAAAAGGATAAATATGGAATGTTGAGTGGCGCGGTGCGGAGAGAGGGTGTTTGGTTTGTTGGTATCGGGCCGGTTGCTTGGGGTGAGGGGTGAAAAGGTGGCGAGGGTTATCCTCGTCTTTGCAATACCGTTGCCTCCTGTGCTGATGGTCTCAAATGGGTGTTTCACGTGAAAACATTTATTGCGTCTGGGGCACGGGGCGTTTTATTCTATAAATATCTCTATTCTGCTTTCATTGTTTTGGACGTCCACTATCTTCATGGGTTTTTGGGCCTCTATTGCTTCCTGTAGTTTGACCGTGTCCAATATGTGGCCCGCCTCCGCCAGTTTTGCCCCGATCTTGCTTTCGATAAAAGGAGTCATGGATTTAGCCCAACCGAGCGGAATGCTTACGTTGACCTTTGGCTCGCTCGTGCCCCCCTCGCAAACGCGTATGTGCAGCGCACGCCCGGGCCTATCCCCCCCGTCCTCCGAGGGTGAGGCGTCCAGCGCCTCCAGTTGCGTTATGGTTTCCTGCGCGGTTATTTCCCCCCGCTCAAGGCGCCCGATGATGGCCATGCGATTTTTCTTGGCTCCGGCCTGTGGCCCGCCCAGGCCCAGTTTCCCGATAAGCGCGTCCAGGCGCGCCTTAACTGTTGGATAGGAAATATTCAGCTGCCGCTCAACTTCTTTTATGCTGCCCCGGGCGGAAAGGAAAATTTTCAGGAACTTTTCGTCCTCCGCGGAAAGCAGCGCAAAAAACGGAAGTTCGAACGATCCTTTTATCGTGGTTTTGCAGTCAGAACAGCAAAGCTCTGTTGCTGACAATAATCCGTTACACGAGGGGCATTTGCTGGGGGTACTCATATTGTTAATATTTTCCTTAATATTATTAATTCACTAATAAACTTATTTAAGTATACATGCCTGTGTGATATTTGTCAAGACCCACATATTACCAGCTGAATGTCAGGCAAAGAAAAAGGCCCGGCGTAAACCGGGCCTTTTTCCAGGATAAAAAAACTATTTCTTACCCGGCCTATTTCCCCTTTTCTATGGAGATGAACGGTACGCCTGCCCCTACATAGCCGGGCAATACGCCATTCCATTTCTCTATAGCCTTAAGCTGGGCGTCCACCTTTCGCAGTTCGATAAGGGCGGGCGTAACCTGCTCGCGCTGCATACGCAGGGCTTCCGCTTCGCCGTGGGACTTGGCTATCTGCTGCTCGGCGTCGCGCTTGGCTTTTTCCACCAGTTTTCCCGACATCTGGGCCTGCTGGTCGGCCACCTGCTTGTCTTCCACTGCCTTAAGGAACTGCTCGGTGAAGTCCAGGTCCACTACGGAGATATCCGTAACTATGATCTCCTGCTTCATCAGTTTCTCTTTGGCTACAGTATTAATTTCCTCGACGAGGATATTCCTGTCGGCGATTATCCTTTCGGCCGAGAATTTAGCCGCTATGGACTTAAATATCTCCTGCACGGTGGGGTCTACGATGGTTTCCACATAGTTAGGCCCCAGGTTCCTGTAAATGCTGACCACGGTGCCCTTCTGTATGCGGTGGTTCACCACCAGGTGCACGTTCATGGTCTGCAGGTCCTTGGAGAACGCCTGTGTTTTGATATCGGCGCGCTGTATCTGTATGGAGAATTTTATTATGGACTCCATCAGCGGTACTTTGAAATGCAGGCCCTCCTCATAGGAATCCACTATTTTGCCCAAGCGGGCCTTTACGGCCACTTCACCCGGCGAAACTATGAAGAACGTAGAGAAAGACAGCACTATCAGCGCTACCGCCAGTACGGGCAGCAGCAGCTTTCCGGAAAGATCTTTTTCCATTTTGCCTCCGGCCGGGTCTTTTTTTAAGGCGCCCAGCAATTCTTTCAGATCCTCAAAAAATGAGTTATCCATAAACCGGATTATACATTATTTGCCGGAGCGCCGCGCGGCTCGCCCGACGTAAAAGCCGCTAATCCCAGCCCATCTCCCCCATCCCCCCGTCGTCGCTGCCGGGCGCCGCGTGGGGTGCCGCGGGAGGCGCCGCGGGAGCGGGTCTCCCTCCTGGGGCGGCCACGGCGAAGGCCGGCACGGCCCAATTGCGCCCGATGCGGATAGCCGGCAGCGCGCCCTTCTTTACGCGCTTGAAAGCGGCGATGCGGCTTATGCCCAGGATGGCGGCCGCCTCGGGAATTGACAGATATTCGTTCGGCATATGTTAACTGATGTTAACCGTTATTATACAACACATTAACAAAACGAACAAGAAAACATAGACTCAATCAAGCGCTGGGTCTGTGTTCTATAAAAGTTAACCTGTGTTAACCAATCCGAATCTGTAAGCGGCTCGCCCCCTGGCCGCCGTTCGCAATATATATAAGGAATAGCTCAAACCGGGCGTGCGCCGCAGAAAATCTGCCAAACGAAGCGGATATCCCGGTCCGGGCGGCCATTTCAAAGCTGCCGCGCGAATTTATATACTGTTTTAATGAGGATATTGATCCTGGGCGGCACAAGTTATTTCGGCAGGGAAACCGCCATACGGCTGCTCAAGGCCGGCAACGAGGTCACGGTTTTTTCCCGGCGCGCGCCCATAGACGGCCTGCCGCTGGACATCCGCCAGGCGCGGGGGGACCGCACGGTGGAAATAGACCTGGCCCGGATGGCCGTAGAGCCTTGGGACGCCATAATAGACAACATCTGCTATACCGCCGAGGACGCGCAGAAAGCCATCCGCACTTTCAGCGGACGAACCGGCCAGTATATCTTCACCTCCTCGGCCTCGGTCTATTCCATTTTCGACGGCAGCTCCTCCCCGTTCAGGGAGAACCAGACGGAACTGCTGGCGCTTAAAACGCCGCTCAAGGAAAAATACGCCTATGCCATAGGCAAGTTCGGAGCGGAAACGGAGTTCTTCAAAGCTTTCCGCGAAAAAAGTTTTCCCGTGACGGCCATACGTCCGCCGGTGGTGATAGGGCCCAACGATCCCACGCTGCGGGCTTACTCCTATTGGCTGCGCCTGGCCGACGGCGGGCCGCTGTTCCTGCCCGGCTTCGCTTTCTCCAACCGCTTTATTTTTTCCAAAGACATGGCCCGGCTCATGGAAAAGTTGGTCTATTCGGAGGGATCGGCGGGGCGCGTCTATAACGCCGGGGATTCCCAGACCCTGACGCTGGACGATTTCGTTAAGATCTCCGCGCGCGTGATGCACCGCGACGCGCAGCTGCTTTACCCGGAATATTCCTGGCTCAAAGAGAACGGGTTCGGCTTCGACGCCACGCCGTTTACGATGGGGGGGGATTTCGTGCTGGATATCAGGCGGGCGGAAAAAGAACTGGACTGGGTTTCGACTCCGGCCCCGGAATGGATAGCGGAGACCATAAACTGGTATCTTTTCAGCTATACCGGGCCCGCGCCGCGCAACTATGCCGCGCGAAAGGCGGAACTGGAACTGGCGGAGAAATGGACAATGAAACTATGAACAGCAAAGCGAATATCGGCAGGGCGAAAAAAATAAAACTTTTCCTGATGGACGTGGACGGGGTGCTCACCGACGGCAAGATGTATTACGTCCCCGGCCGCGGCAGCGAAATGGTGGAGGTAAAGGCGTTCCATTCTCTGGACGGCATCGGCCTGCGCCTGCTCAACCAGTTCGGCATAATGACCGGCGTGATAACCGGGCGCGAATCGCCGGGCACCGAGGAGCGGGCCCGCTGTCTCGGCATGAGCTACGCCTACCAGGGCTTCCTGTCGAAGCTGGAGCCGCTCGAGCGGATACTTGCCGGTACAGGCCTGGAGCCGGAGAACGTGGCGTACATGGGCGACGACTGGACCGATATCCCGGTGCTGAAAAAAGCGGGGCTGGCCTGCGCGCCGGGCAACGCCCTGCCCGAAGTGAAGAAAGCCGCGCATGTGGTGACGGATAAAGAAGGCGGCATGGGCGCGGTGCGCGAGGTCTGCGATTTCCTGCTTAAAAGCCGGGGGGACTGGCAGCGCGTGATGCACTGCGTGGAAACGGCGCACTGGCCGCCCATAAAAAGCGCGCCCATGAAAATAGTGCGCGCGTCCGAGCTGAAGGGGGGGAAATGAAATATTTCATAATGGCCGCGCTGGTCCTTGTTTTTGCCGCGCCGGCGGCGGCCGCTTACGAGGAGGAAGGCCTTTCCGAAGCCATAATTTCCACCGACACGGCCAAGAACGGCGACGAGGACGAAACCCAGCCCTTCGTGCAGGAAAACGACGAGGACCTGGCGGAGTTCGTAACTGATTACATACGCCGCGACACGGCGCTGAAGGGCGCCTTCCTGCTGGAGGACCCCGACGGAAAGAAGTTCCTGAAACTGCAGCTCGTGTCCGTGGAGCAGAAGGCCCGGACCACTTCGGAGGCGGCCAAGACCGTCAGCGCCCTGTTCCGCGACGCCGGCGGGAAAAAATTCACGGTGGTCTTTTACCTGCAGCCGGGACCGTGGGGCGGGCTGGATATTTTTAAGCTGGAACTGAAGAAGCCCGCCGCCGCTAAAAAAGCGGGGCACTAGCGCGCAACGCCCGGCGCCGCCCGGGCAGGGAGAACAATGGGACAACTACTTACGGCTTTCGGCGCGGGAGCGCTGTCTTTCTTCTCGCCCTGCATACTGCCGCTGCTGCCGGCCTATCTTTCCATGCTGTCCGGCTTTACCGCCGGCGAAATAATGAAAGGCGCGGCGGAGGTCTCTGCC
>JAPLKJ010000248.1 GCA_026388125.1 Elusimicrobiota bacterium
TGCTTTATTATACGGGGTTGGTTGAACGCTGGGGCAGCGGAAGGTTATTTCGGACGGGCGCAAGGCTTCCAATAGAATTCACCGTGACGATACAGGGCTAAAACAGGGATTTCAGGCTATTCCGCGCCGGCCAGCAGTTCCAGCAGGTAAAAGCTGCCGTTCACGCCGGCGGTTCTGCTGTTTAGCGTAAGGTGCTGTATTTGAAAGGCGCCGGTTTTCCCCACCCCTTCGCCGTTGCTAACGGCCCGGAAGCCGAAGGCCCAGGCCGCGGCGCGCGCGGTGCCGCCCGGGTAGCGCAGGTTCTGGGCCAGGGGCGCGGCGAAGTAGAATTCGTTGGACGGGAACCACTTGTAAACCGGCACGGCGGCGCCGGCGGGCAGACTGCCCGCCAGCAGTATAGCCAGGCAACTGAGGGTTCGGGAACAGTTGAAGAACCTGGTGCGGCTGTGCGACATTAGCTACACCAGTTCTTTACTGGCTTCGGTTTTGGTTACTGGTGTTTCCGGCGTGTCCGTGGGTTCAGGCGTTTCGGGCTTTTCGGGCTCGTCGGGGGCGTAGTTGTAACCGTAGTGGTAGTTGTACTTGTACTGGTAATAGCCGTAGTAGGAATAGCTAAGCCCGCCGAACTTGGACATGTTCACTATGGTGCCCAGTATTTTTATGCTGGCGGCGGCCATGCGTTTGGTGGCGGTTTTAATAAGCGGCACGCGGGTTTTGCCGAAGTTCACAACATACACGCAGCCGGGTATGCACTTGCCCCAGAGCAGGGCGTCGCTTATGGGGAACATGGGCGGGCAGTCCACTATTACGCGGTCGTATTCCTGCGTGGCCCAGTTCACAAAGGCTTCAAGGCGCGGGGTGTTAAGCAGTTCGGCAGGGTTGGGCGGGCGCGGGCCGCCTACCAGCACGGAAAGGCCTTTAACGTCGCTTTCCTGTATAAGCGCTTTGGCGTCTTCCATGCTGCGGCCGCCGGCAAGAAAATCGCTAAGGCCTTTAGCGTTGGAAACGCGGAATACTTTATGCATGGTGGAGCGGCGCAAGTCGCCGTCTATTATCAACACTTTTTCCCCGGTCTGGGCTATAGCCACGGCCAGGTTGCCGGCCACATAGCTTTTGCCTTCGCCCTGTACGCTGCTGGTAACCATGAAGGATTTACTTTTCTGCGCCACTTCGGCAAAGTCCACCATAGTGCGCAAATTGCGGATGGATTCCGCTATCAGCGAATGTTCCTGCAGCAGCAAATGGTTGTAGGCTACCTGCTTTTTAGGGAACGTGGTAAGCGGCACCACGCCCAGGAAAGGCAGGCCCAATTTGTTCTCTACATCTTCCTGCGTACGCACGGTCTGGTCTATGAACTCTACCAGCACGGCGGCAAAGAGGCCCAGAATCAGGCCACCAACAATAGAAAGCATCATGTTGAACTGCTTGCGCGGCTTTATGGGGCTGAGGGGCGGCACGGCGGCGTCTATAAGACGAATGTTGTTGCCCACCAATTGGCCGCTCAGGTCTATTTTAAGGCTTTGTATGACCTTATCGGTTTCTTCTTTTATCTGGTTTTGTAAGGCCTGCAGATTGGCGGTAAGGGCCACTACCTGCGGGTGCTTGGTGGTGTAATGGCCGCTGGCTTCGGCCAACTGGGCCTGGAGTTTGGCGGCTTCCTGCTTTAACTGCTGTATAAGCACGTTGTTCACCACGGCGGGCAGGCTTTCGTAAATGGCGCGGCTTTGGTTGCCGGAGCGCTCAATTTGCAGGGCGTTCAGCACGTCTTTCGAAATGAAAAGCTGGTTGGAAAGGTTCTGTTCTATGAACACATTCGCCACCATGTTGGCTATCCTGGCGGCCATGAGAGGATCGAAGGCGTCCACTTTCACGTACACCAAGCGGCTGCGAGGCACGGGGGCAATGGCGATGGGGCCCATCAGCCTGCGGTAACCGTACACGCCGGCGTATTCGGGCACTACTTCCAGGTTCAGGCGTTTATAAACCGTCTTCATAACGGCTTCGCTTTTAAGCAGTTTGTACTGGGTCTGGTAATAGTGCGCCCGGAGCCCCACAGGTGGAGCTGGGGGCGCAGTATGCTGGCGGGTTTAGCTAAGCGGGCGGCTATTTCGGACTGGCGGCGGCTCTGTAGGCGGAAGTATAGGCACAAATTAGGTTTTAGGAAGTCGACAGACCTTTGTCGGGTTCGTGTGGTAGGCTATATACGTTCAAAGGGGGCGTTATGGATACCAGAGAGCTTGCAAGCATTATTGCCGGCGGGGAATCGCAGACGGTGGAGTTCAAGGAATCCTTCGGCGAAGAGTCGCTGGAAACACTGGCCGCTTTCGCCAACAGCGCAGGCGGAACGCTATTGGTCGGCGTTGCTGACGACGGGACGGTAAAGGGTACGCATACCGGCAATGAAAGTCTGCGCAACTGGGCAAACCGCATCACACAAGGAACCGGCCTAAATCCTGCTATTGGGAAAACACACGTGGACGGAAAAACCGTAGTCTTCCTCTGCGTAGAAAAGAGCCCGGTTAGGCCCGTGGCCTGCGCCGGACGGTATTTCAAACGTGTAAACAACAGCAACCGGCGCATGACCGACGATGATATCACACGAATAGTTCTAGATAAAGTCGGAATCACCTGGGATGAAATAGAGGAACCGCGCGCAACATTGAGGGATCTTGATTTCGGCGCTCTCTCCACGTTCCGCGCAGAATGTAACGCAAAAGGGCGCCGCCCCGTGCCTGGAAAAGATTCCGACAAAACAGTGTTGGAAAAGCTTGGCCTGTTCAAACACGGTAAGCTCATCCGTGCCGCCTTGCTGTTATTCGGGAAAGCCCCCCAGTCCCTTTACCCTTCAGCTATACTGAAAATAGGCCGGTTCCGCCCAGGCGGGATAATCGCCGACGATAGGGAAATCTGGGGCACTATATTCGCCCAGATAGAAGCGGCCATGGAATATTTCCGCGGCCGGCTGGCGACGAGATTCGAAAGGAAGGGGCTGCCGGCTAGGGACGTTATCTGGGAATACCCGCTTTCCGCCCTGCGCGAGGCGGTAACCAACGCGATCTGTCACAGGGATTACCTTGATCTTTCCCAGACGCAGATACGCTGGCACGACGATAGGATAATAGTCGTTAATCCAGGCAAACTTATCCCCCCGCTCAAGCCGGAGACACTGCTGCAGCCGCATGTATCGCGCCAGCGCAACCGCAAGATAGCTGAGCTGCTTTATTATACGGGGTTGGTTGAACGCTGGGGCAGCGGAATTCTTGAGATGTCGCACAGTTGCGTCAAAGCCGGCTTGCCGGAGCCGCTGTTCAAAGAGGAACAGGGCGCCATATGGCTGACTTTTCCGCAAACCGGAAACACTACGGCCACTGCAAAGGGTTCGGAGAAAAGTTCGGAGAAGAGTTCGGAGAAGATCTTGGCTATACTGGCTGTAACACCGGAGATAAGCGCGGCGGAAATAGCGGAGCGAATTGGGATTACAAGCCGCGCCGTAGAGAAAAACCTCGCCAGACTCAAGGCTGCAGGCAAAATTCTACGCATAGGCCCATATAAAGGCGGGCGCTGGGTGGTAATTGGCTAAGGCCCGGGGATACTGCTTATTACAGGCAGTCAAGCGCTTCGTCCGGGGTTATTTCTGGGTCCAGAAGCCGGGGAAGATGTAGCCCAGCCTTAAGCCTGCCGCGGGGCGCAGGGCGGCGGGTTTACCGGCGGCGTTGTCCAGGTGGATATCGGTCAGGCGGTAATACAGGGTTAGGCTGAAACCGTTGGGGATCTGTTCGGCGGGGTTGGTTTGGTACAGTAAGCCGGCGGTGAGCATGGGGGCCATGTAAAGGGTGGTGTCGGACAGGCCCAGGTTGGCCAGCGCGGCGGCGGTGAAACGCATGGGCTGGTTCTGCGCGGCGGGGCTTATATACTCCGCGCCCGCCAGCAGTTCCAGCAGGTAGAAACTGCCGTTCACGCCGGCGGTTTTGTTGTTTACCGTAAGGTGCTGTATTTGAAAGGCGCCGGTTTTCCCCACCCCTTCGCCGTTGCTAACGGCCCGGAAGCCGAAGGCCCAGGCCGCGGCGCGCGCGGTGCCGCCAGGGTAATGCAGGTTCTGGGCCAGGGGCGCGGCGAAGTAGAATTCGTTGGACGGGAACCACTTGTAAACCGGCACGGCGGCGCCGGCGGGCAGACTGCCCGCCAGCAGTATAGCCAGGCAACTGAGGGTTCGGGAACGGCTGAAGAACCGGGCGCGGCTGGGCGGCATGGACTATACCAGTTCTTTGTTGGCCTCGGTTTTAGTTACTGGGGTTTCCGACGTGTCTGTGGGCTCCGGGGTTTCGGGCTTTTCGGGCTCGTCCGGGGCGTAGTTGTAGCCGTAGTGGTAATTGTATTTGTACTGGTAATATCCGTAGTAGGAATAACTAAGCCCGCCGAATTTCGACATATTAACAATAGTGCCCAGTATTTTTATACTGGCCGCGGCCATGCGCTTGGTGGCGGTTTTAATAAGCGGCACGCGGGTTTTGCCGAAGTTCACAACATACACGCAGCCGGGAATGCACTTGCCCCAGAGCAGGGCGTCGCTTATGGGGAACATGGGCGGGCAGTCCACTATTACGCGGTCGTATTCCTGCGTGGCCCAGTTAACAAAAGCTTCAAGGCGCGGGGTATTAAGCAGCTCGGCCGGGTTGGGCGGGCGCGGGCCG
>JAPLKJ010000170.1 GCA_026388125.1 Elusimicrobiota bacterium
CCCGCCGCAGCAGCGCCAGGTTAAGCACGGGCTCGCGCGCGGCCGCGGCCTGCGCGCCGGCCGTGTACCGCCCGGCCGCGCCGCCGGAGAACGCGCCGGGGAACAAAGCGGACAAAATGCCGGCAAGGCAAAGGGCCGCCAGCGCCGCCCTGGCCGGCCGGCCGTCAACGCCGGAGAACGGGCTGCGGGGAACTAAAAACCCCAGCGTTCCCCAGAAAAGCAGAGCGACCGCTCCCGAATAGAACACTACGTCCACGCTGGCCTGTAGAAAAAGCGCCAGCGCGCAGGCGGCCAGCGGCAGACTGCGTCTCATCCCGGCGCGCAGACCGCCCAGCGCCGCGGCCGCGAAAAATACCGCGGCCGGGAACCCGGCCTCCGCCGCCAGGTTAAAGAGCTCGCCGTGCCCGTGCAGGGTGGAGTGGCCGTAAAATGAAATGCCGTCAAAATACCGGAATTTGAACAGCTCGAAAGCTTTCCCGAACAGGCCGGGGCCGGCCCCGAAGAACGGGCTGTCCGCGGCTATTTTCAGCGCCGCGCCCCAAAGGCGGGGCCGCTCGAAAGCGTGCGCGTAGTGCAGCTTCAGCAGCTCTTCCCAGTAGCAGCCGGGCAGAAGAACGAACGAGGCCAGCGCCGCGGCGCACAGCAGCGTCAGCGTTCTTTTCCGCCCGGCCAGCGCCAGCGCGGCCGCCGCTGCCAGCCCCGCGGCCAGCATGCCGCCCCTGGACCCCGAAGCCGCCAGACCGCCGGCCAGCAGCAGCGCCAGCGCGGCGGACAGCAGTTTCGCTTTGCCTTTTTCGCCCGCGGCCGCCAGCAGCGCGGCCGGGAAGGCGGCCGCCGCGAACGCCGCGGTATAATTCGGATTCAGCCCGATAAGCCCGACCACGGCGTGGCCGGAAATTTTCTGGACTATAAGTGCCGCAGCGGAGACCGCGCCCAGCGCCGCCACGGCGCCCAGCCAGTTCTTCTCTCCCTCCCCGGCCGCGGCGGCGCAGAAGAAAGCCAGCCCCGGCAGCAGATACCTGGGCAGGGCGGCCAGCGATGCCGAAGGCTCGGGAGAGAACAGCGCTGCTATGGCCACCCAGGCGAAGAACAGCGCTGCCGCCGGCCGCGCGGCCGCGTTGAACGGCTCGCGGCCGGCCGCCACCCACGGCAGGAAAAGGACGGAGAAGGCAAGCCACTCGGCGGGAGTGCGCAGCCCGCCGCAGAAAAAAGACAGCGCGAGGAAAAAAGCCGGGAGGTTCGGCTTTACCCGGAAGCCGGAAAGGCCCGCGGCGGCGGTATTCATTTGTATACCTCCGCCTTGCGCGCCGCCAGGCCGGCGGCCTCGCGCTCGCGCCCGGCAACGCCGTAAAGGCGTTCCAGCGAGCGCCAGGCCTGTGAGCTGTAGGGATTTTCGAGCAGGGCCATCTCGTAATACACCGCGGAGGAGAAGCCTTTATCCGCGTCGGCGGGCCCGGAGAAAGTAAGACGGCCAAGGAACTCCAGCGCCGGCGCCCGGAAAAGACCCCGGACCAGGTAAGGGGCCAGCTGCGCCTCGGCCGCCGCGCGGCTCCCGCCCAGCGCGGCGCCCAGCGCCCTGCCGCGCGCCCGCTCGAAAGCGAGGCTTTTGAAATTAAGCGTCAGCAGGGCCGCCTCTAGCAGCAGCGCCAGACCGAACGCCGCCTTGAAAGTAAAAAGGCCGCCCCGCGCCGGCCGCTCCTTAGCCGGCGAAACCTCCTGCGCGGGCTCCGCCGCCAGGTAGCAGAAAAGCCAGAAATTCGCCGGCACCGACAGGCCGAAATCCACGAAAGAATGCAGCAGCGCCCCTATGATCGAATACTTTATCAAGCCCTTCCGTGAACGCGCGGCGCCCAGCAGGAACCAGAACCAGACGGCGGCAGCGGGCAGGCCGTTCTCGGCCAGGAATTCAAAATAGTAATTATGGGCGTAGATAGCGTGTTCCCGGAAAGCACCGGGGGTCTGGAAACCGGCCTGCGCCCAGGTAAAAGCCGCGTGGCCGAAGCCGGTCAGCGGCCGCGCCAGGAACATGTCCCAGGCGCTGCGCCACCAGGCCAGGCGGCCGGCCAGGGAATCCGCCTGCAGGAAATATAGTACAGTGACCGCGCCGGCGAGCAGGGCGGCGAACAGCCATTTGTTGCCCGACCCCTCGCGGCCGCTGAACCTGGCAGCCGCGTAAAAAGCCGCGGCGCCGAAGCCGGCCAGCGCCGCTCCCAGCGACTGGCTCAGGATAAAGAAGGAAGCCATGGCGGCCGCGAGCACCCAGGACCGCCGCGCCAGGGCCAGCGGGACCATCATTACGCCATACAGGGCCAGCGCGTTAAGGTTCGTGAGCGGCGGGCGCTCTGCCAGGTCCTTAAAGAAAAAGAGCTGCACGAGGACCAGCGCGAACACCAGCCACGCGCCGGCTTCCACCGCGCGGTCGGCTTTGACGCGTTCTTCGCCGCTCAGAAAAGAAGAAAAAATAAAAATAAGCAGTCCGGCGGCGTAATTCCCCCACTCGTTGAAAATATAACCCTTGAACGGGCTGAATACCAGCGCCAGCAGCGAGAGCGCGGCCGCGGCCCAGAGACCCCGGAACTTTTTGGCGAGAACGCCCCGCCGCTTTTCGTCCGGGGCCAGCCAGAACCAGGCCAGGAAAGCCAGCAGCACGGCCTGCTGGCAGGCCAGCTGCAGCGGCAGATCGAAAACGCCCTGCAGCGCGGGGGCGAGCAGCAGGAGACAGGCGAATACGTAAATGAACATCTAATTGGGGATGCGCGGGACCGAAGACCGGTGAGCGGAGCAGGGGGACATGGTTTTACGCGGGTTTTTTCCGCCTGCGTCCTCCGGCGTTACGACAAGCGGCGCTTCAGTCTTCTATGGTTTTCGGGGTCACGAAGATCAGCAGTTCTTTCCGGCTCCTGACCACGGACTTCTTCCGGAACACGACGCCGAGCAGGGGGATATCCCCCAGCACGGGAACTTTGTAGATCTCTTCCGACTGCGTGTCCTGTATCAGGCCGCCGATAACAATGGTCTCGCCGTTCTTCACTATCACGTTGGTATCGGTATTCCTGGTGGCGGTAGGGGGCGGCGCAATGCCGTTCGGGATGCCGGAGAGCTGTATCACCGAAGGGAGGAGATGCATCGAGATGCGGCCGTCCTGGTTGATGGTCGGAGTTACCTTGAGCGTTATGCCGGTGATCACGTTGGAGTACGCGTGCGTGATGGTCTGCACGCCGTTGGCGATGTTCACCGTCTGCTGGTCGTAGGGCGTCTGGTCCGTGATATTTATATTGGCTTCCTTATTATTAACGGTAGCCACTTTCGGGTCGGAGAGCACCTTGGCCTTGCCTTTGTGCACCGCGGCGGCTATGACCGCGTCCACCCGGGTATTGCCCACTATTTTCCCGAACGTAAAAGAGGCGGCGTTGAACAGGCCCGGCGTCGGCCCGGGGAAATAGACCTGGCCGGCGGTGCCGTTGGAGGCGTTGCTGAAGCTCCAGTCCACTCCCAGTTCGAAAGAGTCGTCCAGCTTCACCTCCACCAGCTTGACCTCTATCATCACCTGCCTGGGCATCCGGTCCAGGCTGCGTATCAGCCGGCCGGTGGCTTCCAGCCCGAAAGGCGTATCGGTTACTATCAGGGCGTTGTTGGCGTCGTCGGAGTTGGTCCGGCTCGTTGTGCGCGCCTCGGCCGTCACCACCGCGTCCACCTGGTTCTTCATGTCGGACGCTTTGCTGTAGTTCAGAAAGAAAACCCGCGTCTGCAGCATTGCCGTCTTCTGCTCGCTCAGGAGGGTTTTGGGCGAGGCGATGCGGAGGATATTGTCTCCCACCTGCTGCGCGGCCAGGCTTTTAACGCTCAGGAGCGTCTTGAACGCCTCGCTGAACGGCACCTTGGCCAGCGACAGCGTGACGGTGCCGGAGACGTCGTCGCTGTAGATGATGTTAACGCCGGCCTTGGCGGCCATCATATCCAGCACCTCGCGGATGTCCGCCTCGTTGTAGTCGAAGCTTATCGGTTCGTCCGACAGCGTCTCGAGTATGCTCCGGCCGCCGGAGGCAGAGGCGCGCCTCCTGGGAATGATCACGGGTGGCGCGGTCTCGCGCGTCAGATCGGCCGGTTTTATGGAGTCGGGCTCGATGGAAAGTTCCACCGGCTTATCCGCGGCCTGCGCCGCGCGCGCCGGGGGGATGACCTTTATGCCGGCGGCGGGAACGGCGGCGGGCGCGTCCTTGACCGGGGCCGAGTACGGCGCGGGGCGCGCGCCGAACATCACTATCAGTTCCGTGCCCTTGCGGGTTATCTCGTAGACGGTCTTTTCCGTCAGCTCCATCACCACGCGCGCCACGCTGGGCTCTTTCTTGAACTGGCCGGTGCGCACTTTGCGCAGCACGGTGCCATTGACCGGGATATCCTGCAGCGTCTTCATTTTGGAGTCCTGCAGCTCCAGCACCAGCCGCGGCGGCGCGTCCAGGCTGATAGTTTTATATTCTACCGGCCGGTCCGTGGCTATATAAACGCTTTCCGCCGACACTTCCACCGAATTGACGGTGGCGGCTTCCAGGGCGAAAAGCAGCGGGGAATTCTGCAGCAGCAGCAGCGCCGCCAGGGAAAAAGCCGTTATTTGTTTCATGGTTATCTCTCCTGACCCAATGGGACCGTCACTCTTTTTCGCGCAGGGTCAGCTGATGTATTTTTTTATCCTCGGTCATCAGCACTACCTGCCTGCCCTTGACCACCCCGGACACTCCGGGCACGGCCTTTTTCTTTGAATCGAGCAGCCGGCCGCCTTTAAGCGTATATAGACCGCCGGTGGCGGTATCCCGGAGCAGCGCCTGGCGGCCGCGGGAATCCTCCATGATGCCGGTCAGCGCCAGGCCGTAGACCGTAAAGGTGGCGGAGACCACCGCGGGCTGCGCGCCGCCGGGCCTGGCCTTTCCTTTGGAATCGCCGTAGACCGAAGAAGGGAGAAGGGGGTCGCGCAGGTTTACCGGCTGATAGATCTCGTCCACGGTGACCGCGGCCGTGGACGCCGCCACCTGGGCGGCCGCGGGCTGCGCCGCCGCGGCGAGGAGGACCGTGAAAAGGAAAAACATAGTTTTAACCATTATATTGATACGCGACCAGCGTGAAGGTCGCGTCCACCGAAGCTTCCATGCTCCCGGTAGCCTGGATAGAAAGGTTTTCGGAGGTGAGTATGCGTTCCTCCACGCCGAGGGCGGTAAGGAAACGGCCCACGTCGTGATAGTTGCCAGATATGCTCAGACTATAAGACACTTTCATGAAGTACTCCACCTGCGCGGAGCCCGCCGGATTGATGGACTTCACCTTCACGTTGTATTTCTTGCTCAGGTCCGTTATGGTGCGTATCAGGTCCGGGAATTTCCGCTCGCGCGGCAGCTTCTTCTGCGCGGCGTCCTTTTCCAGCTGCAGCGAGGCGAGCTTGGCCTCCAGGTTCTTGTACTTCGCTTTCTGCGCCCTGGCGTTGCGGATATCGGCCTCTATCTCGGCGACCCGCTTGTTCTTCGCGTCTATCTTCTTGCCCAGCGGCAGCCAGAAATAGGAAAGGTAGCCGTACAGGAAAAGCCCGGTGAAGAACACAGCGGCCGCGAGCTGCGTTGTCTGTTCCTTGGTCAGCTGTATCTTTTTCATGGTTATTTGGCGGTATAGCTGAAAGTGACCGGCGCCGTCAGGGTCCGGCCTTCCTCGTTCTCGGCGATAGAAATTCCGCCCACCTCCACCCCCGAACAGATGCCGGAAGTTTCCAGGTAATTTATCCAGTAGGCCAGGTCATAGGCGGAGCGGGAGTTCAAATTAATGCTGACGGCCAGCGCGCCGCCCCGCACGGTAGTGTTGACATTGGAGAACCAGATGGTCTGGGGGAGGTCGCCGGTAAGGTCCTGCAGGAAATGGGAATACAGCAGCCGCCCCTTGTTCACGCTGGCGATGGCGTTAAGGTAGCGCTGTACCTCTGCTATCTGCGCCTCTATGGCCTTCACCTGGTCCACGTCTTTCTGCAGCACGGAGAGCTCGGCCTCGCGCTTCTGCAGTATGAAGCCGATGGTTTTTTCGCGGGTGAACTGCCAGAGGGACGCCAGCGTTATGATTGCCGCTATCAGCACCCCGGCCAGCACGGCCTTGGCGACGACCGTCTTGCGGTTGATGCGCTCGATGTATTCGGGCGGAATGAGGTTTATCTTTATCATTCTTCCCAGTCCTCGAACCTGCGCAGCGCCAGCCCCGCGGCCACCGCCAGCGAGGGCAGCACGTCCCTGGGGATGTTCTTCGGCGGCTCGGCCAGGAACGCCATGGGGTTGGCTATCTCGGCCGGTACCTTGAACTCGGCGGCAAGGAACCTGGAAATATTGCCGAGGTTGGCCATTCCGCCGGAAATCACTATTTTCGAGATCGAGTGTTCAACGCCCTGCGACAGGTAGAAATCTATCGAGCGGGACACTTCGGTATAAAGGTCCTTCAGCACGCCGGAGGCGGCTTTGGAGACGGCTATCCCCTCTTTATCGAAAGCCGCTATCGCCGCCTCTTTGTCCTCGTCCGAGACCAGCAGCGGATGCAGTTTTTTCGCCGCGGCGGCACCCGCGGCGTCCGTCTTAAGGGCCTTGGCGATAGCTTTGTCGAAAGTGGCGCCGGCGATGAAGATATCGCGCACCACGCGCGTCACGCCCTGCGTAACGATGGAGAGATTGGTGACCTTCTGGCCGATGTTCAGGAAAAGCACGGAGCCGCTTTCCGACGCGGGAGCCAGCCTGGCGTAAAGATTTTCCAGCGCGAAAGAATCCACGTCCACGATCACCGGGTCCAGCCCGGCGCCCTCGAGGATGTCTATCTTGTCCTGCACCGCCTCTTTCTTGGCCGCCACCAGCACGGTCTCCATCTTCGCCTCACCGTCCTCCGTCAAGTCGTTGAGGATGGCGTAGGTAAGCCGCACGTCGTTGATGTCGAACGGGATGAACGGCTCGGCCTCGACGTTTATGGTCAGCGCCAGTTCCTTATGGGAAAGCTTGGGCAGCTTGACGTAGCGGACTATCACGGAGTTGCCGGAAACGGAGGCCGCAGCACGGCGCGCCTCTATGCCCTTTTTTTTAAGGTAGTTCTTGATCTCTTCGGAAATTATGGCTTTTTTCTCGTCCGGAGGGGTATCGGGCTTGATAGCCAGCTGGATGACCCCCCAGTCCTTCAGGGTGACGGTTTTCTTTTCTTCCGTGAAGCAGACCAGTTTGACGGAATAATTGCCGATGTCTATGCCGATGATCTCTTTCGGCGGGAACAGCATTTTAGTGAATTTTGGCAGCATCAGTTCTTTTCCGTACGCAGCGCCGCGTTAACCCAGAAAGCCCCTCAAATTCCGTAAAACATTTGTAGCATAATTATATTACATAATTATTGAAAAATAAACCGCGCGTTCGCGATGTTCCAAAACGGGAGCGCTATTTGCTTAAATATCTTTATGTTAAAAGGCGCCCTGCTCGGCTTCGGTCCTGAAGCCTCCGGAATTTACGCGCCCGCACTGCGCAGCGCGGACTGCCCGCTGGAGATACAGGCCGTGGCCTGCAGCGGCGACCTCGGGCTGCAGGCCGCGGCCCTGGAATTCCCAGGCGCCCGCCGGTACCGCTCGGCGGAGGAATTGCTGGACAAAGAGCGCGCGCTGGACTTCGCCGCCGTCGCGCTGCCGCCGGCCGAGCGCGCCGCGTGCGCCCTGAGAGCGCTCGAGCGCCGGTTGCACGTGCTCTGCCACCCGCCTTTCTGTTTTTCCCCGGTCGAATTCGACGGTCTGCGGCAGGCGGCCGACGCCGCCGGCACAACGCTGTTCTCGGCGCAGCCCTGGGAGCGCAGTTCGCCGTACGCCGCCCTGTCCGGCGCGGTGAGCCGGGAAGTGACGGGAGAGATACTCCGCGCCGAGGTGAGCATCTTCACTCCCCGCCCGGCCGGCCAGGGCCGGGAGGCGGGCGTTACGGCCGCGCTGGGCTGGCAGGCATTCTCCATCCTGCTCGGCATGGTCCGCCGCCCGCCGCTGGCGCTGGCCGCCAGGCTGGGCATGGAATTTCCCTATAGCGCCGGAGCCGTCGAGAGCGCGGCCTCTTTCCAGGTCTATTTCGGCGGGGCCACCGGCAGCGTGTACCTGGCTGCCGGCGCCCACGCCTCGCGCCTGCGCGCCGCGGCCATCGGCGCCAAAGGCGCCGCGGAACTGCGCGCTTCCGCGCTGCGGCTGGACCTCCGGGGGCAGAAGGAGGAGATTATCGGCCTGCAGGAGAACCTGGACGACGGGCTGGCCCGCCCGCACTGGATGCTGCGCGAGTTCCACGCCTTCCGTGAAGAAATAGAGAACCCGGCGCTGCGCGGCGCCGGGCTGAAGAACTCCAGGTATTGCGTTAAGCTGCTCAAGAACGCCTATTACTCCGCCGGGGTCAATTCGGCGGCGGTGCCTCTTTGATTTCCGTTTTAACTTCCGTTCTGGCTTCCCTGGCCGGACCGTAAGGGTTAAGGAACCCCAGCAGGAACCGGCTTATATCCTCGCTGGCGGCGTATACCAGCAGCCCTGCGCGGGCCAGGAAAAAAAGTATCAGGCCCAGGAACACCGACTGGTAGGCCCACACGAAATCCGGGATGAACGGGAATACCGCCGGCTGAAAAGAATAATAAGCGAACAGGCCGGCGCCGATCTTGACCAGGTTCCCGAAAAGTTTGCCGGCCCCAGGAATGAAATCCAGCAGGCTGTCCACCGCCGGGGACACTTCGGCCCCGAACGCCGCCAGCACTACCAGCATCAGCAGCGAAAGCACCGCGCCGAGAAAGACCCCTATCGGTAGCTTGGCGCTCAGGAAAGGCAGCGACTGGGCGAAGGGCAGGACGTTGACGAACCAGCCCATGCCGTAAAGGGTAGAAAGCACCACCAGCGTCTTTATCGTTTTCAGCAGGAAATTGCGGAAACTTTCTGTTTTTTGCATACACAGATTTAACAAAATAACTCCGGGCCGCGCAACCGCAAAACCGCGTTAATAATGATATTAGTTGAATAATATACTATCTTTGTGCTAATATTTTACTGAATAAGCCCCCGTCAGGGGCTAAGCGCGGGGAGGAAGATAATATGCTCGTAGAAAGAACAGAATACAAGGGCCAGCCGGTTCTCATACTCAAAAGGAACGAGAACGATAAATACCCGTTCTCCTTCGGCCTCTCAAAGGCCCGCCTCATCATAGAGGGCTTTGAAGAGATAAAGAAATTCGTGGCCGAGAACGACACCAAAGAAGAGAAAAAATAGTTTTTTCCTTTTTTCGGGCCGTGTAAATGCCGTCGAAAGCCGAGTTAGAGATAGCCGGGTTTTATGACGGCATTTATCTTTTTTACGGTGCGGCCAATTCTTTCCTGACCCTCGGCCTGGATCGCTGGTGGCGGGCCCGGGCGGCCGCAGCCGCCGGAAGGTCCATCCCTGAAGCACGTACCGCGCTGGACGTCTGCTGCGGCACCGGCGACTTCCTGCTGGCGCTCGGCAAGACGTTCGGGCCGGGCCTGGAGCTGACCGGCGCCGACCTCAGCGCGGCCATGCTCTCGGCGGCCGAGACCAGGCTGCCCGGGGTGAAGCTCATACGGACGGCCGCCGGGGAACTGCCCTTCCCGGACGGCAGCTTCGACCTGGTCACACTCTCCTTCGCGGCACGGAACCTTTTCCTGGACAAAGAACACCTGCTGGCGGCCCTGCGCGAATTCAGGCGCGTGCTCAGGCCGGGCGGCGTCTTCCTGAACCTGGAGACCACCCGCCCCGCCGCCCCCGCCGTCTGGTTCCTTATGCGCGCCTACGTAAAGGCCGTCATCGGCCTGCTGAACCTGCTGTCCCCGAAAAGCAGCCCGTCGTATTCTTTCCTTAAGAGCACGATCCTGGATTTTTATACCGCCGGAGAATTTTCGGCGCTGCTGACGGAGGCCGGGTTCGCGCGCCCTTCGCACACGGCGCTGTTCCCCGGCGCCGTCGCCGTGCATACGGCGCGCAGGTAATTACCCGCGCCCGGCCCGCAGCCTGTTGCGTATCATCTTAAGCACCACGAAGGATTCCCTTTCCCGCTCCTCCAGCGAGCCCGCGAGGAACAGGATGGTCTCGCGGCAGTCCGGAATAAGTTTTTTCGACAGCGCGTTGCAGCGCCGCTGCGTCTTTACCAGTTCTTTTTCCAGGCGGGCGGCGGAGGAATCCAGCCCGGCCAGCGCCGCCAGCACAGGCAGCGCTTGCGTGAAATACTGCCTGGCGGCCGCGGCGGCGGAGGGCACCGAGGGCCCGAAAGCCGCGCCGGCCGGCGCGGCGGGGCAGGAAGCCTCCGGCAGGCTCACGCCCATAAGCCGGCGTTCTTTTATTACCGCCCCGGCAGCGGCCGGCGCGCCCAGGGCCGCCCGGTCCAGCGCCGGGCTCCCGGCGGCCAGCTCGGCCTCGCGCAGCGCGGCGAAGGCCGGCGCCAGCAGCCCGCCGGCCTTCGCCCGGGCCTGCGCCGCCCGCGCGCGCACCGCGGCCAGCTCGAGCAGCAGCAGCTCTCTTTTGCGGTCCAGCAGGCCGTACCCTTCCTCCGCGAAGGTAAGCTGCCGCCGCAGCGCCAGCAGCGCCGATTTAGTGGCCGGCACATCCAGCAAGGCCATAGTTCTCCCGGTCCGTAAATTTTACTTCTTCTCTTTGTAGTGCTTTTTCAGCAGTTCGTCGCTGACGCGGTGCAGCTCGCCGCGCGGCAGCATGCCCAGCATCTCCCAGCCCAGGTCCAGCGTCGCCTCTATGGGCCGGTCCTCCCGCTCTCCCTGGGTAAGGAAACGGCGCTCGAAGGCTTCTCCGAATTCCAGGTAAAGCCTGTCCCCGCCCCCCAGCTCCTCCTCGCCGATGATATCCGCCAGCGCGCGCACGCGCTTGACGTAGGCGTAGCAGGCGAACAGCTGGCTGGCCAGCGCCGGGTGGTCGGCGCGCGTATAGCCCTCGCCCACGCCGTCCTTCATCAGCCGCGACAGGCTGGGCAGCCCCGCGATGGGCGGGTAAACGCCGCGCTGGAAAAGTTCCCGGTCCAGCACTATCTGCCCCTCGGTAATGTAGCCGGTCAGGTCGGGCACCGGGTGGCTGATATCGTCGGAAGGCATGGTGAGTATGGGCACCTGCGTTATGGAGCCCGCCGAGCCCTCCACCCGGCCCGCCCGCTCGTAGAGCGAGGCCAGGTCCGAATACAGGTAGCCGGGGTAGCCCTTGCGCCCCGGTATCTCGCCGCGGGCCGTGCCCACCTCGCGCAGGCTCTCGCAGTAATTGGTCATGTCCGTCATCACCACCAGCACGTGCCGCCCCAGGTCGAAGGCCAGGTGCTCGGCCAGCGTCAGCGCGGCGCGCGGCGTGAGCAGCCGCTCCACGCCGGGCGCGTCGGCCAGCGAAAGGAACATGGCCGTGCGCCCCAGCGCGCCCGAGGCCTCGAAGTCGCGCCGGAAATACTCCGCCACGTCGCGTTTCACGCCCATCGCGGCGAACACTATGCAGAACTCTTCGCTGCCGCCCGGCAGCTTCGCCTGCCGCACCAGCTGCGCGCACACTCTGTCGTGCGGCAGGCCGTTGCCCGAGAACACCGGCAGCTTCTGCCCGCGCACCAGCGCGTTCATGCCGTCTATGGCCGAAATGCCCGTCTGTATGAATTCGCGCGGGTAGCGCCGCGCCACCGGGTTTATCGGCGCGCCGTTCACGTCGCGCCTGTCCCCCGACAGCGGCGGCGGGCCGCCGTCGGCGGGGCGCCCGAGCCCGTCGAAGATCCGCCCCAGCATGTCTTTGGAGACCGGCAGCCTCAGGCTTTCGCCGAGGAAGCGGGCGCGCAGCGTGGCGCCCGACAGCCCGTCCGTCCCCTCCAGCACCTGCACAACCGCCTGCTCCCGCGAAACGTCCAGCACGCGCCCGAGCCGGACGCGGCCCGCGGCGTCCTTTATCTCCACCAGCTCGTCGTAGCCGGCGTCGCGCACGCGGTCCACCACCACGATAGGCCCCTCTATGCGCGAGGCGCCCAGGTATTCCAGCCCGCGGTCGGCGCCGGTCATACGGAGGCCTCCTTTTCGCCGGCCCGGGCCAGCGCGGCCAGCTCGCCGCGCACACGGCTCTCGAACCCGGCCAGTTCGCCCGCCCCCGCGTAAACGGTCTTCGCCCGCATCATTTCAGCGGCGCAGGGCAGGGCCGCCACCGCCGCCAGCGCCGCGCCGGCCTTGATCAGCTCGCGCCCGCCGCGGTACAGGGCCATTATCGCCCGCAGCAGCGCTACCTGCTTCTCTGGCGGGTAGTAGGAGTCCGCGGCGTCGAAAGCGCTCTGCGCGAGGAACCCGTCGCGCATGATAGCGCCGATGAACAGATAAAGCCGCTGGCTGTCGGGCAGCGCGTCGGGCCCCACCAGCCGGGCCACCTGCCGGTAATGCTCCTCGCGCTGCAGCACCAGCATGGCCTCGTCCCGGAGCTCGCGCCACCCTGGCGCGGCGCGCTCCCAGCTTTCGGCCACGTCGTCGAGGTAATCCGAATAAGAGCGCAGCCAGTTGATGGACGGGTAATGCCTGGCGTTGGCCAGCTCCGTGTCCAGCGACCAGAACACGCGCGTGAACCGGCGCGTGTGCTGGGTGACGGGCTCGGAAAAATCCCCGCCGGGCGGGCTGACCGCCCCCACTATGCTTACCGAGCCGGCCTCCCCGCCCAGCGTGGTCACCGCGCCGCCGCGCTCGTAGAACTGCGCCAGGCGCGAAGGGAGGCTGGCCGGGAAACCCTCCTCCGCCGGCATCTCCTCCAGGCGGGCGGCCATTTCGCGCAGCGCCTCGGCCCACCTGCTGGTGGAATCTGCGAACACGGCCACGTCGAAGCCCATGTCGCGGTAATACTCCGCCATGGCTATGCCGGTGTAGATGGAAACTTCGCGCGCGGCCACCGGCATGTTGGAGGTGTTGGCTATCAGGATGGTGCGCTCCATCAGCGGGCGGCCGGTGCGCGGATCTTTCAGCTCCGGGAATTCGCGCAGCACTTCCGTCATCTCGTTGCCGCGCTCGCCGCAGCCGATGAAGATTATTATCCCGGCGTCGGACCACTTGGCCAGCTGGTGCTGCGTTATGGTCTTGCCGGTGCCGAAGCCGCCTGGGATGCAGGCGCAGCCGCCCTTCGCCAGCGGGAAGAAAGTGTCTATTATCCGCTGGCCGGTAACCAGCAGCTCGGTGACGCGGCGGCGTTCGCGCGCCGGCCGCGGCACGCGCACCGGCCAGCGCTGCAGCATTTTGAGCTCCACCGGGCCCGACGGCGCGTCCACCACGGCCAGCGCCTCGGTGATATTATAGGCCCCGGCCGGCGCGGCCGAGCGCACCGTGCCGCTCACGCCGGGCGGCACCATTATCTTATGCGTCACCAGCGGCGTTTCCCGCACCAGCCCGACGGCCTGCCCCGGCGCCACCGCCTGCCCGGGATGCAGCAGGGGCTCGAACTCCCAGCGCCGGGCGGTATCCAGCGCGCCGGCCTTGGCGCCGCGCGGCAGCCAGGTGCCGCTCACGGCCTGCAGCGCCGGCAGCGGGCGCTGCACGCCGTCGTAGATATTGCCGATAAGCCCCGGGCCCAGCCACAAAGAAAGCGGCTCCCCGGTGCGCGTTACCGGCGCGCCGGGCTTCAGCATGGAGGTATCCTCGTACACCTGCACGGTGGCCAGATCGCCGGACTGGCGCACCACCTCGCCGACCAGGCCCAGCTCGCCCACGTGCACCACCTCGTACATGCCGGCTTTGGCCATGCCCTGCACCGTAACCACCGGCCCGCTGACGCGGGTCACGAAAGCTTTTTCTTCGGCCGCGCTCATTTTCCCTCCCCGGCCAGGTTCCCGGCGACCGCGCCGCGCAGCTCCGGCCAGAACCTGCCCAGCCGGGCTTTAAAACTGTTATCCCAGAACTGCCGCCCCGCCGGATCGCGGGCCAGCACGCCGCCGGCCACAGCAGGGTCCTCTTCAAAGGCGAGCTCCAGCCTCCCCTTGCCGGCCAGCCGCTCTATTTCCCCGGCGCGGCCCCGCACAACGGCCGCGTCCGCCGGCGCGAGGGTAAAAATAAAGGAACTGCCTTCCATGGCGCCCGCGGCCTGCGCCGCCAGCGCGGTCAGCGCCTCCGCCGCCGGAGCGCCGCTGCAGGCGGCAAGCCGCCGCGCGGCTTCCGCTTTTACCCGGTCCAGCGCGGCCTCCAGGCGGGCCCCCCGGTACCGCGCGGCCTCGGCGGACACGGAGGCCAGCAGCATGGCCCCGCGGCGGCCGGCTTCGGCCTGCGCCGCCTCCAGGCGGGCGCGGCCCGCCGCCCGCGCGGCCTCTCCGGCCTGCGCCAGCAGCTCCTCCGCCTCGTCTTCCGCCGCGGAAATTATTTTCGCGCTTTCACGCCGGGCAAGCTGAAGCACCTCGCGCGCCAGCGCCTCCGGATCGCCTGTTATTTCCATAGTTTTTCAGATCTCCGCTATCAGCGGCCTCGCGCCGCGCAGCCTCAGCTCCGTCATTTTCGCCCGCACCAGGGCGGCCGCCGCCGCGCTTATTATTATCACGCCGCAATCCGGCCGCGCCGCCGCCTCGTCCAGCGCCGCCGCGGTGTCGGCGGCGCCGGCCGCCGCCCGCCCTTCCACGCCGGCCAGCCGGAAGCCGCGCACGGTATCCTCGTCGCCGATACAATAGAACTTCGATTCCACTAGATCTTTCCGAGCAGCATGATGGAGATAACGAAGCCCAGGACGGCGAGCCCTTCGGCCAGCGCCACGAACAGCAGGCTGCGTATAAGCAGCTCCGGCTTTTCAGCGGCGGCCCCCATGGCGGCCGCGCCTACCCGGCCCACCGCGTAGCCTGAGCCCAGTACGCACAGGCCCATGGACAGCGCGGCGGAGAAGCCTATGCCCACCGCCCTGTAATCGCTGCCGGCGGTACTGGCAGCTTCCGCCGCGCCAGGCATGGCCGCCGCGGCCTGCTGGCATAGACACAGCCCCGCCGCCGCAGCAGCGGCTAACCGCGAGTATTTTTTATTCATACGTCCTCTCCTTATATCCCCAGCTTGAACGGCCTGAAAGCCCGGCCGCCCGGCTCGAAGAATTTCCCGAAAAATTCGTAATATTCAAGACGCAGCGCCTGCACGGCCGCCACCAGCCCCTCCAGCCCGAGGGCCACGGCGTTGCCGGCTATGACCGTCAGCAGCCCGGCGGCGCTGCCGTGCCCCCAGACTTTGTCGGCGGCCTCCCGCATCGTCCAGGCGGCCGCCAGCAGCGCGGCGTGGCTCATGGCGTAAGCGGCCAGACGCACGAAACTGATAGTGTTGGCCAGGTAAAGCAGCGCCCCTTCGAAAGCCCCCACCAGGGACTCGGCGGCCACGGCGGCAAAGCCCTCCCCTTCCGCCTCCGCGCCGTCCCGGCGCAGGAAGAACAGCGCCGGCTCCCTGAGCAGCCAGGCCGCGACGGCCACCCCCATTACCGGCAGCATAAGGCGCGGGCGCGCGAAGCCTGCGGCCAGGGCCAGGCCGGCCCAGTAGAACGCCAGGCCAGCCGCGCCGAACTTGCCCAGCGCCGCGCCGTAAATATCGCCGGCGCGCAGGCGGTTGACTATATTCAGTATCAGCCCCAGGCTTAAGACAGCCACGCCGCCGGCCAGCGCCGCCCTGAGCAGCAGCATCGGGTCGCCTTCCAGCGGGTCGCGCCACAGCGCGTACGCCCGGAATTTCTCCAGGCCGAAACAGCTGCCGTACAAAAACCCGAAAACCACGGATGAGACCCCGCAGGCCGCCACCGCCGGCCCCGCCTCGCGCGCCGCGCCGCGGCCTTTCAGCGCCAGCAGCAGCCCGCCCAGGCCTACCAGCGCGCCGTGCCCGACGTCGCCGAACATCATGCCGAACATCGCCAGGAAACTGAGCGCGGCGAACACGGTGGGCTCCACCTCGCCGTAGCGGGGCAGCCCGTAAGTGGTGACCAGGGTTATGAAAGGCCGGAACAGGCGGGGCGGCCGCAGCAGCACCGGCGCGTCCCCGCCGGGGCCGGGCGGCCCTGTCCGCACCGCGCAGCGCCCGCCCGAAGCTTCCCCGATGGCAGCGGCGGCGGCCGGCGCGGCATCGGAGCCTGGCCAGTTCGGCCAGCGTAAGGCCGGGGCGCCCCGGCAGCGCCTCCGGCTGGAAACCGGCGAGTTTCAGCGCGGCGGCCAGCGCCGGAGCCTCTGAACGCAGACCCAGCGCTACGGCGTGCAGCCGGCCGGCTTTTTCAGCCAGCGGCAGTAGCGCGGCCCCGGCGGGGAACCTGCCGGCCAGCGCGGCGTAATTCTGCGCCGGCAGAGTGCCGGCCGAACAGTAAAGCGAGCGTAATTCCTCCCCGCCGGAGGGCAGCGGCAGGTCAGCGTAGGGACGCAGCTTTTCAGCCGCCGCCGACAGCCCCGCCAGCTCGGCCGCCAGTACCGCGCGCCGCTTAAGCGGCCCTTCGGCCCGGCGCTCCAACTCCTCCAGCGCCGCGCGTGCCTCCGCCGGGGGCATGCTGCTCTCCGGGACCGCGGCGCCGGCGGTTCCCGCGGCGCGGCGAAATTCTGCCAGCCTCTCGAGCAGGGCGGCGCAGTCCTTTGCCAGGCCGGCCGTCTCACCCGGGGCGGCGGGCAGCTCCCGGCTTTCGGCCAGCTCCAGCGTGCCGGCGGCGCCAAGGCTGCGCAGCGCCGCCCGCGCGTCGCTTTTCAGCAGCACGGCGCCGAGCCGCGTCATTTTTACGGGGCTAAACATGCCCCTCCAGCGAGAGCGGGACCAGCCGGCGCATTATTTCCTCGGCCGCCAGCCCCAGCCGCAGCCCTTCCGAGACCGTTATCAGATTGGAGGTCTCCACCCGGCGCAGCGCCACATAGCCGGCCGCGGCGCCGAACTCCATATGGCCGCGCCGGAAGCTCCGGGCCGCCAGCCGGGCGCAGCGCCGCCAGGCCGCGGCCAGGCCGTCCTGCTCCGGCCCGGCGCCTTCGCTTTCCGCCCCGGAACCCGGAATTTCAGGCAGCCGTTTCGGGCCCAGCCCCAGCCCCGAAGCCAGCAGCTCCAGCAGCGCCCCTTTTTCGAAACCATGGAAATTTATTCCGCGCGCGGCCAGCTCCAGGTTAAAAACCTTGGCCTCCTGCGCGCAAAGCATGCCGGCCAGTTCGCCGTCCTCTCCGCCCAGCGCGGCCGCGCGGACCGCCATTTCGCGCAGGTAATCCCTGTCCAGCCTGGCCTCGTAAAAGAACGGCGCGCCGGCCGGCGGCGGCGCCGCGTAAGCCGCCTGAAGGCTGCCGCGGAGCACGCCCCGGGGCAGCGCCGCCAGCAGTTCCTCGAAGTTCTTAGCTTTCCCCAGTTCGGCGCCGTACCCCAGGCGGGCGGGCAGGCGGATAAGCAGCCGCGCGGCGGCCGCCGGGTCCCTGCCGGCGGCGAGGGCGCGCACCATCAGCTTCAGATTCTCCAATTGGAAGCGCGCCGCCTGCCATTCTATGAACGCGGCCTGCGCGCCGGGCAGGCAGGCGCGTATCTCAAGCGTTTCTTTTATGAATTCTTCCGTCAGCCGGGCCTGTATGTCCGCGGCGGCGGTCAGGCCGGCGCCGGGGAACAGCGCCTCCCCCAGCGCGGCGGGCGAGCCCAGCCCGCAAAGAGCGCGCAGGCGCGGCCCTTCGGCCAGGCGCGCGCGGCGGCCGTGCAGCCTGGCCGCAAGATAGTCCATATCCTTCAGTCCCGGCATTTTCTCTCCACCCGGCCCCGTCTATGCGCCCAGCACCAGGCGCACGACTTCTTCGGCGGCGCGCCGCAGCGCGGCCTCAGCGAAGCCCGTCTCTTTTTCTATCTCCGAGCGCGCCGCGTTCAGCTGCGCCCCCTTTTCCAGCGCAGCCTCGGCCAGGATCCCGTCAGCGCTACTCCCGGCCTCGCGCCGGGCCTCACGGTCGGCGGCCGCGGAAAGCCCGGCCGCGCGCGCGCGGGCGTCCGCAAGAATGGCCGCGGCCCGGCTGCGCGCCTCCGTCACCAGACGCGTCCCTTCAGTTTCGGCCGCTATAACCTTAGCTATGATCTCGCGCATATTAGAACCCGGTTGACGGCGTTATCTCTACACGTCGCCTGTTTCTCCATACAGTGTAAAATTGTATAACAAATATATTCAAAATTTCTTCTTCAGCGTTATGCGCTGGATGCTGCCCATCCCCGTTTCCGGCGAGACGGCGTAATCCAGCTGCGCGCCCAGGGCTGTAACGCCGGCCCCCACGCATAAACCGCTTTTATCGTTATCGGCCGCCTGGCCGGTAAGCCCGTAGCCGCCGCGCAGCGCAAGGCCGAGATTATTGCCCCTCAGCATGGCGTACTCGGCGCCGGCGCTGAACACGGTCTCTTTGTCATACACCAGCCGCTTAACTTCGAAGGCCAGCGCCAGGCCCGGCAGGGCCGTTACCATGAACCCGGCGTTCACGCTCAGCGGCAGCTCGTCTTGCTGGGATAAATATTTTATGCCGCCGCCCAGGTTCTGCACGCCCTGCTTTCTATGTATTTCACGGCCCCGCCGAAGTTCTTAAAGCCGAAGCCCAGGCTTACGGCCTGGTCATAGGCGTTGTAATCGCCGCTGGCGCTGCGGTTGTCGGCCCGGCCGTCCAGGGAACCGTTGGACAGCCTTGTAATGCCTATGGCCAGCGCCATATTCTTCACAGGCAGCCCGAAGCCTATATAGTCGTGGCTGGCGTCCATCAGCCATTGACTATGGCTGAACGCCAGCTCGGGCCCTTCAATGGCCGAAAGCCCGGCGGGGTTATAGTTCAGGGAATTTATCCCCAGCGCCGAAGCCACCCCGGCAGAAGCCATGCCGCTCACCCGGGCGTCGGTATCTATCCTCAGGAATTGCGCCCCGGTAACGGCCGCGCCGGCCGTGTTGGCCGCCAGAAGAAGTACGGAAAATATTGTTATGCTTTTTTTCATATTTTCCTTTTAGCGGACCACCGCGAATTTGCCGGCTTTCTTTAGTTTCCTGCCGGCTTTCTCGGCCTCCATGGTGTAGTAATACACGCCGCTGGCTATATGGCCGTCCCAGGCGTATTCATAGGCGTAAACGCCGCCTATAGCCGCCGGGCTGCCGGTTATGGTGTGTTCATGCACCGCCTGGCCGGCTACGGTAAAGACCTTTATTTTCACGCTGTCGGCCACCCCCACTTCTACATGGAAGACGGGGACCTTGCCGCCCTTGGCCGGGTTAGGATACACATAAACCTCGCCCAGTTTGAAATCGGCGTTAAGCGTTGATGTTCTGAATGCAGAAGGCGCGTGCCTCGCCGCCAGCACGAACTCGATGCCGTTGGACTGGGCGGCGCCGCGCGAGACTACCACCATATTCGTACCGGACAACCCTGAAGGCACCGTGCCCCTTATATTGGTATCGTTCCACAGGCTCAGCGCGCAGGCCACGCCGTCCATAGTAACGCGGGTCTGGCTGGCGTCGTACGGGCCGAAGTTAGTACCGTACAGGTTGAAGACCGTGCCTGTCTGCCCTGTTGCGGGCGTCATAGTGGAGATCACCGGCCCGGCCACGTTGATATACGCGGTGGCGCTTTCAGCCAGGCCGCCGTTAAGATAGCGCTGCACCAGCACCGGGTACCGGCCGGCGGGTAGGTAAGGCAGTTTGCCCTGTATTTTAGTATCGGACCAGCTCGTCAGCGCCGTAGTTATCCCGTTTACCAGCACCTTCGTATTATTCGCCACATAATTACCGAAGTTGTAGCCGGTCAGCGTGAACGGCGCTATTATGGCCGCCGTGGACGGGCTTACAGTATCCAGCACCGGCAGGACCACCGTGAATGCGGCGGTGGAGGTGCGGGTTGTGCCGCCGTTAAGGTTCCTTTCCACGTACAGCTCGTAGCCGCCGGGCGCCAATGCGCCGGGGATAGTGCCCTGTATTTTAGTGTCGCTCCACAGCGTGAGCGGCGCGCTCACCCCGCCTATCAGCACTTTGGTGTAGTTCGCCACATAATTGCCGAAGTCCGTTCCGGTTATAGTGAACGGCAGGCCGATGGGCCCGGAGGACGGGCTTACGCCGGCAACCACGGGCAAAGCCACGCTGAATATCAGACCTGAAGCCTCCACACGCCCGCCGTTCAGATTGCGCGTCACCACTACGGCATGCTCGCCTTCAGTTAAACCGCCGGGAATAGTTCCCTGTATCTTTGTATCGGCCCACAGGGTAAGCGGGGCGGTAACTCCGCCGATAAGCACCGTGGTGTAGCCCGCTGAATAATTCCCGAAGTTCGCGCCGTAGATGGTGAAAGGCATGCCTATCGGGCCGGCCACGGGACTCATGCTGCTTAAGTCCACGCCTACTACCCAGAAAGCGGCGGCAGCGCTTTGTACTTGTCCGCCGTTCGCGGTTCTGCGCTCCACCAGCACCTGCTGCCGGCCGGAGCCCAGGCTGCCGGGAATGGTGCCTTGTATCTTTGTATCCGACCACAG
>JAPLKJ010000030.1 GCA_026388125.1 Elusimicrobiota bacterium
TTTCACGGCCGGTACTATAACCGCCGCGACTTTCACCGGCGCCCTTAACGGCAACGCGCTGACCGCGACCACCGCCGCGACGGCCTCCAACCTGGCCGGCGGCCTGGCCAACCAGATGGTTTATCAGAGCGCCGCCAATACCACCGCCTTCGTAGGCGCTCCGGGCGCCAACATGGTGCTGTATGGCAATAATGGCGCGCCCGTGTGGAGCAATACCCCGGCGTTCGCGGGCACGAACATAACCGGCCTGCCCTGGTCGGGCGTGCTGAAAGCGTGTTCAACGCTCGCCGACCTGGCCACGCGCAGCGCGGCGGACCTGGATTCCGGCATCCTGCCGCTGGCGCGGCTCTCCGGCATCACCAACGCCGAGATCTCTGCGGCGGCGGCCATAGCCGACACAAAGCTGGCCACCATCGCTGCGGCGGGCAAAGTGTCCAACACGGCCACTACGGCCACCCATCTCAACGCGGCGGGCGCCATAGTGGCGCGCGACGCGAGCGGCAATTTCACGGCGGGCACCATAACGGCCGCGCTGGCCGGCAACGCGGCTACCGCCACCACCGCCACCCTCGCCGGCAGCCTTGCAGGCGGCGACACGGGCAATATAGTTTACCAGTCCGCCAGCAATGTCAGCGCCATGCTGGGTGTCGGCGCGGCCAATTCCCTGCTGCAGACCAACGGCGCCGGCCTCGCGCCCAGCTGGACCAGCGCTCCTACTATAACGGGCACGAACATAACCGGCATCCCGGCGGCCAACATAGGGGCGGGCGATCTGGGCCAGAACGTGGTGGCTTCCTCTATAGCCGTCAACGCGGTATATCCCGCCGCCGTGTCCTCCGGAACCTACGCCGTCAGCATAACCGGCAACGCGAACACGGCCAGCAACCTGAACGGCGGCAGCACCTACCAGATGCCTTACCAGAGCGCGGCCAACGTTACCAGTTTCGTAGCGGCGCCCGGCTCCAACATGGTGCTGTACGGCAACAGCGGCGCGCCTCAGTGGACCAATACGCCCGCCTTCACCGGTACCAATGTGACTTCCATCCCCTGGGCCAACGTCCTTAAGACCGCCTCCTCGCTGGCCGATCTGGCCACCCGCAGCGCGGCCGACCTGACCAGCGGCACGCTGCCGCTGGCGCGGCTCTCCGGCATCACCAACGCCGAGATCTCGGCGGCGGCGGCCATAGCGGATACTAAGCTGGCCACCATCGCCACGGCGGGCAAGGTGTCCAACACGGCCACCACGGCCGCCAATCTCAATACGGCCGGCGCCATAGTGGCGCGCGACGCGAGCGGCAATTTCACGGCGGGCACGATAACGGCCGCCCTGTCAGGCAACGCGACCACGGCCACCACCGCCGCGATGGCCAGCAACCTGGCCGGCGGCGCCGCCGGGAACCTCGTTTACCAGTCGGCCGCTAATACCAGCGCCATGCTGCCCGCCGGTTCGGCCTACTACCTGCTGCAGGGCAACGGCGCCGGCGCGGCGCCCACCTGGACCAACGCGCCCTCGATCCTCGGCGCCAACGTAACCGGCATCCCGGCGGCGAACATCGCGGCCGGCAATCTGGGCCCGAACGTGGTGGCGTCCTCCATAGCTGTCAACGCCGTGTACCCGGGCGCCGTGACGGCCGGCACCTATGGCGTCAGCATAACCGGCAACGCGGCCTATGCTTCGAACTCGTCCAAGCTTTATTCCACGGACCCCGCTTACGCCTACGGCGCGGCCACTCCGTTCTACGGCTATCTTACCTACACCGGCACCCGGTGGCGCTTCAAGGTAAGTCCCAGCGCTCCGGAGGCCGTCGAGGTGGCCTATGCCGACGCTGCCGGCAACGCCGACACCACCGACGGCCTGCACGCCGCCGCCGGCGTCAACGACCAGCCCAACCAGCTGGTCAGGACCGACGCCAACGGCTACCTGAAGGCCGGCTGGATAGACACCGCTTCCGGCGCCAACGTAGCGCAGGGCATAACCCGGGTCTACGCCTCGGACGACTCTTATATAAGGTATTACACGCTGGCTAACTTCATGACGCAGGCCAAGAGCGCGGCCAGCGGCACCTGGACCATAGATATAAGCGGCAACGCCGCCACCGCCACCAGGGCCAACAACATCAACAACGGCCTGGCCAACCAGGTCGTATACCAGAGCGGCCCCGGCGTCACGGCCTTCGTGACCGCTCCGGGCGTCAACTCGGTGCTGTTCTCGAACGCCGGCACGCCCCAGTGGACCAACACCCCCGCGCTGACAGGTACCAATATCAGCGGCCTGCCCTGGTCGGGCGTGCTGAAGGTCGGCTCTTCACTGGCCAACCTGGAAACCCGCAGCGCGGCGGACCTGGATTCCGGCATCCTGCCGCTGGCGCGGATGAGCGGCATCACCAACGCCGAGATCGCGGCCGCGGCGGGCATCGTGGACAGCAAGCTGGCCACCATCTCTGCCTCGGGCAAGGTGTCCAACACGGCCACCACGGCCACCAATCTTAACACGGCCAGCGCCATAGTGGCGCGCGACGCGAACGGCAGTTTCACCGCCGGCACCATAACGGCGGCCCTGGCGGGCAACGCCGCTACCGCTACTACGGCCACCACGGCTACCACCGCCGCTATGGCCAACAACCTGGCCCCGGCGCGGCGCCCACCTGGACCAGCGCGCCTACGATAAGCGGCGCCAATATAAACGGCATTCCCGCGGCCAATATAGGGGCCGGTAATCTGGGCCCGCAGGTGGTGGCGTCCTCTATCGCCGTCAACGCGGTGTACCCGGGCGCCGTGACGGCCGGCACCTACGGCGTGGATATAACCGGCAACGCCGGCACGGCCGACGACCTGAACGGCGGCGGGGTCAACCAGCTCCCGTACCAGAGCGCGGCCAATAATACGGCTTTCCTGGCCGCGCCC
>JAPLKJ010000054.1 GCA_026388125.1 Elusimicrobiota bacterium
GGGCAACACGGGCGGTTCCCCTGCGGCCAGCGCACCGCGCGCCGCCTTGCCTGGCCGCCGCGGCCCAGCAAGGCGTCGTTCCCTCGCCGGCCGCATAGCGGCCGCACGCCCCGCCATAGGCGGGGCGGTACGCTCGGCGCAGGGAGCCGGTCGAAGGGAACACGCCCTTTACGATAATGCTTGCATTATCGTAAGTTGCCCTTTCCCCGCCATATTGCTTCGCCCTTCGGGTTAACATAACAAGTTATGTTAACTTCCGGCCTGCAGAACAGCCGCAGTTGTTCGCGGTGGAGTTCTTTATGAAGTGGTGTTCCTTACGCGGCCCGGCGCAGCCGCAACCCTGCCGGCCAGCCCGGCCTTGGGTTGCCTGGCCTGGGGGGCCGGCCAGGTTGCGGCTGTTCGCCCCACCGCCGCGCCCTGCGGTCGCGGCGCCCGCCCGCCATAGGCGGGCCGGTTCGTGGGGCCGCCGGGCCGCATCCTTATTCCCCACCCCTGCGCGGCCGCGCGCCCCCCTTGCCGCCGTTGGCGGCAAGGCCCGCGCCAACAACCGCGGCCTTGCCCCGCAGACCCAGCCGATAATTAAAACTTGATTTCCGGGGGCCGCAATGCTTATAATTCCTATTGGCATATGCCAATAGGCTTTAAGGGAGACGCCATGTGTGAATCTAGAAAATGCAGGAAAGTCCACGCCAAACCCGCATGCTCCTGTTTCGGCCCGGAAGGTAAAACCTCGCAGGGCAAAGACGAGATACGCCTAAAACTCGACGAGTTCGAAGCGCTCCGCCTAGCCGACGCCAAAGGGTTGTACCAAGAGGACGCGGCTAAAAAGATGGGCATCTCGCGTCAGACCTTCGGCAACATCATTAATGCCGCCCGGCAGAAGATAGCGGACGCGCTTGTAAGCGGTAAGTCCATACAGATAACCGGCGGCACGGTAAAACTTACCAATGGCGGCTGCGGTTGCGGCAACCATGCCGGGAAAAGCGGCAAACGCTGCTGTTCCGACACGCAAAAGATAACCCTCCCGGCTACAAAGAAGAAATCAACCGCCAAGAAAACTAAAAAATAACGGCGGCGTTGCACCATAAGGAGACAGCATGTCAATCATCTCAGGAAAAGATTTGAAAAAATATTATTTAGCCGGCGAGACCAAAGTGGAGGCGCTCAAAGGGCTAAACTTCACGCTTGACCCCGGCGATTTCGCCGCTTTCGTCGGCCCGTCCGGCAGCGGCAAGACCACGCTTTTAAGCCTTATCGGCTGCCTGGACAAGCCCACCGGCGGCGTGCTGGAGGTCTGCGGCACGGACGTGGGCAAGCTGGACCGCAAAGCCGGGGCGCGATTCCGGGGCGAGCATATAGGTTTTGTCTTCCAGGACTTCAATCTCATTCCAGTGCTGACCGTCTACGAGAACATTGAATACCCGCTTATGATCGTAAATCCTCTGCCGGAGAATGAAAGAAGAAAACGGATAATGGCCCTGCTCGAAGAGGTAGGCATGACAGACCAGCAACATAAATATCCGGACCAGCTTTCCGGCGGGCAGAAACAGCGCGTGGCTGTTGCCCGTGCGCTTGTGACCCGCCCCAAACTGGTGCTTGCGGACGAACCCACCGCGAACCTGGACCACAAGACAGCGTACATGATACTTGAACTGATGAAAAAGATGCGCGCCGAAACCGGCACGACCTTTATTTTCTCAACGCACGACCAGAAGATAATCGGCGAAGCCGAGCGCATCTTCACGCTGGAGGATGGCGAGCTCACGGGGACGTCCCGCACCGGAGACAACAACAATGCTTAAGATATTTAAAATGGCGGTCCGCAATACGCACCGCTACGCCAGGCGGTCTTTGCTGATAGTCTCGCTTATCGCCGTGGGCGTGATCTTCGTGCAGGTGTACATGGCGGCCACGAACTCGTACAAAACCCTGATCATCTCGCAGATAACGGATTCTATGCTCGGGCATCTTCAGATGCACAAAAAAGGCTATCTGGTATCGGTGGAGAACGTGCCCCTAAACATGAACCTGACTACGGAGCAGACGGCGAGAGCGGAAGCCATCCTTAAAGCCAATCCTATGGTCGAATCTTATTCCACCCGCATCAAACTGGGCGGCATGATAAGCAACTTCGCCGAGACCACCAACATCCGCCTTGCGGCCATAGACCCGAAAAAGGAATTCAAAACCGCGCCGCTGCTTCCCTCAAGGGTTTTAGAGGGCAATAATAATTTGAAGGCGGACGAGGTGTTGGTGCCGGAACTTCTGGCGAAAGGCATGAAGCTCAAGACCGGCGATACTGTGGTGCTGGTGGCCACCAATAAGGATGGTTCAGTGAACGGCAAACAATTCACTGTGGGCGGCATTATAGAAACCGCGCCCGGCCCCGGCGGGCGGGACGGCTATATTCTGCTGGCCGACGCCATGGAGCTGCTGCGCATGGACCCGCCTGAAATCAGCGAGATCGCCGTGCACCTAAAGGACTTCGGCAAGCTCGACACGGCCTTTAACGCCCTGGCGAAAGCCTTCATGCAGGAGAAGACCAAGGACGGTAAGCCGGTTTTTGAGATACACACCTGGGAAAAACTTTCCCCGTTCGCCAGCATAGCCAAGATGATAGACATGATGACGCTCCTCGTTAAAATAATGCTGGTGGCGATAGTGCTTATCGGCATTATGAACGTGATGATAATGTCGGTCTACGAGCGGACAAGGGAAATAGGGACCATAGCCGCCATAGGAACGCAGCCGAACACCATCCTTGCCATGTTTATGGCGGAGGGTTTGTGCCTGGGCCTGGCCGGGGTTATCGCCGGAAATATAATCAGCGTCGTGGTGATATACGGGGTCAGACTGCTGCATATCACGTTCTCTTTCGGTATGCGCGAGGGCTTTATCTTAACGCCATCGGTAAACCCGCTGGACTTCTCCATAATTTCGGCCATAGTTCTGGCCGTGGCGGTGTTCGGCAGCTTGCAGCCGGCGTGGAAAGCTTCCCGACTTGAACCGGTTAAAGCGTTAAAAAGCATATAGGAGGCTTAAATGCTGAAAAAATTATTCGTTTTTTTAGTGCTCGCTTTCATAGCCGCAACGGCGCGCGCCATGGATGGCGACGCGCTGCTACGGGAAGTGGACCGCAACCTTGAGCCGCCCTCCTACGAGATGTACCGGAAATTGATAAACATCGAGCCGGACTGCCGCAAAAAAGAGTTCGTCCTTTACATGGTGCGCAAAGGCAATGAAAAAGTTGCCGGCGTGTTCCTTTCCCCGGCCAGCGACAAAGGACGCGGTATGCTGCGGCTGGGTGATAACATGTGGCTTTACATCCCCAACGTGGGTAAACCCATCCGCATCACCAGCCTGCAATCCGCAACCGGCGGCGTTTTCAACAACGCGGACATACTGAAAATAGACTTCGGCGCGGAATACGCCGTGGAGAAAATGGAAGAGCCCGGAGAAGATTAAGGGCTATAAATCCGTGATGATCTTCTCTAAAATAAAGAAGCGGGACCTGAAGGACGAGGTCTTTACGCTGACCTTTATGCCCAAGGTGGACACCCTGCGATGAGCCGACGCAGTTCCTTCCTGGGCTTTGTATTCTGCCTTGCCGTTGTTCCCGGTCTTGTAAAGCCGGGCGCGGCAGAAGATTACTCTTTCGATGTTTCCGAGACCGAGACAAAACCTTATAGCCTGGGCGGTTACGCCGAGTTCCGTCCGGTGTTGATAGACCAGGACAGGGCGGCGGCGTTCTACAAACTTAAATTCTATAACCGCGCAAAGACCTGGACGACGGAGGAGTATAACTCCAATCTCCAGCTTGAGGGCAGCTATCAGCGCGGCATTACAAAGCTGTATCTCCGCGCCAATGCCGACCTGAACAACACTTACCAGGGCTGGAATAACGACCTGCAAATCTACGAGGGCTACTTATCCGTAAAACCTACGCAGACAACGGACCTGA
This sequence comes from Elusimicrobiota bacterium, assembly GCA_026388125.1. GTDB lineage: Bacteria > Elusimicrobiota > Elusimicrobia > Elusimicrobiales > UBA9959 > UBA9959. The sequence goes on from JAPLKJ010000054.1 coordinate 3,962, forward strand.
TAGCCGGGA
>JAPLKJ010000090.1 GCA_026388125.1 Elusimicrobiota bacterium
CCGGCCTTGAAAAACCCTTTGAAGCCGGCCGTTTCGCGCAGGTAATATTTCCACGGGTAAAGGTAGCTGGAGTCTATCTCGGTGTAGACCACCGGCAGCGCGGCGGGCAGAGCGGCCTGGTAGCAGGCCATCTCGGAAAAAAGTATGTGGACCAGCTCAGCGCCGGTCCCGGCGGCCGCGGCGGCCAGGGCCGCCCCGGCTTCGGGCGACCAGTACAGGGCCGGCAGGGAGGGCAGCCCGGAGCCAGCGCCGCCTTCGGGCCGCGGCAGCAGGAATATTTTTTTAAAGGTTTTTCCTTCCAGGCTCAGGGCCAGCGCGGTCTGGTGGGCCTCCGCCCCCGGGGAGGTGAAAGAGAACAGCGAAACTTCATGGTCCCGGGCCAGGCCCCCGGCCAGCGCGGCGGCCCATTTCTCGCCGCCGCTAAAGGAAGGATAGGGGAAACGCGGCGTGACCAGCAGGATGCGGCGTTGGGTCATTTTTTGCGGAGCGCTCCTGCTCCCAGGTGCAGCCGCAGGTATTCGGCGGTATGGGAACCCTTCGCTTTCAGCGCTTCGTGCACCGGGCCGGAGAACGTAAGCAGCCCGCCGGCCGCCCCGCCCTCGGGCCCAAGCTCTATCAGCCAGTCGGAGGCGGCTATCACGTCCAGGTTGTGCTCTATCACCAGCACCGTGTTGCCGGCGTCGGCCAGGCGGTGCAGCACTTTCAGCAGCTTCCCCACGTCGGCGAAATGCAGGCCGGTGGTGGGCTCGTCGAGGATGTACAGCGTGCGGCCGGTGGCGCGGCGCGCGAGCTGCTCCGCCAGCTTCAGGCGCTGGGCCTCTCCGCCGGACAGCGTGGTGGCGCTCTGGCCGAGCTTGAGGTAATCCAGGCCCACTTCGCTCAGGGTGCCCAGGATCTTCGAGATCTTCGGGATGTCGGCGAACAGTTTCCTGGCCTCTTCCACCGGCAGGTCCAGGATGTCGGCTATGTTCTTGTCGCGGTAGCGCACCTGCAGCGTATCCTCGTTGAAGCTGCGGCCGCCGCACTCGTCGCACCGCACGTATACGTCGGGCAGGAACTGCATCTGGATCTTGAGCGTGCCGTCGCCCTGGCAGGCCTCGCAGCGCCCGCCTTTGACGTTGAACGAGAACCGGCCCGGCTCGTAGCCGCGCCGCTTGGCCTCCGGCATGGCCGCGAAAAGATCGCGTATGTGGTTGAAGACGCCGCTGTAGGTGGAGGGGATCGAGCGCGGCGTGCGGCCGATGGGCGACTGGTCCACTATGATGACCTTGTCTATCTGTTCCGCCCCTTTCATGGAGCGGAACTGGCCGGGCGTTTCCTTGGAATGGTACAGCTTCTGCGCCAGCGCCTTGTACACTATTTCGTAGAGCAGCGTGGATTTGCCCGAGCCCGAGACGCCGCAGATGCTGACGAACAGGCCCAGCGGTATTTTTACGTCCAGGTCCTTGAGGTTGAACTGCGCGGCGCCGCGGAATTCCAGGAAAGCCCCTTTGGGCTTGCGCGGCTCGCGGGAGGCCGCCGCGGAGGCCGCGCCCAGGTACGGGCCGGTGACGGAGGCCGGATCGCGTTTGATCTCGGCGGGCGTGCCCTGGGCCACTACGAGGCCGCCGGCCAGGCCCGCCCCGGGCCCCATGTCTATAACGTGGTCGGCGGCCAGGATCACCGCCTCGTCGTGCTCCACCACCAGCAGGGTATTGCCGATGTCCCGGAGCGAGCACAGCGTGCTGATCAGCCGCGCGTTGTCGCGCTGGTGCAGGCCGATGGTGGGCTCGTCGAGCACGTACAGCACGCCGGTCAGCCCCGAGCCTATCTGGGTGGCCAGCTGGATGCGCTGGGCCTCGCCGCCGGACAGGGTTTCGGAACGGCGCTCGAGGGAAATATAGCCCAGCCCGACGTCATTGAGGAACACGAGCCTGGAATTTATCTCCTTGAGGATCAGCCGGCCGATGGCGCGCTCCTTCTCCGTCAGCTCCAGGCGGCCCATGAACTCCTTAATGGCGGCTATGGGCAGTTCCGAGATCTGCGCGATATTCCGGCCGCCTACCAGCACGCTGAGCCCTTCGGGCTTCAGCCGCAGGCCTTTGCACGACGGGCAGACGCTCTCGCGCATGAACTTGGTGTAGATCTCCTCTTTGACGAACTCGGACTCGCTCTCGGAATGGCGGCGTTTCAGGTTGGTGATCACGCCCTCGAACTCGCCGGCGCCGTTGAGCAGCATGTCGCGGTGCGCTTTGGGCAGCGCGCTCCAGGGGGTGTCCAGGTCTATGCCGTTGGCCTGCGCGGCGGCTTTGAGCATGTCGGCGTAATAGCCCGACCAGGCGCCTTTCCAGCGGTGGGTGCGGGTGGTCACGGGGTTCGCCCAGGCCTCCAGCGCGCCGGCGTTGACGGACCTGGAGGCGTCGGGCACCACCAGGCCGGGGTCGATCTCTATCTTCACGCCCAGCCCGCCGCACTCCGCGCAGGCGCCGTGGGGGGAATTGAACGAGAACAGCCGGGGCTCCAGCTCGGGGAAGCTGATGCCGCAGGACGGGCAGGCGTTCTTTTCGCTGTAGAGCGCCGTGCCGCCGCCCGCCGCGGGCTTGCCCGGCGTTTCGGCGCTTAAAAGCCCGCGGGACTGGCCCAGCGCCAGCGTCACCGCTTCGCTGAGGCGCTCTTTGTCGGCGGCCGAGACCGTGAATTCGTCCACGAAAAGGTCTATATCGTGCTTCTTATAGCGGTCCAGCGCCGGCGGCGCCTCCAGCTGTATCAGTTTTCCGTCCACCTTGGCCCTGGTGAAGCCGGCTTTGCGCAGGCGCGCGAACAGCTCCTCGTAAGTGCCGCTGCGGCCGCGCACCAGGGGGGAGAAGATCTTTATTTTCTTTCCGGCCGACCGGGTCAGGATCTCGGCCGTGATGCCCTGGGCCGACCACGCGCTCCAGGAACTGGCGGGCGTAGGGGGAAAGGGATTCCACGTAGCGGCGCTGCCCTTCGGCGTAAATGGTGTCGAAGGCCAGGGTGGATTTGCCCGAGCCGGACAGGCCGGTGATCACCACCAGCTTGTTCTTGGGGATCTCCAGCGTGATGTTGCGCAGGTTGTGGGACTTGGCGCCGTTGATGATGAGTTTATCCATAAGCTGAGCTTAGTTCCGCGCCGGGGCGGGTATTACTTTCCGCGGTAGCGGTCCACCGTCGTGGGTTTAAGAAATTTATCGGACGGCTTCGGGTAATCCACCGTGTAATGCAGGCCGCGGGATTCCTTGCGGCTGCGGGCCGAGCGGATGATGACGTCGGCCAGGCACGCGATGTTGCGCAGCTCGAGGAGGTCGCGGGTGAGGAAGAAATCCCAGTAATACTTTATTATCTCGTCGGAAATTATCTTCACCCGGGCGGCGGCCCGGGCGAGGCGCTTGTCGCTGCGCACTATGCCCACGTAGTTCCACATCAGCGTGCGGATCTCGTCCCAGTTGTGGCTGATGATCACGGCCTCGTCGGGCGGGCGGGCGTTGCCGGTGGTCCAATGCGCCGGCTTGCCGGGCAGCGGGCCGCGCACATAGCCTTTGGCTATGTCGGCGGCCGCCCGGTGCGCGAACACGCAGGCTTCGAGCAGGGAATTGGAGGCCAGGCGGTTGGCGCCGTGCAGCCCGGTGTGCGCCACCTCGCCCACGGCGTAAAGCCCGGGCAGGGCAGTCCGGCCGCGGTCGTCCGCGCGCACGCCGCCGCAGAAGAAATGCGCGGCCGGCACCACCGGGATGGGCGTCCTGGTCATATCTATGCCCAGCTTCAGGCACTGTGCGTAAATGGTGGGAAAGCGCTTCTTAAGGAATGGCGCGTCCAGATGCGTCATATCCAGGTACACGCAGTCGTCGCCGGTGCGCTTCAGCTCGGAGTCTATGGCACGCGCCACGATGTCGCGCGGCGCCAGTTCTTTTTCAGGGGAGTAATTCTTCATGAACGCCTCGCCGGAGGCGCTCCTGAGTATGCCGCCTTCTCCGCGCAGGGCTTCGGAGATAAGGAAGGATTTGGCCTGCGGGTGGTAAAGGCAGGTGGGGTGGAACTGCACGAATTCCATGTTCAGCAGCTCGAGCCCCGCCCGGTAGGCCATGGCCATGCCGTCGCCCGTGGCCACGTCCGGGTTGGAAGTATAGCGGTACACCTTGCCGGCCCCGCCGGAGGCCAGGACGGTGCGCGCGGCCAGGAAGCTGTGCACTTTTCCTGTGCTTTCCTCCAGCGCGTAGACCCCCAGGCAGGCGTTGCGCCTCGGGCGCACCCGGGCCGGCCGGGCGCGCAGGATAAGGTCGACGGCCGAATAAAAAGGAAAGAAAGTGATATTGGGGTCGGACTGGCAGGTTGCCACCAGCGCGCGCTCTATTTCCCGGCCCGTGGCGTCGGCCGCGTGCAGCACGCGCCGCCGCGAGTGGCCGCCTTCCAGGCCCAGCTCGAACACGCCGTTCTTGAGCGTGAAGCCGGTGCCCAGCGCCACCAGCTCGCTAATGCGGGCGGGGGCTTCGGTGATGGTGAGCTTCACTATGCGGGCGTCGGACAGGCCGGCGCCGGTGCGCAGGGTGTCGGCTATGTGCAGGGCGAAAGTGTCGTTGGCGGAGGTGACGGCCGCTATGCCGCCCTGGGCCAGGTTGCTGTTGGAGATCTCGGGGGAGCGCTTGGTCAGCACGGCCACGCGGCCGGCCCCGGCCAGTTTATGGGCGGCCAGCAGGCCCGCCGCCCCGCTGCCGATCACCAGGAAATCGAACTTATAAGTGGACATTTTCCTTTCTTATCCCTTTTATTGGCCGTCTTAAATGTTTACAATATATTTTAACACATATGGCCAAACAGGACTTGAAGAAAAAGCTGTTCATCTACGCCCCTATCGGGCTCTCCCTGGCCATCCTCGCCGCGCTGGTCTACCCCAACCTGGACGCCCTGCTGGAGACCGTTAAGACCACCGACACTTTCTACCTGCTCTGCGCCCTGTTCTTTTCGTTCACCAGCTACCTGTTCATAGGCATGTCCCTGTGGGAGGTGCTCAAGATCCTCGGGCACCGGCTGCCTTTCTGGGAGGCCGCCGGGGTGGCTTTCGTCTCCACCACGGTCAATTACTTCGTGTCCTCGGCCGGGGTGAGCGGCTTCGCCACCCGGGCGCACCTGCTCAGCCAGCGCCGCGTCCCGTACGGCACCAGCGTCACTTCCTCGGTGGTGATCACCGTTTTTATCTACCTGGTGCTTGCCGTAATAATAGTCGAGGGCATGTTCCTGCAGATGCTCAAATCCAGCAGCTACGGCATCACCATCTTCCAGGGCGTGGCCGGCGTGCTGTTCGTGCTTACTTTCGCTTTCGTGCTGGTGCTGCTGTTCTTCCACCACGAGCTGCGCTCCGTGTGGGCCCGCAAGCTTTACCATCTGATAAACCACCTGATGTTCTTCTTCTCGAGGAAGGAGATCCCGGAAGAGACCTTCATCCTGTTCGAAAGCCAGCTGGCGAAAGGCATCCACACCATCCAGGCCCGCAAATTCGAGCTGCCGCTGGTGCTGGCCTACGTCTGCCTGGACTGGGTCAGCAATATCCTGATACTCCATTTCGCTTTCATGGCGGTCGGCGTTCATCTGCACACCAGCACGCTGGTCATCGGCTTCGCCCTCGGGCAGCTGATGACCATAATCCCTATATTGCCGGGCGGGCTGGGCGCCATGGAGGCCGCCATGACGGCGGCTTACGCCGGCATGGGCGTCCCGGTGGGCCAGGCCCTGATGGCCAGCCTGGTCTTCCGGCTTTTCTATTACCTGGTGCCGGCCTTCGGCAGCGTTTTCGTCTACTGGGGCCTGCGGGTTTCCGAGAAACATTACGAGAACGCTGCCGCGCCGAACGACCGGCACAAAGGGGAGCGCACGCATGCTTGAGAATTTCGCCGGGCACGCCCCGGAGATAGCGGAGTCGGCCTGGGTCCACGCGGCGGCCGTAGTTATAGGCCGCGTGAAACTAGCCGGGGAAGTTTCGGTCTGGCCCGGCGCCGTGCTGCGCGGCGACGTGGACCGCATAGAGGTGGGCCGCGGCTCCAACATCCAGGACCTGGCGGTGCTGCATCCGAACCTCGGCAGGCCCGTGCTGCTGGGCGAGGGCGTTACCGTGGGGCACAGCGCCATCATCCACGGTTCCGTGGTGGGCGCGCATTGCCTGGTAGGCATGGGCGCCGTAGTGATGGAGTGCGAAATAGGCGGATCCTGCGTGATAGCCGCCGGCGCGGTGGTGACGCCGGGCTCGAAAATACCCGCCCGGAGCATGGTGATGGGCGCCCCGGGAAAAGTGAAGCGGGAACTGACCGAAGCCGAATGCGCCGCGCTGGTGAGGTCGGAGAAGGAATATATCAGGCTGGCCGGCTGTTACCGGCCCGGCGGCGCCAGATGACCGGGCGTAAAATAGTGATGATAGAGGACAGCAAGGCGGCCTCCGCCGTGCTCAAGGAAGTGCTGGAGGCCGAGGGCCACGCGGTGCTGCACGCCGCCGACGGCGTGAGCGGCCTGGCGCTGGCCCGGCGCGAGCACCCGGACCTGATCCTGCTGGACCTGCTGCTGCCGAAGCTCAACGGCTACGACGTCTGCAACGCGCTGATGCGCGACAACCTCACCCGGCATATCCCCATCCTGATAATCTCCACCCTGGACAGCCCCGAAAGCGTTGAAAAAGCGAAGCTCTGCGGCGCCCGCAACTTCATGAAGAAGCCGTACCAGCTCGACGACCTGCTGCGGGAGATAAAGCGCCTGCTGCCCCAGCCGTAAGAACAGTCCGTGCGCGCGCCGGGTCCGCCGGCCCGCCCCCTGAACGCGGTCCTCTCCGGAGAAAAACATGACCAGCACTGAAACTATAGAAAAATTCCTGGATAACGGCGAGTTCGCCAAAGCGCTGACCGCGCTGAAAAAAGCCGGGCCCGCCGGCGGAAAATGCCGCCGGCTGGTAATGAAAGGGGAGGCCCTGCGGGGCCTGGGCCTTTTCGGCGCCGCGATAAAGGAATACGCCGCCGCCCGGGCTTTGAACGAGGACCGCGACCTGGAGCTCGAGGCGCTGCTGGGTTCGGCGCGCTGTCACCGGGCGCTGGGCAGCGAGCGCGGCGCCGTGGAGACGGCCGGGAAAGCCCTGGCGCTTTCCAAAGAGCTTGATCTTTACGGTACGGAAGCGGAACTGGAGTGGGCGCTGGCGCTGCGGCTGACCGGCCGGCTGCCTGAAGCCGCGAAGCTGCTGGAGAAACTGCTGAAGCGCTACAAAGGCGAAGGGGACCGCGCCGGCGCGGCGTTCGCGCTGTGGGCGCTGGGCGGCCTGTACCGGCTGCAGGGCCGCTACGCCGCCGGCATAAAGGCTTTCGAGGATTCTCACGCTCTCGCGAAAAAGGACGGCGACGAGGCCGCCGCCGGCTACGCTTTGTTCGGGCTGGGCGGCATACTGCGGGTGGCCGGCTTCATGGGCCGGGCGCTGGACTGCTACGTGCGGGCGCGCAGATCTTTCGCCGCCACGGACGACGCCTTCGCCAAGGCTTACGCCGAATGCGGCACCGCCAACGTGCTGCGGCAGCTGGGCCGCCTCGAAGAGGCTTACGCCGGGTACGTCCGCGCGCATAAGCTTTATTCCGGGCTGTCGGACTGGGCCGACCTGGGCTTCGTGGAATGGGGGATGGGCGAGATACAGAAAAAGAACGGCGACCTGCCGGCCGCGCTGAAGCATTACGGCAGGGCGGAAAAACTGTTCAAAGGGCGCTCGGAGCCGCGCGGCGAGGCGCTGACCATGCTTTCGCTGGCGGCGCTTTATTACCTGCTGGGCCGGCCCGCCGCGGCCGAGCGCCGGCACGACGGGGCCCTGAAATTCATCCGCCGCCACGGCCTGCATACCCATCTGGAGACTTTCACTTAGGCTGCGGCTTAACTATGTCCATCAGGCGGCAATACCTGTGCGCGGCGCTGCTCCTGTCCGTTCCCGCGGCGGCGGGGCCGGCGTCGGCCGCCAGGCCGGTGGTGACCTATCTGAAGTCTTTATACACGCCCGACTATCTGCAGTTCAAAAAAAGGATAGTCGGCCGGTTCGCCGAGGAGCACGCGGCGCCCATGACCCCGCTGCGCCCGCCGCAGGGGCGGCGTTATGCGGGGGATAAGGTAATAGCGCTCACCTTCGACGCCTGCAGCGGCCGCAACAGCGGCTATAACGAAAAATTAATAGACTATCTCCGCGCCGAAAAGATCCCGGCCACGCTTTTCATCACGGGCATCTGGATCGATAAATATCCGGCGAAGTTCCGCGAGCTGGCCGCCGACCCCCTGTTCGAAATAGAGAACCACGGGCTGCTGCACCGGGCCTGTTCTTACGCCGGCGTGAAGAAGTACGGCGTGAACACCGTCAGCGAGATAGGCGATATGGTGGACGAGATGGAGCTGGGCGCGCGCAAGATACAGGCCGCCACCGGCCGGCGCCCCGTGTTCTTCCGCCCCGCGGCGGCCTTTACCGATTCCATCTGCATGGGCGTGGCGCAGGCGCTGGGCATGGAGGTGGTGACCTTCAGCCTGCTTTCCGGCGACGCCGTCCCGCGCGTCCCGGCCAGGACCATACGCAATAATCTTTTAAAGCGCGCCCGCCCGGGCGCCGTGGTGATAATGCATTTCAACCGCCCCGAATGGCACGAGCTGGAGGCCCTGAAGCAGGCGGTTCCTATACTGCGCGCCAGGGGCTATTCGTTCGCCCGCCTTGAAGATTTCACCGTCAACGAGAATTGAGCGCGCCGCAGGAGGACCGCGGACAGCGCGCTGACCTTCGGTACCGGAAATAAGATTACAGTTTGAAGTCCCAGCCCAGGTAAAGCTCCCTGGCCTTGGGGTCGTTCAAGAGCGTGGCCGCGTCGCCCTCTATAAGGATCTGGCCTTTGTAGATCAGGTAGGAGCGGTCGGTGATGGACAGCGTTTCGCGCACGTTGTGGTCGGTTATCAGCACGCCTATGCCCTTGTCCTTCAGGTGAAGGATGATCTTCTTCAGTTCGCTGACCGTGATGGGGTCGATGCCCACGAAAGGCTCGTCGAGCAGGATGATCTTGGGGTCGTTGATCATCACGCGGGCCACTTCCAGGCGCCGCTTTTCGCCGCCGGACAGCGACCAGGCTTTCTGGTCGCGCAGCGGCAGCAGGCCGAACTCGCCCAGCAGGGAGTCCACCCGGGCGTTTATAGCCTTCCGGTCCGCCACCGTGCGCTCCAGGATGGCTTCCAGGTTCTGGGCCACCGTCAGCCCGCGGAAAACGGTAGGTTCCTGCGCCAGGTAGCCCAGGCCGCTGCGCGCCCGCTGGTACATCGGCTCCTTCGTGGCGTCGCGCCCGTCGATGAAGACCCGGCCCGAGTCGGGGGGGAGGAAGCCCACCATCATGTGGAAAGTCGTGGATTTGCCGGCGCCGTTGGGCCCCAGCAGGCCGCAGACCTCGCCGGAATCGATATGCAGGGAAATGCCGTTCACCACCGGGTGCCGGTTAAAGGATTTTTCGAGCAGGTCCGATTCTAGTTTCATCAGGGGTCTTAGCGCGCGGCCCGCGCTTTGGCGGCCGCCGGCGGGGGGATGTCCTTCACCCAGCCGGCCACCTTATTATAGAACTTTATGTCGCGGCTGTCCCTGAAGAATTTAATGCTCTCGGCCGCTATGGCGAAGTTATAGCCCTCGCGCTTGCCTACGGCCGCCGGCAGCGCGGGCGGGCGCTCGGGCGCGGTAGAATCGTACAGCATGAAAGTGTTCTGCCTGTTGTCGTAAAGGCTCTGCTCGGAATGCAGCTCGAGGTTGTCGGTGGCCAGCGCGAAATCCCCGTTGAAATACATCAGGCCGTTCTTGTTCTCCGCGCGGGCCCGGTCGGAATGCCCGTTCAGCGTCCTGCCGTCCGCGCCGCGGTATTTCATGCGCACCGGCAGGGCGCCGCGCTCGAGGTAGGCCTCTTCCCCGGCTTCCAGGTAGCGCGCGCGGTCGCAGTACATCTCCACGCGCGAGAGGTCCAGGAAAGTCCGCAGGGTATAGACTGAGCCCTTCAGGTCCCAGGCGGTTATTTTGCGGTTGTAGACCGCGTTGTCGGCTTTAAGGGTGTAGCGGGGATTTTTGAACGAAACGTCGCCGGTGAAGATCTCCAGGTCGTTGGTGCGGTCCATTTTCCAGACGTCGCTTTTGACCACCGAACCCATCAGGAAATCGGGGTCTTTCTGGGCGGCGCGGCCTGTCCCGGCCAGGGACAGCGCTATCAGTAAGGTCAGGCGGAGCTGTTTCATTTTCCCGCCATGCGGGTTTCCTGGTGCTTTATCTCTATCTCGGACAGGTCGGGGTTGGCGGTGAAGCCGCGGCCGGTTATCACGGTGTTGCCTTTGTTGATGGTGATCTTTTCCTGCGTCCAGATCTTGTTGCGGGCCGAGCTGTAGAACAGCCGCTCGGTGGCCAGCCGCATGCCGTCCTTGACGGCGTTGATCTTCACCGCGCCGTTAAGCTCGGCCTCTTTTTCCCGCATCAGCATCTCGCCTTTCATGGAGGTTATTTCCGAGGTGATCTTCTCCCCGTCGTAGAACTTCACGGCGGGGGAGGTGAAGAAGATCACGCCTTTTTTTTCCTCCATGCGGGCGCTGCGGGCCTTGAGGCGCCAGCGGGAGGCGCCGGAATCGGCTTCGGCTATGGACAGGCTCTCTATGAGGCTCGCTCCCTCCACCGGCAAGCCGGCCTTCGGCTCCGAGCAGGCGCACAGCGCCGCCGCCAGGGTGAGGAGCAGGCGCTTCAAAGCAGCCCTTCCCTGAGCAGGTCCCGCTCGTCGATAAGGCCCACGGGCCGGCCGGTGCGCGCGTCGGTGACGGGCAGGTTGTCTATGCGCTTCTCCGAGATCAGCCGGGCCGCTTCCATGGCCATGGTCTCCGGGTGCACGGTAAGGGGCGTGCGCGTCATCAGCCCGGAAATGGGGGCGCTCAGCCCTGCCCGGCCTTTCTGCAGGCAGCGGCGCAGGTCGCCGTCGGTAAAGTAGCCGGTGAGCCTGCCGGCGCGGCCCGTCACGGAAACGGCGCCCGCTTTGGTGGCGGTCATAACGTCCAGCGCCCGGGCCAGCGTATCGCCCTCTTTCACCACGGGGTTGTCCGCGCCCTTGTGCATCAGGTCGCCGACCTTCAGGTTAAGGAGCTTCCCCAGGTTCCCGACCGGGTGCAGCCGCGCGAAGCGGCTTTTGTCGAAACCGTTTATCGACATCAGGCTGACGGCCAGCGCGTCGCCCTGCGCCAGCATGGCGGTGGTGGAGGAAGTGGGCACGATGTTGTGCGGGCAGGCTTCGGAACCGACGTGCAGGCGCAGCACGATATCGGCGCCGCGGGCCAGGCGCGAGGCCGGGTTATTGGTGATGGCTATGACCGGGAGCCCCTGTTTTTTCAGGATGGGGATCAGCTTGGCCGTCTCTTCGGTCTCGCCGGAATAGGAAAGGGCTATGGCCACGTCGTCGGCGGCTATCATGCCCAGGTCGCCGTGCAGCGACTCCACAGGGTGCAGGTACACGCTGCGCGTGCCCGTGGAGGAAAGGGTGGCCGCGATTTTCCGGGCTATCAGGCCGGATTTGCCTATGCCGAGCAGCACTACTTTGCCGGTGCGCCCCTCTATCAGGCGCACGGCTTTCACGAAGGAGGCGTCCAGCGTCCTGGACAGCCCGCGCACCGCGCGGCTTTCCGCCTCTATCACGCCGCGCGCGGCCTTGATTATCAGGGCGTCCTTCGCGTTCATGGGTTGGGGACCTTATGCGGGTTGAGCCAGGGCGTTACTTCGGGGGCGAGCCGGCGCTGGTCGTACGGCGGGGGCAGCTTATGCAGCGCGAAGCTGATCACGAAGAAAGCGGCCATCAGCGTAAGGTAGATCCAGGAAAGGGTCTTCAGGTGCCATTTCCAGTCCGGGAACCAGGCGGGGGGCAGCGCGAGGTCGGCCCCGCATTTTTTGCAGAATTTCAGGTTGGGCCGGTTTTCCTGCGAACAGTTCAAGCATTTCATAAGGTCTCCTAAAAAGTCAGGCGCTACAGCCGCGCCGCCAGCTTGTCTATGCTGTTGAGCGTTCTTATCACTGCCGGCACGCTGGCGAGCCTGAGCGAATTGGGTCCGTCGGACAGCGCCTTGCCGGGGTTCGGGTGCGCTTCGAAGAACACGCCGGCTATCTTGAGCGCCGCGGCGGCCTTGGCCAGCGGCACCACGAAGCGCCTGTCGCCGCCGGTGGCCGTGCCCAGGCCGCCCGGCCGCTGCACGGAATGCGTGCAGTCGAAGATCACGGGGCAGCCGAAATCCTTCATGATCTCCAGCGCGCGCATGTCCACCACCAGGTTGCCGTAGCCGAAGGACGAGCCGCGCTCGGTGAGCATGATGCCGGCCGCGCCCCTGCTCTCCAGCTTTTTAACGATGTTCTCCGCTTCCCAGGGGGACAGGAACTGGCCTTTCTTCACGTTGACCGCCCGCCCCGTGTCCGCGCAGGCGAACAGCAGGTCGGTCTGGCGGCACAGGAAGGCCGGGATCTGCAGGATGTCCGCCACTTCGGCCACGCGCGCGGCCTGCGCCGCGTCGTGCACGTCCACCAGCAGCGGAACGCCGAGCCGGTTCTTGAGGTCTTTCAGGAAGTCCAGCGCGGCCTCCATGCCTATGCCGCGGAAGGAGCTGTGCGAAGTGCGGTTGGCCTTGTCGAAGGAGGCTTTCAGCACGAAGGGCGTCCTGAGCGCGGCGAACATCGCTTTGAGCTTTATCGCCTCGGCCTCGTAGGACTTCGGCGTCTCTATCACGCAGGGGCCGGCTATGTAGACCAGCGGCCTGGTGTTCGAGAAGACCACGTTCTTTACTTTTACTTCTTTCTGTTTCACGCGCTCTCCTTGCCGCCGCTATTTCACGCCCGCCAGCGCCCTGTTCTTGACCGCGGCCGCCACGAAGCTGAAAAACAGCGGGTGCGGCAGCAGCGGCTTGGACTTGAATTCCGGGTGGAACTGCACGCCCACGAACCACGGGTGTTTCTTTATCTCCACCATCTCGGGGAGGTTGATCTTTTTATTGACGCCGCTGACGGTCATCCCTTTCTTCTCGTAAAGAGGGCTGTATTTGGTGTTGAACTCGTAGCGGTGCCGGTGGCGCTCCGAAATGGCGGTGGTGCCGTAGATCTTGTGGGCCAGCGTGCCGGCCTTTATCGAGCAGGGCCAGGCGCCCAGGCGCATGGTGCCGCCTTTGTCAGTTACGCCTTTCTGCTCGGCCATCAGGTCCACCACCGGGTACGGCGTTTTAAGGCTGAACTCGGTCGAGTGGGCGTTCTTGAGGCCCAGGACGTTCCGGGCGAACTCGATGGCGGCGCACTGCATGCCCAGGCAGATGCCCAGGAACGGCAGGCCGTTCTCGCGGGCGTAGCGCACGGCCGCTATCTTGCCCTCTATGCCCCTGTCGCCGAAGCCGCCGGGCACTATCAGGCCGTCGGCTTTGCCCAGGCGCTCCTGGAAATCCTCGCCCTCGACGTCGACGTAATCGAACTCGGCCTTGACGCCGTTGGCTATGGCGCCGTGCAGGACGGCCTCCACCAGCGATTTGTAGGAGTCCTTGAGCTTGGTGTATTTGCCGGCTATGGCTATGCGCACCGGCTCGGCCGAGCCGGCGGCTTTCAGCCGCTGCACGAAGCCGGTCCACTCGTCGAAGTCCCACTTGCCGCTCCTGAGGCGCAGCAGCATCATGATCTGCTCGTCCAGGCCCTGCTTCTTCAGCACCAGCGGCACGTCGTAGATGGAGGGGGCGTCGGGCGCGTCTATCACGGCCTCTTTGGGGACGCTAGTGAAAAGGGCTATCTTGTCCTTGATGTCGCGGGCCAGCGGCTTCTCGGCGCGGCACACGATGATGTCGGGGTCGATGCCTATCTCGCGCAGCTTGTTGACGGAGTGCTGCGTGGGTTTGGTCTTGAGCTCGTCGGAGGCGCTCAGGTAGGGGACCAGCGTGACGTGCAGGTAAAGCACGTCGTTGCGGGTGCGGTCCGGGCGCATCTGGCGCGCGGCTTCCAGGAAAGGGAGGCTCTCGATGTCGCCCACGGTGCCGCCTATCTCGACGATGCAGATGTCGAAGCCTTCGGCGGCCTTCACGAAGCGGCGCTTGATCTCGTCGGCGGTCTGGCCCAGGTAGCCGCCCGCGCGCTCGCGCGCGATCACGGTCTGGTAGATCTGGCCGGCCGTCACGATGTTGACGCGGGAGGTGTCTATGCCGAGAAAGCGTTCGTAGTAGCCCAGGTCCAGGTCGGTCTCGGCGCCGTCGTCCGTGACGAACACCTCGCCGTGCTGGAACGGGGCCATGGTGCCGGCGTCCACGTTGATGTAGGGGTCGCACTTTACAATGGTCACCGAAAGGCCGTGGGCTTTAAGCAGCCGGCCCACCGAGGCCGCCGTTATTCCCTTGCCGAGTGAACTTACCACGCCGCCGGTCACAAAAATGTATCGGGTCATAATAATGGTCCACGGCCGCAGGCGCTGTTCAGGCGGTCCTCTTCCTCAGGAAAACCGCCGCCGTTCTCAGGTCCGCAGGCACGTCGATGGCGGGGCCCAGCGCCGGTACTTCGGCCACCGCTATCTGCATGCCGTTTTCAAGCGCGCGCAGCTGCTCCAGGCGCTCCAGCCTCTCCAGGGGGCTGGGCTTGAGTTTAACGAACCGCTCCAGAGCTTCCCTGCGGTAGATGTAAAAGCCGCAGTGCTTGTAGTACGGGTAGCCCTTCAGGTCCGAAAGCGGGTGGTGGAACGGGATGGGGCAGCGCGAAAAATAAAGGGCGCGCCCGGCGGCGTTCATGGCTATCTTCACGCAGTTGGGGTTCCCGATGTCTTTCCTGTCACGCAGCCGGGAGCAGGCGGTGCCGATGGCGCAGGCGGGGGAGGCTTTGAGCTTCCGGAACGCCTTCACCAGCGTGGAAGAGAGCATGAACGGCTCGTCCCCCTGGAAATTCACCACGTACCGGGCTTTGATGCCGCGGGAGGCCTCGTAGACCCTGTCCGTGCCGGACTGGCAGCGCGGGCTCGTCATTACGGCCTCGGCGCCGATGGAACGGGCGAAATCCAGCACCTTCCCGTGCTCCGTGGCTATGATCACGCGGCCCAGGCGCGCCCTGACGGCGGCTTCCCAGCACCACTGCAGCACCGGCTTGCCGGCCAGGGGGGCCAGCACCTTGCCGGGAAAGCGCTGCGAGCCGTAGCGGGCCGGGATAACTACAAGAACTTCGGTGTTCAGACGGGTTTCAGCCATGATCTGGCGCTCTCCAGCAGCTCCTCCACGCTCACGGAAGCCGTGCCCAGCTTGCCCACCACTACGCTGGCGGCGAAATTCGCGGCCGAAGCGGCCTCTTCGGGACTGGCGCCGCAGGCCCAGGCCAGGGCCAGCACCGAGATGACGGTGTCGCCGGCGCCGGTGACGTCGAACACTTCCCGGGCGCGGGCGGGGATGTGCGCGCTGCGCGCGGACGCCCCGGCGCGCTCGAAAAGGGTCATGCCGTGCTCGCCCTGCGTTATCAGCAGCGAGCGGCAGGCGAGCTTCGCCAGTATTTCCCGGCCCAGCTTTTCGGCCGCCTCCTGGCCGTCGCGGGCCGTAAGGCGCATGCCGCCGAACGCTTCCGAAGTGTTGGGGGTCAGGCAGGAAACGCCGCGGTAAAGCTGGAAGTGCTCCACTTTGGGGTCCACGAAAACAGGGACGCCGCGCTTTACGGCCATTTCGATGGCGGCGCGTATGGTGGCGGGCTCCAGCAGGCCTTTGCCGTAATCCGAAAGAATGACCGCCTGGCAGCCGGCCTTCAGGGCGCCTTCGAGCGCGGCCAGCGCGGCTTTGCGCGCGGCGTGGGTCATGCTCGCGGGGAGCTCCCGGTCGAAGCGCACCACCTGCTGGTGCTCGGCTATCACGCGGGTCTTTACTATGGTGGGGAAATTGTCGTCGTGCACCAGCGCGCCGGGGCTGATGCCGGACGCCTCCAGCAGCGCGCGGATCTCGGCGGCGGCGGCGTCCCTGCCGGTCACGGAGATCAGCGTGGGAACGGCGCCCAGCGCGGCGATATTCACCGCCACGTTGGCCGAGCCGCCGCAGACGGCGGATTCCGAGGTTACCCGCACCACGGGCACCGGGGCTTCGGGGGAAATGCGTTTTACGGAGCCCTTCACGTAGCGGTCCAGCATCATGTCGCCGAACACCGCTATTTTCCGGCCACGGAACCGGGCCGTGAGGGCTAAAAGTTTCCTGAATCCGGTCTTTGTCATAATATAAATATTATACCAAAAGGCGCGGCCATGCACGGCTTCAGCGGGGCGGGGGCTACTTTATCACGCGGTTGACGAGTTTAGCGGTCACTGAACCTATGAAGATCTCGGCTTTAAGCACCATCGGCAGTTTGAGCTCGTCCTGCGATACCCAGACCAGCATGCGATGGCCGGCTTTGGCCACGAAAAGGCTTTCCTCACCGGCCATGGGCTCTACCTGTATGCATTTCCTTTTGCCGTAAGGGGTTTCTATCTTTTCCACCTTCCCCGTCTTTACGGTGATCCGCCAGTTCTTTTTCGTGTTCACTTCCATCTCGAAGCGGCTGTCGGGTTGCAGTTTCATCGTGCGCACGCGGAAAACGGCCGACAGCATGTCGTTGACCGCGTGGTCGAGCGGCCCCTCGAACTGCGAGACTTCGCGCTTGCGGTTCATCCGCTCGCCGAAGAATTTTTTGCCCGGCAGGTCGAAGATCGCCCATTCGTTGATGAAATACCTGCCTTCGGAAAGTTTCCTGTAGTAGCCGTAGGAGCTGAGGGTCCCGGCGTCCATCCAGGATTCGTTGCGGTCGTCCACTTTGTAAAAGGTGTTCAGGAACGACGAGGACTTCGCCTCGGAAATAATGTGCCAGGCGGGGCGGGAGGCTATATCGACGGCCGCTTCTATGCGCAGAAAGGACCGGCCGACGTTTATCACGCCCCAGTAGATCTCGTACTCGAGAGTTTCGCCCCTTACAAAAGCGGGCGCCGCGGCCGCCACCGCCGCGGTGGAGGGGACCAGGTTCGCATAGGGATGGGCCAGCAGCACCTCCGCAGCCGGCAGCGCAGCGGGGCCGCCCGCCGCCGCCAGCAGCAGCGCGAGCGCCGCGCGCCGTCTAAAAGGCATATTTTATCCTGAGCGCGATAAAGACCGCCAGCGCCAGGGAGGCGCTCAGGCCGCGCCATTCCTTGTTCCTGGCGAAAACTTCGCGCGAGTACGCGGCGCGGTCGAAGAAGCCGCACAGCCCGCGCGAAGGGAACAGGCACGGGACGGCGGCCATGTACTTATTGAAATCCTCGCCGTAAGCGGCGAGCAGGAACTCCTGCTCGGCCCGGATGGTGACGTAATAGATCCAGCCGAAAGAAGCCACGGCGAACAGCCAGAGCCCGGCGGTAAGCAAAGGGCGGGAGGGGGAGGACAGCATCAGCAGCAGGCCGCCGGTGAGCAGCATGGTCCCGAGGTACAGCGGGTTGCGCACGGAGGCGTAAGGCCCGGTGGTGGTAAGGGTCTTGGACTTCACTATGGCGGCGCTGGCCGCCAGGCGCACGGCCTGGCCAAGGGCCATCAGCGCGAGCCCCCACAGGAACAGGCTCCGGCTTTCGGGCTTCGCCGCGATAAGCAGCAGGAGCGTGACTATCTGCGAGACCAGGATGCGTTTTTTCATTTTAATTCCTTATCATTGAAATCCGGTACCGCGCGGGCCAGCGCCAGCAGGTCCCTGAACGCCGCGTGTTTTCCCGCCGCCGCCGCGGCCTTTCCGGCCCCGGTCATTACCAGATAGCCTTTGAGCCCGGCGCGGAGGGCCAGCCGCAGGTCGCTGGCCTTGTCCCCGGCCACGAAAGAGCGGCGCAGGTCCAGGCGGCGGTCGGCCAGGGCTTCTTCAAGCAGCCCCGGGGCCGGCTTCCTGCAGGCGCAGCCCTCGGAGGGCGCGTGCGGGCAGAAATAAACGGCGTCCAGTTCCACGCCTTCGCGGCGCAGCTGTTCAACTAATTCCAGGCTTATGGCCCGCGCGGCGGCCAGGGTCATATAGCCGCGCCCGACGCCGGACTGGTTGGAGAGAACGATAAGGCGGTAGCCTTTTTTTGCCAGCAGCTTCAGGGCCGCCGGCACGCGCGCGTAAAGCTTCAGCTGCTCCGGGCGGGTTATGTAGACGCCGTGCGTGTTGCGGTTCAGCGTGCCGTCCCGGTCCAGGAAAGCCGCGGGCGCGCCGGCGGGGCCGCGCCGGCGCGCCAGCCAGGCGCGCATCAGGCCCCTGCCCCGGCGACGAGTTTCAGCAGCTTCTCCCAGCCGCCGCCCCGGAAAGTTATTTTTACCGAGAGCAGCAGCACCCCGCCGCCCGCCGACGCCTGCCAATCGGCCGGGAAGCGCGCGAAGTCCTTGTAGGTGGTGATGATAGGAAGGCCCTCCGCCGCCTGCCGCGCGGAATCCAGTTCGGTCCTGGTGAAGGCGTGGTGGTCGGGGTAGCGCCAGATCTGTTTCAGCTCCAGCCCCATGCCGGTCAGCGCCGCTTCGAAGGAGGCGGGGTCGCCTATGCCCGAGATGACCGCCACCCGGCCGCCTTTCAGGGCCGCCAGGGACGTGGTCTCGGCGGTGGCCGGGTTCAGGAAAAATTCGGGCTCGTGCGAGCTTTCGAGGATCTCGGCGGCCGGGTTCAGCCTGCCTATCTCGGCGCGCAGCTGCTCCAGCGCGCCGCTGCGCGCCTGCTCGCAGTGCGACAGGATCACCGCGCGGGCGCGGGCCACGGCGGAGACCGGCTCGCGCAGGTTGCCGTACGGCAGCGCCGAATCCTCCAGGAACGGGGCGGCGGCGTTGATCAGCACGATATCGGCGCTGCGCTCGAGCGCGAAATTCTGGAACCCGTCGTCCATCAGCAGCAGGTCGGCGCCCAGCTCCTTCACGGCCGCGGTGCCGGAGGCGAACCGGTCGGAGGAGACCAGCACCGGGACGTTGTCGGCCTCGAGCATCCGGTAAAGCATCAGCGCCTCGTCTCCCGCCTCTGCGGGGTCGAAGTCCCGGCCGCGCACCATGACGGTGAGCTTGCGGGCAGGCGCGCCGCGCTTGTAGCCGCGGATGAGGATGGCGGGCTTGCGCCCGGCCCTGGCCAGCGCCCGGGCCACGCTGACCACGGTGGAGGTCTTGCCGGTGCCGCCGGCCGAGATGTTGCCGAAGCAGACCACCGGCACGCCCAGGCGCCGGCGGCGCAGGAGCCCGGCGCCGTAAAGCCCCTTGCGCGCGAAGATGGCCGCCAGATAGGCCAGGGACAGCAGGCGCAGGGCGGCGCGGCCCGCCAGCGAGGCCTTCATGCGGCCGCGCAGCCGCTCGGCGGAAAAACCCTTGGCGTCGTTCATTTCGCTCCTCCCGGCGCTTTCAGCGTTTTAACGTGGGCGTCCAGCCTGGCCCAGACCTCGTCGAAGGACAGGCTGTCCAGCGCGCCCTGTATCCAGGCGTGGGCCGGGCCGGGGGGGCTCCAGTTCGCCGGGGAATTCTGCGGGGCGTAGATGGTAAAAGTGGGCGCGCCCTGGCTGACCGCTATGTGCATGGGCGCGGAGCTCAGGCCAACGTGCAGCCCGGCGCGCTTCGCCAGCGCGGCCAGGTCGAGCAGGTCGAAACCGGGACAGGGCAGGTGCCGCTCTTCGGCCGCGGCCAGGGCCGTTTTCACGTAATCCAGCTCGCCGGGGCCCGCCAGGAAGACCACTTTCGCGCCGTGCTCGCGCGCCAGCCGGTCGGCCAGCCGGGCGAAGAGCTCCGGGGCCCAGCGCCGGTGCTCCCGCGGGCTGGTGATGTCGAAGGTTACCGTAAAGGCGCCGGGTGCAACGCCGCCGGCCGCCAGGAAAGCTTCGGCCTTCGCGGCGTTCCCGGGCCGGAAGAAAAGGTCGGGCTGCACGCCGTCCGCCGGCACGCCCAGCGTGTCCAGGAACTGCAGCCGGTCCAGCACGGTGTAGCCGAGCCCCTCTTTCTTAGGCTGCATCCGGTTGTAGAACAGGCGGCCGCCGGTATAGCTGAAAGCCAGGCGCCTGCCCGCGCCGGAAAAAAGGGAATAGCAGCCGGAGACCGACGAGCGCATGAAATCCATGGAAATATCCACGCCGGCGCGGCGTATGGCGCCGAGGGGGGAATCTTCCCGGTAAAAGACCCCGTCGAGATAGGGATTGAGCTCGAGGATGCCGCGCGACGGCTTTCTGGTGAGGAAATACAGCCGGCTGTCCGGCAGGCCTTTTTTCAGCGCGCGCACCAGCGGCGTGGTAAGGAGCACGTCCCCTATGCCTTTGAAAACTATTATGAGAATGCCCGGTCCCATTATGGCGTCTTGGCGCGGTAGCGGGGGTCGTTGTACATCTTGAACTGCCGGTAGATCTTGAGCCGCACGCGGCCGGCCATGACGTCGGAGAAAAGCTGCGCGAGCTCCGCCTCGAGATCGGAGCGCTGCAGGTCCATCACCTCTATTTTCCGGCGCGCCGCCCCGCGGTGCGCCTCGTCGGCGTCCGTGCGCTCGGCCTGTTCGCGCATGTGCCAGATCTTGAGCTGTATGATGCTGAGCTTATCGGCCAGGCTGCCTATTGTTTCCGCCATCTAAGGCCTCCAGTACTTTTTCATCGATGCGCTCGATCAGGTCGTTGCGGTGCTGGTTAAGTTTGTCGATGTTCTTTTTCGCGGCGGCTATGGCGGGGACGTCGCCCACCCGGGCCTTGTCCTCTTCATGCCAGAGCTCGGTGTTGGTCCGGGCGAGCTCGCTGACGAGTTTTCCTATATCTTTCATAATTATCCTGCCTCCACGTAATTATAGCCCAATTTTGCCGCCGGGTAAAACGCCTACAGCCGGGACGCTCCGCGGGTGAGCTGCAGCGCCAGGTCCCAGATCGTGTCACCGCCCTGTATGAACAGGCGGTCCAGCGGCCCGCCCGCGCGGTCCCAGGGCCAGGGCGTCTTGCCCTGTTTGAAGCTGAAATCGAAGGTATAGCCGGCTTCCAGGGCTTTTGCCCGCACCGGCGGGTTATAGGCACCGTCGCCGTAGGGGTAGGCGAAGGCGCACATCTCCCCGCCGAAGGCCGCTTCCAGCTGGCGCTTGGCCTCGGCCATTTCGCAGGCGGCGTCGTCGAGAGAAAGGGCCGAGAGGTGGGGGTGGCTCATGGTGTGCGAGCCGTATTCCATCACGCCGCTGGCCTGCATTTCCCTGAGCTGGTCCAGCGTGGCCATGTTCACCCAGGGTTCGGAGGCCGGGTCGTGCCACAGGTTCGCCTTGCCGATGGTGTTGAACACCACGAAAATATTGCCTTTCGCACCCAGCTCGCGCAGGATGGGCCAGGCGTGCAGGTAATTGTTCTCGTAGCCGTCGTCGAAAGTTATCAGCACGGCCTTCGCGGGCAGCGGCGCCTCGCCGCGGCGGATCTTGAGCAGGTCGGAGAAGAACAGCGTCTGGTAGCCCTTGCCCAGCAGGTATTTAACCTGGGCGCGGAACTTTTCGGGGCTGACCCATAATTCCTTCAGCTTCGAGCCAGGCGGCGGCGTGCCTATCTTGTGGTAGCAGAGCACCTCGAGCCCCGCTGTCCTGGAGCGCCACCAGGCCCAGCGGGCGCTTGCGGCCAGGATAATTAGCGCCGCCGCGGCCAGTATTATCGCCATAATGAGTTACCTCGTGCCTTCAGTTCTTTAAAGCTTTCTCCCTGGCCGCCAGGAAAACCTCTTCCACCGTGAGCAGCCGCATGCACAGGAAATGCCCGCGAGGACAGCTCCGCGAGCCGTGCAGCGCGCAGGGGCGGCAGCCCAGCGGGGTTTCCACCACGCGGTTGCCCGGACCGTAAGGGAAGAAGCCCAGCTCCCGCGTGGTCGGGCCGAAGATCCCCACGGCCGGCACGCCCAGCGCCGCGGCTATATGCATGGGGCCCGAGTCGTTGGAAACGAAAACCTTCAGGGGCCGTATCGCTTCCATCAGTTCCGGCATGCTGGTCCGGCCGGTAAGGTTAAGGCACAGTTCCGGGCCGGCCAGGCGCTCTATTTCAGCGTTCCAGGCTTTTTCGCCCGGGCCGCCCACCAGGAGGACCCGGCCGCCGTATTCGGCCGCAAGGCGTTTTATCAGGCGTGCCCATTTTTCGGCGGGCCAGCGCTTTGTGGGCCAGGCCGAGCCCGCGTTGATGCCGGCGGCCGTCCCGCCGGAGGGGGGAAGCCGGGAAGCGGCCCCGGCGTTGGCGCGCAGGCCGGGGAAAGCGGTCATAAGGTTCTCGGCCAGCGGCGAGAGCAGCGAGAGGTTGCGTTCCACGTCGTGCAGCAGCCAGGAGAACGGGACTTTATGGGTGAGGAAGAAACTGCCGGCGCTGGAGGAGAAACCCACGCGTGCGGGAATACCCGCGCGCCAGGCCAGCAGCGCGCTCCTCAGCGAGCGGTGGGGGATGATGGCGGCGTCGAAGCCGCGCGAGCGCAGTTCCGCCGCGAGCCGCCTGAATTCGGCCAATCCCGAGGGCGCGGTCTTTTTCCGGTCCTCAATGATCTCGGCGGCCAGGCCGGAGGCCGCGAAGATCCCGGCCGTTTCCGGGCGGGTGACCACCGTGACGGCGGCCTGAGGAAAGACCTCGCGGATCTTTTTCAGCAGCGGCAGCGTCAGCACGCAGTCGCCCAGGAAAGCGGTCTGCAGCAGGCAGAACTTGAGCGGCCCCGGCTTTAGCTCGGGCCTGGCCCCGCCGGGCGTCCAGTCGCCCAGCTCGGGGCCGCTGTGCCGGATGGGCACGCCCAGCTCCGCCAGCGGCGCCAGGTAGCGGTCCAGCGTGTGCTTCTCCAGCGCGGGGCTGGGGATGCGGAAGTCCACGAATAATTTCCGGGCCAGCGACGCCTTGCGGTAGCGCAGCTTTACCGGCGCCCGGACCGCCAGGCACAGCAGCCGGCTGCGCAGCGTGGCGTGCAGGTCGATGACCGCGTCGTACTTGCCGGCGTTGACGGCCCGCACGGCCTGCCGGAACCCGGTGAAAGGGATAGCCTGGTCTATGAAAGCGCTCTTGGAAACGGCGCCGAGGAACTGCGGCTTCACTATGATGTCCAGCCGGGCGCGCGGCCATCTGGCCCGCAGGTTGCGGAAAACCGGGGCGGTCAGGATGATGTCCCCCAGCGAGGACATGCGGATAACCAGTATCTTGGGGGCATCTTTCAGTATTTCAACCATCGATAAAAATTATATCATTTATCAAATTATGCCTGCAGGAACGGAAGCGGGCGGAACGGGCCGCAACAAAGGTTTAACATAAAGGTCATTGACAGCGCCGCATATTTAGTATATCTATATGATATGACCCGGGGCTATAAAACAGCGGTGTTCGCGCTCGTCGCTTTGCTGGCGGCGGCCGGCTTCTACGGGTACGCCCCCGCGCTCCTTACCTCGCCAGATTACCGCATCCTGGTCGGCGAGATGCCCTCGGTGGGGAACACCACGGCCAAGACCGGCGGCCCGTATTCGCTGTTCGGCAACACCAGCCAGGTGGCGAGTTCCGCCATCACCGGCGGGCGGTACTCCGTGACCTCGGGTGCGCTCAACGCCGTGCGCCCGGCCCAGCCCGACGTTTCCGCGGCGCACGTCTTTCCCAATCCCTGCAACGCCCGCTACGGCTGCAACGGCGTCACTTTTACGCGGCTGACGCTCAACGCCACTATTTTCATCTATACGGTCTCAGGCGAGCTGGTGCGCAGGATAGACAAGACCAGCAATATAGACAGCACCGGCTGGGACCTGCGCAACGAATCCGGCGCCCGCGTGGCCAGCGGGCTGTATATTTTTTTCGTCAAGGCGGAATCCTCTTCCCGGAAAGGGAAAATAGTCGTCATCAGATAGGCCCGCGCAGAGCGGGACGGCGGCGCGGAGCGAATCTATGAAAAAAACATTATTTTTAGCGGCGGCTATTTTTTTCTGCGGGCCGCAGGTGCGGGCCGGCGAGATAACCGCTGGCGCGGCCCCCGGGACCATAAACTACCAGGGACGCCTCGAGCGGGACAACGCGCCGCTGACCGGCATAGTGCACCTGACGTTCAGGGTCTACGGCGCCCTGACCGGCGGCAACGACCCGGTGAACGACGACGCCAACTGCGAGTGCCACCCGGCCTGCGCGGACGTGCTGCCGGCCTCCCCTAAGACCTGCCTGTGGAGCAGCGGAGAACTGCCGCCGATAACCGCCTCGCAGGGCATTTTTAACGCCAACATGACGCTGCCCTGGCAGGTCCTGAGCGGGGCGGGCCAGCGCTACCTGGAAGTGCAGGTGGAAGGGGACATCCTTACGCCCCGGGAGCCTGTAAGCAGCGTGGCCTACGCCATTGTGGCGAAGAAGCTGGAGGACGGCGCCAACCTGCGCGTCTCCACCCTTACCCTCGTCGACGGCGACATCATAATCTCCACCATATCCGGCGGTCCTTCGCGCGGCATCACGTTCCCGGACAACAGCAGGATGATCTCGGCGGGGGTAGGCATGTCCACCGGCGGCGTCACCAGCCCGGCCGACCTGCTGATACAGGCCGGCACCGACAATCCCGGCAAGACCATCTTCTCGAGCAACCAGGGCCAGACGGTTGTGATCCTGGACAACGGGAATATGGGCATCGGCGCCGCCCTGCCGGCCTCAAAACTGGAAGTGGCGGGGGATATCCGCCTGAGCGGCGCCCTCTTCGACAGCGCGGGCGGCAACGTGAGCGTCGGCGGCGACCTGGCGGTCACCGGCGACCGCGTCACGGGAGCGAACTCGGAATATATCGAGATAGGCAAGTACGACAACCGGATAACCTTTTTCTCGGGCAGCGCGGAGCGCATGCGCGTGCACAACAACGGGTTCGTGGGCATCGGGCTGGCGGCGCCTACCACCAGTCTGCAGGCTGCGGGCATCATCTACTCCACCGCCGGCGTGCGCGGCAGTTCCGTGACCATAGGCGCCTTCAACTCGTCCCAGCTGGGCAACGAGATCAGGACGCAGGGCGGCGTGCCGCTGATCCTGCAGAACAACATCACCGGCGGCAACTACAACGTCGGGATAGGCACCGCCGCGCCTTCTGAAAAGCTGCATGTGAAAGGCAGCGTGCTGGCCGAGAAAGGCGTGATAGCCTCTACGGCGGCGTTCTCCGGCAGCGTCACGGTGGGCGGGGATTTTACGGCCGACTCCGGGCTGGGCAGCCGCGTCGTCCTGTCTTCCACTACCATTTACGGGAGCCTTACGGTGGTGAACGGCGCCATCAACGTGCAGGGGGCCGGCGGCAGCGCCCCCGCCTACACCGACGGGCCGAACATCTTCACCAAACACAACCTCTTCCAGAACTGGGTGCTGGTTTCCAGCGATATCGTGACCCCGAACCGCCTGGGGGCGGGCGTAGTGGCCTTCGACTTCCCCGGCGACAATTACCTGCAGGTCGGCGACGGCGGGCTGCCCGGCATCGACGCGACGGCCTATCTGGTGGGCGGCGACTCCGCCAACGCCCTGCTTAAATTCTACCGCGGCGCTTCGGAAGCCGCCCGCTTCGAAACGCAGGGCGGCGCGAATCTCGGGCTGGTCATCGGCAACCAGACCAAGACCCTTACCGACGCCGTTTATCACCGCATAAGAACAGCGTGGTGTGGATCTCCACCGGCTATAACACCACGCCGGCCGTCTTCGTGAGCTCCTCCCTGGGGAACGTGGGGATGGGGACCTCGGTCATGGACCCCAACTGGCGCCTTACGGTGCAGGGCAATATAAGGATCTCCGATCCAGCCTCGCAGGACTACGGCATTATATTCTCCGACGGCTCGACCATGAAGAAAGCCGGGCTCGTTTCCGTGGATTCTCTCGCGAACAGGGCCGACGCTCTCATCGAGGCGGACACCGACATCAACGGGACCGGCAGCGTCATCCTCCGGTCGGGCGGCATCACCGGCCTGACCGTCAAGAGCGGCGGGAACATAGCGATAGGCGGGGCTTTCGTCCCGAAATCCCTGGTGCATATCCGCGGCGGCGACCTGATGGTGGGCGGAACGGCGGAGATGCCGGAGCCTTATAAGTCGAACGGCATCGACGATATTTATACCGCCGGCAGCCTGGTATTCGACGGCGGCATAAAGCAGCGTTCCGCCACGCCGGTGGAATTTTTCAGCCTGTACGTCGCCAACGACGTCTACCTCTCCACCTCCGGCGCGAAGACGCGGATAGGCAGCGACACCGTCCCCGGCTATACGCTGGACGTGACCGGGAATATAAACGCTTCCACCACGCTCGGCACCAACGGCACGGTAAGGATATCCAATAACGGCACGATAGGCAGCGGCAACGCCAACGCCACGTGGGACGGCAATACCATAGCCGTGAACCGCGGCGGCACCGGGCTGACCGCCGGTACTCCCGGCGGGCTGCCTTACTACTCCGGGGCCGCAGCCATGACGTCCATGGCGGCCGGCACCGGGGGGCAGGCGCTGCTTTCCGGCGGCGCCGGCGCGCCGGGCTGGGGCACGCTGAGCGCTTCGTACGGCGGCACGGGCCAGACCGGCGGCTATGCCGTGGGCGATATTCTTTACGCCTCGGCGGCCGGGACCTTGTCCAGGCTGGCGGATATAGCGACAGGCAGCGCGCTGATCTCCGGCGGGTTAACCGCCGCGCCTTCATACGGCAAGATAGGCCTGACCACCCACGTGAGCGGCGTGCTGCCGGTGGCCAACGGCGGCACGAATTCCTCCACCGCCCTTTCCGGGACCTCTATAATGATCTCCAACGGCACCAATATCGTGCAGGGGGATGCCGGCACCACCACCACGCTGCTGCACGGCAACGCCTCCGGCGCGCCCTCTTATTCCGCGGCGTCGCTTACGGCCGACGTTTCCGGCATTCTGCCGCTGGCCAACGGCGGCGCAAACGCCGATCTTTCGGGGGGGACCTTCACGCAGGGCAGCATTATATACAAAGGCGCCGCGGCGCTGGCCCCCAGCGGCCAGCTCACAGGAGTGCTCAGGGGCAACGGTTCCTCCGCGCCTACCGCGATGACCGGCACCGCCAATACTCACGTCAAATGGGGGACCGGCGGAAATAATATAGTCGACAGCATTATGTCCGACGACGGCACCGACATAAACGCGAATTCCCATAAGATAATAAACGTGTCCTATCCCGGTGCGGACGCCGACGCCTCCAACAGGAAATATGTGGACGACGCTACCGGCGGCGGCAGCACCAGCCGCGGCTGGAGCAAGTCCGGCAACAGTCTTACCAGCGGGGAGGTGCTCGGCAGCACCAACTTAAAGGACATGGTTTTAATAACCAACAATGCCACCAGGATGACGATAACCTCGGGCGGGGCAATTCAATTCAATACGGCGCTGGGCGTGCCTTACGGCGGCACCGGGGCGACCAGCCTGACCAGTTTCGTGCGCGGCAACGGCACCGGCGCGTTCACGGCTTCGGCCATAGTCGACGCCGACGTGCCTGACGACATTACGATAAGCGGCACCAACAACGTTACCTGGGCGTCCGTGAACAAGGCCGGCTCCTCGCTGGCCAACCTTATCACCAGGAGCGCCAGCGACCTGACCAGCGGCACGCTGGCCGTGTCCTACGGCGGCACCGGCGCGACCAGTCTGACCGGTTTCGTGCGCGGCAACGGCACCGGCGCGTTCACCGCTTCGGCCATAGTCGACGCCGACGTGCCCAATACGATAACCCTTGACAATATAACCCAGGTCACCAATAGGGCCATTACCGACCTGTCCGGTACGCTGGCTGTGGACCACGGCGGCACCGGCGCGACCAGTCTGACCGGTTTCGTGCGCGGCAACGGCACCGGCGCGTTCACCGCTTCGGCCATAGTCGACGCCGACGTGCCCAATACGATAACCCTTGACAATATA
>JAPLKJ010000290.1 GCA_026388125.1 Elusimicrobiota bacterium
GCCATAGGCTCGCAGGAAGCCGAGTTCCGCCATCTTTCCCTGAAGATACTGGACAGTTTTTCCATTAAAGGCGCGTGGCTGCCGCTCGGGAAGCTGAAATCCCCGGCCGCCTACACTAGAATGCTGATGGACCTGGTATAGCGATAATGCTCAACGAACTCATCGCGGCGGCAGTGGTCGGAGGCGCCGGCGCCTTCGGCGCTTACTGGTACCTGAAGTTCAGGTGCGTGCTGCCCATCGAGACGTCCCTGCGGTCCTCGAGCAAGGCCTTCGCGGATTTCACCGCTTTCACCAGGGAGACGCTGGAGCGCGCTTACGCCCCGGAGCAGCAGGAGCATTACGGCGACCTCACCAACTATTACCTGATCAAACTGCATAAATCGTTCCCCGACACCTGCACGCTGCTTTTCGAGAAAGGCGAGGGGCAGTGGCGCCTGGTAAATTACCTGAAAAGCTTCAAGGTGGAGCCGAAGCTGCTGACCAGCTACAGGTGGAGCGCTTTCGACCGCAGCTCCTCGGCGGGCGAGCTGCTCCGGTTCGACGACGTGAAGGTGGGGGATTACCAGGGCGTGGCGGACCTTTTTTCGGCCTTCGACATCAGGTCGGCGCTGATGTGCCCGTTCAGCCAGGCGGCCGGCGCCCCGGAGCGCCTTATAGTTCTCGGCGCGGCGGGCCCCGAGGTGTTCGACGCGGCCCAGCCGTACATGCGGTTCGTGGCCTCGCAGCTCAGCTCCATTTCGAAGGTATCGGACCAGGTGTTCGCGCTCAAGAAGGAGACCGAGAACCTTAAGAACGAGCTGGGCGCCGCGGTCAAGGAGCTGGACGTGGCCGGCTCCCGCCTTATACAGCGCGCCAAGGAGCGCAAGGCGCTGTACGAAGTGGTCACCAGCGTCACCGGCCCCGGCGGAGACGTCCAGTACGGCTGCTCGGCCATCCTTAACATCGTGGCCAAGATCGTGGAAGCGGACGTGGCGGCGGCGCTGCTCTTCGACGAGGCGAAAGGCGAGCTGGTGGTCAGCCCCGGCGCCTACGGCATAACCGATTCCGAGCGCATGCTCTACAGCATCCCCGTGAACAACCAGGCTTCCTCCTCCGTCCGGACCTTCCTTACCCGCAAGCCTTTCATAACTTCCGACGCGCAGAACGACCCCGACGTGCTGGCGCGCTACGCCAAGCTCTGGGAGATCCATTCCCTGATGATAGTGCCCATCTGCCTGCGCGACCGCATCATAGGGGTGCTGCGCGTGGGCAGCCGCAAGGCCGACTTCTTCACGCCGGACCAGCTGGAGTTCCTCACGATAATCGCCGACGAGCTGGCGATAATAATAGAGATGGTGACGCTTTACGAGAACCTGTCGAAGACCGCGCAGGAGCTGGCGCAGCTCAACCGGCTCAAGGACGAATTCCTTTCCACGGTCAGCCACGAGCTGAAGACGCCGCTCACCACCATAAAAGGCTTCGTGTCCGTGATCCTCAGCGGGGAAGTGGGCCCGCTCAACGCGCAGCAGCTCAATTTCCTGTCCGTGGTGGACCAGTCGGTGAACAGGCTCACGCACCTTATTTCCAACCTGCTGGACCTCTCCAGGCTCAACGGCAAGGTGGAGATGGAATTCCAGAAGACCGACCTGGCGGAGCTGGTGCGCGGCTCGATCTCCAACGTGAGCATCAAAGCCAGGGAAAAAAGGGTGGCGCTCACCAACGCGCTGGAAGGCAGGCTGCCTTCGGTGCAGGCGGATACGCGCTGGATAGGCCAGGTCATAGACAACCTGCTGATCAACGCCATAAAATACTCCGGCTCCGGCGCCAAGATAAGCGTGAGCGGCACCGATAAAGGCGAGGCCGTGGTGATCTGCGTGGAGGACAACGGCCCGGGCATTCCGGTGGAAGAGCAGCGGATGGTCTTCGAAAAATTTTACCGGGGCAAGGCCAGCGCCAACCAGGTGCCGGGCACGGGGCTCGGGCTGGCCATCTCCCGTTCGGTGGTGGAAAAGCACGGCGGAAAGATCTGGGTGGAGTCGAAACTGGGCAAGGGGTCCAGGTTCTGTTTCGCCCTGCCGGTGGCGAAAAATTAAAGCGGGGTCCCGGGGAGATATCTATGAAAGGCTTCAATAAATTCCTGCTGACAGCGGCGGCGTTCTTTTTCTGCGCCTGCGCGCACGCTCCGGCCCCGGGCCGCGACCTGGCCGAGCCTGAAATAGTGGCGGCGGACGGCCTGGCCGAGTATAACGTGAAGGACCTGGCCGCCGGCCGCGCGGCCGCCGTGGCCGACGCGAAGAAGAACGCGCTGCGGCGCGCCGCGGAACTTTATATGGACGACGTTTCCCGCGCGGAGAATTACGCGGCGTTCGAGGCCGGCCCGCTCAAGAACCCGCAGAGCTACATTCTCAAGCATAAAATTATTTCGGAGGGGCCCGAGGGCGCCTCCTACCGCGTCAGCGCCCAGGTCTGGGTTTTGACCGGCAAGCTCGCCGCCGCCGTGCGCGGGCTGAGTTCCGCCGGCGCTGCGGATAAGCCGCGCGCCGCGCTGGTGGTGCGGGAAAACCCGCAGGGCTCGGCGTTCGCCGCCGCCTTCAGCGAGGCCCTGGGCAGGCGGTCCGTGCTGATGATAGGCGATTTTCCGTTCGCCAGGAACGCGGCCGCGGCCGATACCGACGAGGCGCTGCTGACGGCCGCCTCGGCGGCCGGCGCCGACCTGCTGCTGACGGCCTCCGCTTCGGCCTACGCTTCCGGCGCGGGCCTTAACACCGGTTTTTTCCCCGCGCGCGCGGACGCTTCGGTAAAGGTCTACGAGACGGCGTCGGGCAGGC
Source organism: Elusimicrobiota bacterium (assembly GCA_026388125.1). GTDB lineage: Bacteria > Elusimicrobiota > Elusimicrobia > Elusimicrobiales > UBA9959 > UBA9959. Next base: position 2,808 of record JAPLKJ010000290.1, read on the forward strand.
TGCTGCTCGACCTGTCCCGCCAGGGCAGCGCCATAGATTCCACCCAGGCCGCGGCTTTTTCCAAGGCGCTGGCCGCCGCCGGCGAGCTGCTGGCGCAGGAGACCGCCGCCAAAGCGGACCGCCTGCTGAAGCCCGACGCGGTGATCCGGATAAAAGTTTACGGGCTGGACGGGCTGGAGGCGCTGGAAAAATTAAAAGGCCAGCTGCAGCGCCTGGACCTGAAAAAACTGCGGCTTGAGAAATACTCGAACGGGGAAGCCGTTTTTTCGGCGGTGCCCCGCCGCCCCGACCCGCAGGAACTGGCCAGCGCCATCCTCCGCGGCGATTCGATGGGGCTGGAACTGGAAGGCGCTTCGCCGCAGGAAGTGCTGTTCACAGCGGCCAAGTAGCATGCGGCGCCGGCTATTGTGCGCCGCCGTACTGGCCTGCGGCTGCGCGGGGCAGGGGGCTTACCTGATCTCGCCCGCGCTCAGGGCGGCGCCGGACACGCGCGTGGCCGTGCTGCCTTTCGAGAACCGCAGCGCCGAACCGGGCGCCGCCGCCGCCATGCGCGCCCTGGCCGCCGAAGGCTTCGGCCTGCGCGGCTATCCGCCCCTCCCGCTGGAAGAGGTGGACGGGGCGCTGGGCGGGGCCGGCCTGCCCGCCGGCGCGCCGCCGGCCGCCGGGGCGGTCCACGCGCTGAAAGCCGGGCTGCTGTGCTATGGCACGGTAGAGGATTTTTCCCTGGAGAACCTGGGGCAGGCGGTCAGGAAAGCGGTGAGGCTGCGCCTTAAAATAGTTTCGGCTTCCACGGGCGAGACGCTTTTCGAGGGGGAGGGCGCGGGCGGGGATTTCAGGGCGTTCCCCGGCCAGGCGGAGGCCAGGGATTATTTTATGGAGCAGTCGGCGCTGGGCGGGGACGCCGCTCCCGGGCCCGCGCTGAAGCGCGAAGCCCGGGCGGCGGCCGCGGCGGTGCTGGACCGGCTGCCCCGCAGATAAATAGATTTTATGCTGGCGAAAATATCCACACTGGCCCTCAAGGGCATCGACGGTTTTTTCGTGAGCGCCGAGGTCTACATCGCCTCCGGCCTGCCGGCCTACGCTATAGTGGGCCTGCCTGACGCCGCCGTAAAGGAGGCCAGGGAGCGCGTGGTGGCCGCGGTCCGCAACTCCGGTTTCGATTTCCCGTCGAAGCGCATCACTGTGAACCTGGCCCCGGCGGAAAGGAAGAAAGCCGGGACGCATTTCGACCTGCCCATCGCGCTGGGCGTGCTGGCCGCCTCGGGTAAACTTGGCAAAACCCCTCCGGCCCGCCTCGAGGAGAGCTTTTTCATCGGCGAGCTGGCGCTGGACGGTTCCCTGCGGCCGGTGGCGGGCGTGCTGCCGATGCTGCTCGCCCTGAGGGATTCTAAAAGAACGGCGGTGGTCCCGGCCGGCAATTCGGCCGAAGCCGCCGTCTCCGGCGTTAAGTGCCTGGCTGCCTCGAACCTTAAGCAGGTGGCCGATTGGATCTCCGGCAGTGACGGGCTGAACGCCTGCGGCATGGTGCCGGCCGCGGAGGCCGCGGGCTCCGGGCCCGATCTCTCCGAGGTCAAGGGGCAGACCTTCGCCAAGCGCGCGCTGGAGATAGCCGCGGCGGGCTTTCATAACGTCATAATGGTGGGGCCTCCCGGCTCGGGCAAGAGCATGCTGGCCAAGCGCTTCGGCGGGCTGCTGCCGCCTATGGGCCTGGACGAGTCCATAGAGACCACCAAGCTGTATTCCGTCAGCGGCCTGGCCTCGGCCGGCCGCCTTGTGCGGGAGCGCCCCTTCCGCGAGCCGCACCATACTATTTCCGACGCCGCGCTGATAGGCGGCGGATCCAGTCCCCGGCCCGGCGAGGTTTCGCTGGCCCATAACGGGGTGCTTTTTCTCGACGAATTCCCTGAATTCTCGCGCCCGGCCATCGAGGCGCTGCGGGAGCCGCTGGAAGCTTTCAAAGTTACGGTGGCGCGCGTGAAGGAAAGCGTGGTCTATCCCGCGCGCTTCCTGCTGGTGGCGGCCATGAACCCGTGCCCCTGCGGCTACCTCGGGCATAGCGTCCGGGAATGCTCCTGCACGCCGCTGCAGGTGCACAAATACCGGGCCAGGGTTTCCGGCCCCATCCTCGACCGCATAGACCTGCACGTGCAGCTGTCGCCGGTGAAATACGCCGATTGGGAAGCCGTTCCCAAAGGCGAACCTTCGGCGGCTATCGCCGCGCGCGTGCTGAAAGCCATAGAGCTGCAGAAAGCGCGCTTCGGCGGCCGGGACGGCCGGAGCAACGCCGCCATGACCGCCGGGGAGCTGCGCAGCCACTGCGCCCTGCCCGAGGGGGCTTCCGCCGTGCTGGAGCTGGCCATGAACAAGCTGGGTTTTTCGGCGCGCTCGCTGGACAAGATACTGAAGGTCTCCAGGACCATAGCCGACCTGGAAGGCGCCGCCGCCATAAAACGCGAGCACGTGATAGAGGCGGTGCAGTACCGGATGCTGGACAAGTCGGAAGCCCTGGCCGGCATCTGACCGGGGCCGGGCGCCCGTTCGCGGGCGCGGGGAATAACGGAGGCAGCATGAGAAATGTTTTTTTTGCCGGTTTGTTCTTCTGGGCCCTGACAGGCGGTGTTTCCGCGCAGCAGGTGCAGTTGCTGGAAACGAACCTCCCCGATAACAATAGTCCGGCCGGGGAGAAGGCCGCGCCTCCGAAGCCGGGCCTGCCCGCCTCAAAGGCGAAAGGATCCCCGAAGGCCGCGCCGGCAAAACCTGCTGCGCCGAAAGCCGCTGCCGCCCCTTCCTCCGCCCCTCCCGCCGCAAAAACCGCCGTAAAGCCGGGGGCCGCGCCGGTAAAACACGCGGCGCCGAAACCCGTCCCCGCCGCGCCAGCCGCGGCCGCTCCGGCCCCGGCAGCCGTGAAAGGCGGCTTTTCCGTTGAGAAAAAGCATACCGTTTCCGGGGGCGAAACCCTGTGGGCGCTTTCGGGCAAGTATTACGGCGATCCCTACATCTGGGGCAAGATCTACAACGCCAACCTTCAGACTGTCGGCAACCCCGACAGGATCTACCCGGGCGAAGAGCTGCTGATCCCGGGGATCACGGAGAAAGTGGCCCCGGCGCGTTCCCCGCACGTCATTTCAGGCGCGGATACCGTGCGGGAAGGCGAGCTTTCCGTCACCGATGTGGAACAGCAAGATAAGCCCGCCGCTGCGGCGCAGCGGAGGCCGTCGGCCGCCGCCATAAGCGAGGAACTTAACTCTTTCGCGGACGACGAGCTTTCCTCCGAAATGCCGGAAGACCAGAAAGAATGGTCCGGGGCCTTGAAAGTGGTGCCGGATAACTGGACCGGGGACGGCTTCGTGACGGCAAAGGAAAAGACCGGGGCGGACAGCGTGGACGAGGGGTTTTCTTTCAACGGCGAGACGGTGGTGATACAGCTGTCGGGACAGGCCGCCGCGGCCGTAAAGAAAGGGGACCGGTTCTCAATTTACCTGCGGGGCTCGGCGGCTTTCGACAAAAAAGGGAATAAGCTGGGCCGCGAGCTGCAGCCTGCCGGCACGGCGGAGGTGCTCAGCGCGGACGGCCGTACGGTGAAGGCCAGGATAACGGACGCGTCCAGTTCCATCCGCAAGGGCATGGTGGTGAAACTGGACGGCAGGTAAGGAGGGCAGATGCAAGCGAACGCGGAAGCGGAAAAACTGGCCCGTGTGCGGCTTAATTTTTTCGGCTGCATGCGCAGCGACTGGCTGCTGCGCCTTATGAGCCTCTACGGAGGCGCCGCCGAGCTGCTGAAAAGGCCCCCGGCCGAGATAGCCGGCGAGGGCGGGGTATCTTTCGCCACCGCCCTGCGCCTGGCCGCCGAGACCGCGGCCGCCGACCCCGAACAGGAACTCGCGCTTGCCCGCAAGGCCGGGGTTAAAGTGCTTACGGCGCTGGACGACGGCTATCCGGAACTCCTTAAGACCATCTATGACCCGCCGCTGGCGCTGTATGTGCGCGGCGAACTGAAAAATATGCCGGCCGCCGCGCTGGTAGGCACCCGCAAGGCCACGCCTTACGGGCTGCGCACGGCCGCGCGCCTGGCCCGGGAACTGGCAGAGGCGGGCGCGGCGGTGGCCAGCGGCCTCGCGCGCGGCGTGGACACGGCCGCGCACGAGGCGGCCCTGGCGGCGGGCGGCGTGACCTGGGCCGCGCTGGGCTCAGGCTTGAACGAGGTCTATCCGGCGGAGAACAGGAAACTTGCCGACAAAATAGCCGGTTCCGGCGGCGCGGTCATTTCCGAATTCCCCATGGCCTTGAAACCTATGCCCGCTAATTTCCCGCGGCGCAACCGCGTTATTTCGGGGCTTTCGCTGGCTACGGTGGTGGTGGAGGGCGGTTTCGAATCCGGCGCCATGATAACCGCGCGCTTCGCCCTGGACCAGGGGCGCGAAGTTATGGCCGTGCCGGGGCCGGTGGATTCCCCTATGAGCAAAGGGCCCAACGACCTTATAAAGAACGGCGCCTGCCCGGTGGAGGACGCCCGGGATATCGCGGCCTGTTTCCCTTACGGCGCGCTGGCCGCCGCGAAACCCGCGAAAAAGGACGAAAGTTACCTGCGCCCGCCGGCGGCGCTCAAGGAGCTGTCGCCGGACGCGGGCGCCGCGTACGCGGCCATAGCGGCGGACGAAAAGGGGCTTAACGCCGACGAGCTGGCGCAGGCTCTCGCCTGGCCCGCGCAGCGCACCGCCGCCTCTTTGTTCGAGCTTGAAGTGGCTGCGCTGGTGGCTTCCAGGGGCGGCCGGTACACGCGGGTTTAAACTTTTCAGTAGCCGCGCTGTTTCAAATATAATAATATAGAAATCAATACTATGACAGAAAAGAACAAAACCAAGACAAAAAAATACCTTGTGATCGTGGAGTCTCCCACCAAGGAAAAGACCATCAGCCGCTTCCTCGATGCCGGCTATACCGTCAAAAGCTCGTTCGGCCATGTGCGCGACCTGCCCAAGGACGAGCTGGGCGTGGACGAAAAAAAAGATTTTGCCGCCAAATACGTGCCGGTGGAGCGCGCGAAGAAGATCATCTCCGAGCTCAACGCCATAGCCAAGAACGTGGACACCATCTACCTGGCTACCGACCCTGACCGCGAAGGGGAAGCCATCAGCTGGCATCTTAAAGAGGTGATAAAGGCCGGCGACGCCCCGTTCAAGCGCATCAGCTTCCATGAAATAACCAAGACGGCCATAGCCGAGGCGCTCAAGAGCCCGCGCGACCTGGACATGGCGCTGGTCAACGCGCAGCAGGCCCGCCGCATCATAGACCGGCTGGTGGGCTACAAACTTTCCCCGCTGCTGTGGAGCAAGATAAAGAGCGGCCTGTCCGCGGGGCGCGTGCAGAGCGTGGCCGTGCGGCTGATAGCCGAGCGCGCCAAGGAAATAGCCGCCTTCAAGGAAGAGGACTATTACACCCTCAACACCCGGCTGGCCAAGGTGATGCCGGAGGGCGATAAGAGCGCGTACAAGGATTTCGACTCCAAGCTGGTGCGCTGGGAAGGCGCCGCGGTGGAGCAGACCATACTGCTGAAGCTGTTCGCCGAGGACTACCGCTACAAGACCTCCGTTTTTAAAAAAATAGAGGACACCGTAGAGGCAGGCACCTACCTGCGCAATTCCAAGCTCACGGTTTCCAAAGTGGACGCCAAGGCCGTGCGGCAGAAGCCGAAGCCGCCGTTCATCACCAGCACCCTGCAGCAGGACGCCTACAACAAGCTGGGCTTCTCCTCGGACCGCACCATGAAAGTGGCGCAGAGCCTGTACGAAGGCGTGGACATGGGCGGCGAGCGCTCGGGCCTGATCACCTACATGCGTACTGACTCGTTCAACGTTTCCGTCGATATGCAGAAAGAGGCGGCCAAGTTCATAGCCGAGATCTACGGCCGTGATTTCTGCCCGGCCAAGCCGCCGATGTACCTTAAGAAAGTAAAGGGCGCCCAGGAAGCGCACGAGGCTATCCACCCGACCGCGGCCTACAAACGCCCCGAGGAGATGGGCCAGTTCCTTAACGCCGACCAGGCCAAGCTCTACGACCTCATCTGGCGCCGCTTCATGGCCAGCCAGATGGAAGAAGCCATCTTCGACTCCCTGTCCGTGGAGTTCTCCGACGAGAAGGGCCGCTCCGTGCTGCGCACCAGCGGGCGCACGGTGAAGTTCGAGGGCTACCTGAAGATCTACATGGAGGAGAAGGAAGAGGAAGTGGCCGGCGAGGACGAGGAAGGCTCGGCCGCGCTGCCGCCGCTCAAGGAGGGCGACGTGGTGGCCCTCAAGGACGTCACTACCGTTCCCCATAAGACCAGCCCGCCGCCCAATTACAACGAGGCCAGCATCATCAAAACGCTGGAAAAGCACGGCATCGGCCGGCCCTCCACCTACGCGGCCATCATCAAGAACATCGTGGACCGCGGCTATATCAACCGCGAGAAGGACCGCAAGCTCCTGATCACCGAGCTGGGCGCGCTGGTCACCGAAAAGCTCAAGGACTTCTTCAAGGAGATCATGGAGATCTCCTACACGGCCTCCATCGAGGACAAGCTCGACGACGTGGCCGACGGCACGCTGGACTGGGTGGCCATGATGCGCGAGTTCTACGGCCCGTTCGCCAAGGACCTGGCCACGGCCGAGCGCGACATGACCCGCTCGCGCCCGAACGTGATCAAGACCGACGAGAAGTGCCCGCTGTGCCTCAGCCCCATGGTGCAGCGCGAGAGCCGCTTCGGCAAATACCTGTCCTGCTCGCGCTTCCCGAAATGCAAGGGCAAGATGCCGCTGGACAAGGACGGCAACAAGCAGGAATATTTCGCGCCCATCAAGACGGAAAAGATCTGCGACAAGTGCAACAAGAACGCCATGCTGCTCAGGAAAAGCCCGCGCGGCTATTTCCTGGCCTGCTCCGGCTTTCCCAAGTGCCGCAACATCGACCAGGTGACGCCTGAAGAAGTGGAGAAGATAGTTAACGCGAAAAAATAATGGGCCGCGGCGGCCCCGCGGGCTTCCTTATGCGACTGCTGGTGGACCAATTCCTGCTGCACCTTAAGGCGCAGCGTAATTTTTCCGGACATACCCTGAAAGCCTACCAGTACGACCTGGCGGAGTTCCTGGCGTACATGACCGGCGTATCCCCGCGCAACGCGCCGCCGGCGCCCGCCGCGCTGGACCGCCTGCTGATGCGCGGCTACATAGCCCATATCAACGAAAATAAAGTTTCCCGCAACACGCTGCTGCGCAAGATCTCGGCGGTGCGCGCTTTCACGCGCTACCTGATGGCCAACGGCCGGCTGGAGAGCGACCCCTTCGACCTGATAACGCTGCCCAAGCGGGAGAAGCGGCTGCCGCGCTTCCTGACAGAGGGGGAAGTGGGCCGGCTGCAGGATTCCAACCGCCCGGAGGCGGTGGACGCGCAGGAGAAGAACTATTATTTCTCGCTGCGCGATTACGCCATCTTCGAGCTGATCTATTCCAGCGGCCTGCGCCGCTCGGAGGCGGCGGGCCTGAACGTAGGCGACCTCGACCTTTTCTCCGGGTTCGCGCGCGCGCTGGGCAAAGGCTCGCGCGAGCGCATGATCCCGGTGGGCGACAAAGCCCTGACCGCTATCCGGGCGTACCTGGCCACCCGGCCCAAACCCCTGGCGCACGCACAGCCGCTGTTTTTGAATTACAAGAATACGCGCCTGTCGGACGCGGGCATAGCGCTTATCTTCAAAAGAATGGCGCGGCGCGCCCGGTTCGCCAAGCCGATGAACCCGCACGCTGTGCGGCATTCGTTCGCCACGCACCTGCTGGACCATGGCTGCGACCTTAAATCGGTGCAGGAGATGCTGGGGCACAAGAACCTTTCTACGACGGAGATCTACACGCACGTTTCGCTGGAGCGGCTGAAGGAAGTTTACGACAAGGCGCACCCGAGGGCGAAAAAATAATGGCTTTTGACCCCGAATTGGATAATGCTCCCGAACTGCTGGCGCGCGCCGCGCGCGCGGCGGGCGCCGGCCCCGACCTGACGCAGGGCGGCGGGGGCAACGTTTCGCTGAAGCTCAACGCCGAGCGCATGCTGGTGAAAGCTTCCGGGGCCAGGCTGAAGGACGTTTCCGCGGCCGGCGGCTACGCGCTGGTGAATTACGGCAATATCCGCCGCAGGATAGCGGCCGGCGCAGGCACCGAGGGCGAGTTCTCGGACTATATCTGCGCCCAGGCCCTGCCGGTGCGCGGCGTGGCGGCGGCCAAGCCCTCCATAGAGACCGGGTTCCATTCGCTGCTTAATACAGCGGTGATCCACACCCATTCGGTCTACGCCAACATCCTAAATATGAGCGCCGAGGGGCATGCCCTCGGCCGGGAGCTGTTCCCGGGCGCTGAATTCATATCGTACAAATCCCCCGGGCCGCAGCTCTGTTCCGCCATAAACGACCGCGCGCGGGCCGCCGGGCCGCAGGTGTTCTTCCTGGCCAACCACGGGCTGGCCGTGGCCCACGCCGGGGTGGACGGGGCGCTGTAGCCCAACGAAGTGCTGACGGCGCTGTTCTATATCCTGGACTGCATGAAGCTCCTGAAGCTGACCCCGCGGTTCCTCACTAAGGCCGAAACTGAATATTTCGACACGATGAAAAGCGGCCGCTACAGCAGGAAATAAAAAACGATTTTTTAATAAGGGAAGCCGGCGCCGGTGACATGGCGGGTATCGCCCGCGTGCACACGGAGGGCTGGCGGGCTCTCTGGCCCTGTTCGTTATTCTCTTGAAGGCGCCGGGGCCAGCGCCAGGCAGTAATTTTTCAACACGAAATCCTCGTTGCCGGGCGTGAGTTTGCGCAGGCTGCAGACGTTGGAATAGGGCGAGCAGAACTGCGCCAGCTCGTCGCGGGAGGCTACGTGGCCCGGGCAGTTGTCGCAGATCACCGCCAGCGTTCTGAGCACGTGCTTCCTTTTTTCCTCCTGCAGCAGGGTCAGCAATTTCTTTACATCGTCCTTCATCCGGCCCGCGAACGTACGGGTGGGATAGACCAGGCTTACGCGCGGCTTGCACAGCTTGGGCCAGGAATCCGCCACGGCGTCCGCGCCGCTGAAGATGGTCTGCGTGCGGCTCAGTATCAGCGCGCGGTCGGCTTTAGGCGCCGGCAGCGCCGGGGAATACTTGCTGTGGGACGTGAAGCCGCCGAAAATATCGTAGCCGGAGACGCAGGCCGAGACGTCGGGATAAAGGCGTTCCCGCGCGGGGCCGGTCAGGAACGCGCCCTTCGTGTCCCCTTCGCCCACGAAGAAGAACCCCTGCACTCTCTGGCCCGTCAGGGACTGCATCACTCCGTCGGGGGTAAGGTTGTCGTAGACCGTCACCGGGGCGTTAGGGTAAAGCAGCGGCAGGCCGGCCTCGAGCGCGGACGCCACGTCGGCGCAGGCCTTGCGGCTGATAACGTCCTTCTGCTTGCCGCCGGGCGAGCAGCTGCCGGTATAGACCAGGAACCTGCCGGAGCCGCAGAAATCTATGGGCGGGACCTCGACGGCCTGCTGGTTGAAGGGCCGGAACTCGGCGGCCGCGGCGGACAGCAGCAGCCAGGGGCCCAGGAATATTAAAAAACGACGGCCGGCCGGAATAGTTTTAATCATACGAGAACCCCGCCCCGTACTAGAACTCCAGATTAGGCTGCAGAATGAACTGGAAAGTGTTGGTGGTATTTATGTTGCCGGCTTTATTGGACAGCGGGCCGGAGTATTTCTTGTCGGCGGTCCAGACGAAGCCCAGCCCCAGCGTGAAGGCCATGCGGGAATTCTTCATGGGGAATTTCTTGTCCACCACTAGGTAGTGGCGGATGGGTTCCAGCTTTTTCTGCGAGAAGTCCGAGACGTATTCGAACCCGCTGTTGTGCAGCCAGAAATTATCCTTCCCGCTTTCCTTGAAATCCGTGCGGCTGCGCCTGAACCCGATATAGAACGAGTCGGCGATGTAGCGGTTCTCGTGGAATTTAGCGCCGCCGCGGAAGCTCCACCGCAGCGACCGGTCGGTCAGTATCTGTTCCCCTTTCAGCTTGCCTTCCGCCTCCAGCCAGTTGTCGTGGATGAGCGTGTTGTCCTTGATGTGGTAATTGCCGAAGTTAAAAAGCAGGCCGGAGTAGCCGTTGCGCTTGCCCTGGAAAGATTTGTTTATCGTGTCGAAAGTTACCACGTTGCCCAGGAACAGCGACAGCGCCCACGGCTCTTCGAAGCCGGCGGTAACGGCCTGTATGGCGTTGAAGTTGCTGGTCAACTGACCTCTTTCGTAGAGGCGGGGCTGGTGCTGCCTGATAAGCGTGCCGGCGTAGGGCAGCGGGTTGAGACTGGCCTCGATTATAAGAGTACGCGGCTGGTAGAATTTGCTGATCAGTTCCTTGTATATTTCCAGCTCGTTCTTCACCTGGAGGTGAGGGATGGGCTTGCCGGTAAGGCTGTTGTACATGCCGTAGGCCGAGTAATACGGGTCCAGCTCCACTTCGAAGGTGGTTTTTTTTTCGGCCGCGTCCTGGCAGCGGGCGGAAAGCGGTAAGAGCAGGAGCAATAAAGCCGGAAGAAGTTTCATCGGAAGGATAATCTAGCATTTTCCATCCGGCTAGACAAAAGGCGGCGCCGCCCGCGCGCGTAAGTTGCCAGAACCCGTTCCCTGAGCTATAATACAGTGCGGGGCCGGGCGGACGTTTTTACTTATGAAACTGCATTTTTACCTGATGAGGGACAGCGTTGCTAACATCGAGGACGCCGTGGCGCGGGCCGACCTGGAAGGGTACGGCGAGGCGCCCGGGCCGAACGTGCCGCTGCCGTTCAAAGCGAAAGCCTTCGTGCGCGTGCGCCCCTATTTCGACGCGCCCGAGCCCATCCGGTTCATTTCGCCCGCTTTCAGCGTGGACCGGGAAAAATACAAGAAGACCAGCGTCTCCTGCGTGGTGTTCGTCGAGGTTGACGGCCGGGTGTTCGTTCTCCCTTTCAACGCGCGCGGCGCGGTGGCGCACGAGGACCTGGAGCCTGGCTTCGGCCTGAAAGTGGTGGCCAACTCGATAGATCCCGGGCAGCTGAAGGCCGTGGACAGCCTGAAGGTGGACGCCAACGTGATCCAGCGCAGGACCCAGCTGAGCCATAACAGCGACATGGACGATTTCGAGCTGGATACCTCGGTGAACTGGATACAGGCCATAACCGGGCAGACGGACGAGAGCGCTTTCGGGGGGGCGGACGAAACCCCGCCCGGGAAACCGCGGCTGAAGACGCTGCAGGGCCGTGACACGCTGGCTTTCACTTTCAGCCCCGACTTCGGGCGGCTGGGCGAGCAGTGCCGGTTCCTGCTGGCCCGGTTCCGCGAGGAAAAGTACAAGGACAAGTTCAAGTTCATCGACGAGATCCAGTTCCTGCCGTACAGGGACCCCGTAGTTCCGGCGCTGGAGGAGGAGCTGCGCGCGAGGCTCAGCGCTTTCGACACGGACCGGCTGCACGTGGTGTACCCCGACCTGGGCGGCGAGGCCGACGCCGACAAGTTCAGGATCTCGTCCGGGCGCGAGCACGTGTCCGTGGAATATCTTTCCATAGCGCAGGTGAGCGATTTCATGGAGCGGGCTGGCATAGAGGATTATGAGACGGTCCGGATCACCGCCTGCGACGCGCAGGACCAGCCCGTGAGCGGCAAGTACACGCTCAAGGAGCTGCTGATAGCGGAGCTGGAGCTGGGCGGCGTGATGTACGTGCTTTCGAACAACGCGTGGTGCCGGATCAACGCGCAGTACCTTGCGGAGCTGAACGCGGCGGTGGACAGGATACCCGACCTTACCGGCGAGCTGGACCTGCCGCCGATGCTGAAGAACATGTCGGTGGACGCCTACGCGCGGAAATACGAGGACGCGGACGCTTACAAAGCGCGCGCGGCCGAGCATATCGGCGCGCTGAAGCTCGACCGCCCGGCTTTCCGCCTGCCGGGCAGCCAGAAGGCGGAAACCTGCGATCTCCTTACCGAGGACGGCCGGTTCATCTGCGTCAAAAAAATGAACGATTCAGCCACGCTCAGCCATCTGTGCAGCCAGGGCAGCGTAACCTCTTTCCTGCTGGAGATAAACGCGGAGTACAGGAAAACGCTGTTTTCGCTGGGCGCGGCGCGCTGGCCCGGGTTCGAGCTGAAGAATAAGCCCTGCTTCGTCTACGCTATCCCCACCGACAAGCCGGAGCGCCTGAGCCGGACCCTGTTCTTCTTCAGCAAGGTGACGCTGCTGCTGCATGAGCGGGAAATAGTTTCCCACGGCCACGCGGCGGCGCTCTGCAAAATAGGGATCAGGCCTGTGGCGGGGTAAAAGCGCGGCTGTTTTTATACGGGTTGAACGCGCAGTAATTTTTTTTGTGTAATGTAACTCATGGGGCTATCATCGTCTGACGTAAAATGGCTTTTTGATAAACTGAGCAAGTTCGACTTCCTGTCTTATCACTCCGAAGACGAACTTGCGCGGCTGGTGCTTTCGATCAAAAAAAGCGTGGTTCCCGCCGGCACCGTCATCCTGCGCCAGGGGCAGAAAGGCCCGGCGCTTTACCTTATCCTGCGCGGCACCGTTACGGTCTGGGCCGAACATCCCCAGGGGC
>JAPLKJ010000132.1 GCA_026388125.1 Elusimicrobiota bacterium
TGAGGCTGTCGACGGTATGCCAACTCTCGTCGTTGGCGCCTTCCAGAAGTTTTACCTCAAAATCGGCAAGGTCGGGATATTGGGCCTTGTCTACTCTGTCCAGCGCGGCGCTCATGATGTTCGTGTGCGCCATCAGCGGCGCGCTTTTCCAGGCGTGGGCCATAGGCCCGGACGCCGCTATATACACAGCCAGAACTCCGAGGGTGACCTTCAGTTTGCGTGTTTCCATTATATTCTCCAGATAGTTTTAGATTTTGGCTTATGCCGCGCCTGCGCTCATCGCGCAGGCGCGGAGTTGTTAGCTGTTAGTCCGTATTAACCGCGGGGTCGTCGAAATGCTCTACGGTAGCGTCATACTCGCCGGCGCTCTGGAAGGCGGGGTTGTCCCCGTTGAATTCCTTGGCCGACGCCACATAGGTCTGGCCGCCGGACAGTTCGTAGTAGGCTATTTCTGACTGCACGTTCTGAAGGTCGGTCAGCTGCACCAGCACCTTAAGCACCTCGTCGTATTTTAGGTCGCTTTTGCTGTCGCCGCTGAGCATCTTCGACAGTCTTTCGGACTGCTCTTTCCAGTTGGTGGAGTAGCCGCCGGGCCCTATGCGGACCTGCTGGAGGTCCGCCAGGATCCTCAGGGCTTTCTTGATGTTATGCTTTACCGTTTCGTCGGCGCCGGAGTTGGAGTTAGCCAGCGAGTAGTTGATGGAACCGTCCGCCCTGAGCTGCTCCCTCATCATTACCTTTTCATCCGCGGGCAGGGTGTTGATGTACGCTTTCACCACCAGGTCGGCGTCGGCGTTGATAATGTCCTGCACGCCTTTTTCGTTCACTACCATGGCGAAGGTCATGTAAGCCGAGTTGTTGGTGCGGCCCGCGTGCATGGGCGAGTCCTTCTGCAGGTCGTTGAGCGGGATGTTGGCCGCCGGGTTCAGGGCGCCGCCTTTCGCTCCCGCGTAGCGCATCACGTCGTTGGCGTTCTCCAGCATCCTGCGCGCCGAATCCTTGGTGTGCCTCATCTCGGCCTCGAAGTGCTCGTATTTCAGTACCGGCTGGCTTATCCTGCCGGAGGTTTCCTTGTTGAACACGGCCACCGCCCTGGCGCGGTTATGCTTATAGGTCGTGCCCTGGAAAGGGACGTCCAGATAGCCGCCGCTGCGCTCCAGCGTGTTCTCGTGAATATGCAGCGTGTCGTTCGACCCGGGCGTCTGTATTTTCTGGTAAGAAGTGCCGTAAACGCGCTGATAATCGGCGAGCACGGGCACATGTATGTGGATGTTCGTGTTCACTTCCCTTATGCGGTCCACCCCGTTATAGGAGGAAGTAACTCCCAGCCTGGCTTCCCAGCGGTTTGTAGCCTGCAGCAGCAGCGCGTCCGAGGTTTCGCCGTCATGCTGCGGCAGGAAAGCGCGTTTCACGGCCAGTTTGGCCAGTTCCGCGATAGTGCCCAGCTGCCCGTGGTTGAGCATCTCGGCGAGTTTATCCATCTGCGCGGGATCTTTCGGGTCGAGGATGAACTCCATCAGCACTTTTTTGCCCTTCACGTGTTCCCGTGAGATGCCCAGGCTGGCCGAGGTGTATTTCTCGAGCGAAGGCATCAGCAGGTCTATGCCCAACTGGCCCGCTGTCGGGCCCATAAGCTTTATCAGCGCGTCGCCGGCGGCCGTAAAAGTGTTGTCCAGCGGCACGATGGCGGCCGAGACTTCGGCGCCGTAGCTGATGATCCTGGCCTTCCCGAGGCTGACATTGGCGTAGCCGGCGCTGACGGTGGGGGTGATGCCCATCCAGAAAGAAACGGGCAGCTTCCAGACTTCGCCTACCTTCATCTCAGGGAAGCGGCTGGCCCTGAACGGCAGCGCGGTCCTGAATTGGGGGATGTTGATCAGCTGTTTAAGTTGTGCGCAGGATCTCTTTCCGTCGAGGGGGCGGACCACTGTCGAGGTGCCTTTCAGGCTTACGCCGCCCAGCACGGAGAATGAGGGGGAAGCGGCCTCGGCCAGCTTCGAGCCGCCGGCGAACAGGGCTTTGCTCATCCCGTAGTCATATCCTAAAGACAGGCTTACCTGGTCCACCAGCGCCAGCTCGCCGTTGGGATAGCTGGTAAAGCTTCTGGCGGCCGAACCGCCCACCGTTCCCAGCGCCGAGGAGTAGTCGTAACTGAGCGGCAGGGAGATCCCGCGGCACATATCGGGCAGGTTGGCGCCTTCCTCGAAAGATTCCCAGAACCCCTGCTCGGCCGGAAGGCCGGTTTCCAGCTCGCCGTTCACCCAGGCGGGAGAAGCCGGGGCGGGCCGGGCGCTGTACGCGGTCTCCGGCGCGGCGGGCGCGGCCGGAGAAGCGGCCGGGGCGGTGCGCGACATGCCCATAAGTTCAGCCATCGCCGACCGTCCGGCGAAAGCGGCGTTGGGCGCGGCTATCAATAAGGAAGAAAGAAGCATCGCGGACCTACGGATGCTGTATATCACTTTCGGCGCCGGAATAGAGCTGCCGGCAGAACTCAGATTCAAGAGCGCTTTTTTTTTCATTTTTTATTACTCTCCTTAATTTTTTTGTCCTGGCTGCGGCTTCCTGTACGGCACCGAAACCTCACAATATAAGTTTAGCGTGTTCGTAAATGTATTCCATGAGGCGGAAGAACCAGCGCGGCAATATTATTCGACCCAGGAGCGGCGGCTTATTGAATTTGCCTTTCGTTAAGCCGTAGGCTTAACTTAATAAAACGGCCGCCGGCAGGCTGCGGGCCGGTCAGCGCCCGACGTTAACGGCGGCCGCCGCGGCGCAGGCCGGGGCCGCGCGGCGCGGCAGCCGGGGCGATTAGCCGGCTTCTGCGCCGCCGGTTTTCTTTAACTTTCGCGCAGCGCGAACAAAGGGGGATAAAAGAGAACTCCCCCGAAGGATCCGGGGGAGTTTAGAACCGCTTTACGATCTGTAGTTTATCGTTTGGATTCTAATTTTATAAGGATAGCGCTGTCGTTGAAGCCGAAGCCGGTCATGTGGACCTCGCCGACCAGGCTGTCGGACAGATAGTTCTTCAGTACCGCGGGCGAAATAACCGCGTGCAGCGTCCAGGCTGCCTTGTCGTATTTAGAGGCAATTATCTCGGCGGAGGTAAGGTCGCTGTGGCTCTCCTGCAGCTTTTCGTTGATGGCGTCCCTGATGCCTTTGGTTATTATGCCCATTACGTCGGCCATCGTGTCCTCTATGTTGAAAACGGATCCGTTGTCGGGCGTGGGGATGGCCGAGGGGATACCGCTGGCGCCCGGGGTAGGCGCCGCGCCGGCGTGCATCTGCACGTGTTCCACCCTGACGGCGAGTTTGTCCCTGCCTTCTAAATACGGCTTAAGGGTGATGACCGGCTCGATGATAATGCCGTTGACGTCCAGGCGGAGGTTCACTACCTTGAGCAGTTTTCCGGAGCGCTCCAGCGTAGGACGCCCGGGCTCGACGATGGAGAGGCAGTCCACTGTGAGCATCAGTTTGTTTATCAGCATGAACGGCACCTTTATGGTGAGGTCGGTGCCTATCAGCTCGTCCGCGGCCGGAGCAGAGGGCCGGGGCGCCGCCGTTTTGTAAATGCCCGCGCCGACGTTCGCGGCCGAGACCGAAGTCAGGTTGAAGCCGGAAGCCGAGGCTGTTGCGCCGGAATAGAGGACGGCGGCTATCAGTAGAGTCAGTCCTATTATTGTTTTGTTAAGTCTGTTCATAATCTTATCTCCCTATCTTCCGGGTTAAAAGTCGAATCCGAGGTACATAAGGTCCTGCGCTACTTTCAGCTTCGTTATGCTCGCGCCTTTCGCGAACGAGGGCAGAAAGGCGGTGTTCTTCAGCTTGAATTCCACGGTCCTCTCGTCCACTTTGCGGGCGGACAGCGTCTTGGCGAGCTCTTTGCTGTTCGTAATGTCGTCCACTATCACTTTCAGCACACGGCTTTGTATCAGGCTGCTGACGGCGTCCGGGATGCCTATGCCGTAGGCCTGGTCCACCGCCACTTTTTCGAAGCGCAGGGTTATGGTATTCGGCGCGGTCAGCGCGGGGGTGAATTCTATGGAGGCGTAGACGTCCGGCTTCAGAGGCAGGTCCTTTAGAGCGGCTTTGAGCTCCAGCTCGACGCGGCCGTTGTCCCGGAACCGGAGCGCCCCGGCATGGCTTCGCCCGGACAGCTGATAATCGCCGTCGCCGGCGAACCTGCGCAGGAAAGCGGTGAGCAGGCCGTCGGACAGCGCCAGGTTGTAGCCGCGCATGCGCCCCAGGGCGGCGCGGGAGGCGGGAGCAACGCTGAGGGTAAAGCCCGCGTCGTCGAAGCTGAAAGCGGACAGGCTTATGTCGCTGACCAGGCCGGGCAGCAGCGGCGCCACGAAATTCGGGTTAATTGCGAGATGCATGGTCCAGGAGGCCTTGTCATAAGTGAAAGAAAGCACGTCCCTGGCCTTGAGCCCTGCCTTATTAGCAACGAAAGCCTCGTCCATGGATTCCATCATGCTGCCGACCAGGCCGTCGGCTATGGCGGCTAAAAGGTCGTCTTTGTTTATGGTATCCAGCCCTTTGGGCCCGAAACCCACCTCCGCGTCCACTTTCGGGAACCGGATCGCCAGGCGGTTAGTCCCTTCGAACGCGGGGTCCATCAGTACAGTAGGTATAGCTTCAACGCCGTGGTAGTCTACGGTCACGTTGGAGAAAACTATGTGCTCGCCTTGGCGGAAAAAAACCGGCTTGGACTGGTCCAGCACTTTCATCATGGCGGCAAGGCCCACCATGCGCTTGTTCAGTTCGGAGAAGGGGATCTTGATGCTCATATCCGCTCCGAGGGCCAGTTCCGGGGTTTTGGTCCTGACCGCCAAAGGCGCGGAAGGGGGAGGTGCTGCGGCGCCCTTCAGGTCAGGCGCGGAAATGGAATTAAGAGCGAAGCCTCCGGCATATCCGCCTGAAGCCATGTACAGGAAGGTTATCGCGGTCAGTATTATTTTTTTCATATTTTATCCGTCCGTCCCGGCTGCCGTTCATGGTACTGCGTCGAACCCTTACAATATAAGTTTACCCCGGTCGCCGCCGGCTTTCCTGAGGCCGAAGAACC
>JAPLKJ010000218.1 GCA_026388125.1 Elusimicrobiota bacterium
AACCCGGACGGGCTTATTTTGAACCGTCTGGACGGATTCATCGTTATAGTTCCGCCGAAATATATAAAGGAAAAAGGCGCTGAGTATTTCGCTCAAAACCCAGTCGGAACCGGCGCCTTTGTCTTTAAAAAATGGAAAAACGGAGATTCTATTCGCTTAGGGGCCAATAAAGAGTATTGGCTGAAGGGGTTCCCGAAAGTCGACGAGCTTGTTTTTAGGTTTATCCCTTATGAAAAGCAGCTCAAAGCCTTGTTCTCCGGTGAAGTGGATCTGGTTACTGATCTGCCGGGGACACAAACCTTGCAGGTAATGAAAAACATCCAATTTACTGTTTTGAAAAAAGCTTCATTTTATACCATGCCTTTTTCTTTAAACTTGTCTTCCGGGCCTCTAAGCAGTTTGGACGTGAGAAAAGCTTTGAATCATGCCGTGGACAAAGACAGCCTGATCCGTTATGACCTTTTGGGGAACGGGCAACCTGTTGCTACGCTGAGCATGCCCGGGGAAACTGGTCACAACTCTTCATTGCGCCCTTACGAATTTGATCTGGTGAAAGCCAAAGAACTGATGGTTAAAGCGGGATATTCAAACGGGTTTATTCTTGAATTCCTGGTAAAAAAAAATGCGGAGCGGACAGCAAAAATTGTGGCGTCAAATCTCAAGCGGATAGGAGTAAATTTAAATATCACGCTGGTGTCGGACGCCGATATGATAAAGGAATTTAAAAGCGGGAAATATGATATGTTTGTCGGAGATGTTCCCGACCCGATGTGCCATGCTTATTTTGTTCAGGCGATCGTGCTGTTTTCCGGATCCCCGTATGCCTGGGGCGGAGATAAAAAATTTGATGATATGCTGGTAAAAATGGCGGCGACGGTGGAACCTGGGGGATCCCGGAAAATGGCGGAAGAAATCGACAAGTATGTTTACGATAACGCCATGAGCCTTTTTACTTACCAGAAAACAGCAATTTACGGGCTTAGAAAAGATCTGCATTTTGTCCCTTTTTTATCCAGGATGCCGTATTTCTTGGGAGCTTACTTTAATGAAAACACCGATTAAAAAAAGAAATAGGATTTCCCGCGGCAGCATAAGCGGGCTTGCCGCCAAATGTTGGGGGCCTTTGACGACCCGTGATGTGGGTGCGGCCAGGCAGTTCAATATCTCCATGCTTCATGAGTCGCTTCTTCCCCGGTCGTCGGCCCCGGATGTCGTGCATTTAAAAACAAAAGAACTGGTCTATATAATACAAGGGCGGATAAAGGCGTTTTTAAACG
Organism: Elusimicrobiota bacterium; assembly: GCA_026388125.1. Lineage (GTDB taxonomy): Bacteria > Elusimicrobiota > Elusimicrobia > Elusimicrobiales > UBA9959 > UBA9959. Next base: position 1,278 of record JAPLKJ010000218.1, read on the forward strand.
GGAAGAAATTCCTATTTAAAAATGGCGATTATTTTGTCATCCCGGCGGGAATGCATCATCGATTTGAGACAGATACGGAAGGCGCGGAAGCTTTATCCATATTTGTGCCTCCGCTGGGGCGTGTCAATTTCGACGCCAGGATCGTGTTTGAACAGAAGCCTTAAGTTCAGGCTATTGTGTCCGTTTAGGAGGTATATATGCAGGAAAAAGAGTTTTCAACGTTTGACGTGGGCAAGATCTGCAACGTGGCTCATACTACGGTGATAAACTGGATAGAGCGCAAAGAGCTTACGGCCCATTCCACGCCGGGAGGCCACCGGAGGGTGTATCACAGCGATTTCCTTGTTTTCTTGAGGAAATATCATATGCGCGTCCCGCCGGAACTTCTCGAAAAAGAGAAAAACCCCGTCATTCTTATAGTCGACGATGATGCGGAAATACTTAGCATGCTCTCAAGGGCTTTTAAAGAGTACGCGCCGGAGTTTAAAGTGCGCACCACCCAGAACGGCCTGGAAGCGCTTATTATTGTGGGGCGCGAGCCTCCGAACGTGATAATACTTGACGTTGTCATGCCGAAGATGGACGGGCTGGCCGTCTGTAAGACCCTGAAGGCCGGCGCGTCATCCAGGCATATAAAGGTACTGGTGATAACCGGTAAAAAGCTTACCGCGCAGCAGCGGAAGTATTTTCTGGAAAATGTGGACGGCATTTTCCAGAAGCCGTTCTCGGCCATTAAGCTGGTGGAGCGGGCGATTCAGGTGCTCAAAGAATAGCGGGTAGAGATCTATGCGAAGAAATTCCCTTGTCTGGAAGCTTATCCTGCCGGTTATAACAGCCTCGATCCTTGGCATACTTCTTACCGGTTTTCTTGCCCATAATATTGCCAGGCGCGAAATTCTCAAGGGGGTGGACAGGGAGATCAATCTGAGCGCGCAGGAAATAGCGTCCCAACTGGCCTCGTTCTTTATCCAGCGGTCCACAGATTTGGACTTCGTAGCGGAAGTGCCGCTGATACAGGATTACTTCAACAACAGCGATTTCGGGCTCAAAGAAGAGGCCGATTCGTACCTGGCGGGGCTTGAAAAGTTCTTTTCTGTTTTCATCCATCGCACGGGCGTGCATCTGGCCGCGGGGCTTCTGGACGGGCGCGGGGTGGAACTGTGCCGTGTGGTAAAGAACAAGTCCGCGCCGCGTGGTTTCGCGGGGCCGCTGTTCATTGCGCGGACCCGCGCGGTGGGGCCTTCGGGCCGGTATATCTCCGGCGTTATAAACACCGCCGGACGTCCGCCGTTCATGATCTATGCCAAGCCTGTTTACAATTCAGCGGGGGAATGCAAGGGGGTCGTTTATCTGGAGGCCGATCTGACCTCCATAGGGGAAAAACTTAACAAACTTAAAGTGGGCGCGTCCGGCTTCTCCTTTGTGTCCGACGGTGAGGATAAAATAGTCCTGGGCTCCCGGCGGCCCACAAGCGGTTCCGCCCTTTCGGCCGTCAGGCACATCCCCGACACGGATCTATCCATAACCGTGCTGGCGGAATCAGCCGATTTCCTGGATCCGCTTTCACAAATACGGGTTGCGACATTCGGTTTTGTGATCTTTTTCGGATTAAGCGCCGGTTTGTTCATTTACAGGAGGATAAGGCTTTCGCTTTCTCCTATTAAGGCGCTGGTAACCGCCGCCGGCCATTTCTCAAAAGGCGAGTTTGACCATACGGTGGAGGCCGGGGACTCCGCAGAATTCGCGACGCTCGCGAAAGCTTTTAATGAAATGGCCCTGTCGATCAAGCAGCGCTCCGGGGAACTGCAGGACCGCATACGGCAGCTTTGTTCGCTGCAGAAAATGGGCTGCTCCATCCTGAAGAAGCTTAATGTGGAAGAAATATGCCGCGTCTGCCTGGAGGCTTCGGTTACCGGCCTTGGCTTTGAAAGGGGGCTTCTCTATTGGATAGATCCCGTAGCCAAAACCCTGAATGGAAAGTATTCCTGCGGAATGTCAGGCTCGGGGCTTACCGAGGAGAATTTCCGCAAGCGGATCATCCCGCTGGATTCGGACGACATACTGGCGCATGTAGCCCGCACGGCCAGGCCGGTAAATGTTAACGCCCCGGAGAAAGAGCCGAAATGCAATCCCGTGTTCTTTAAGGAAACCGGCAGTAAAGCCTTTTGCCTGGTCCCGGTCCTGGGGAGCGAAAAGGTCTACGGCATAGTGGCGGTGGACAATTGGCATTCAGGCAAACCCATAACGGACGAGCAGATGGAAAATCTGTCTATCTTCTGCAATACCACCGGCCTGGCCCTCCAGAACGCGGAGCTGATAGAAAGTATCATGGAGTCGCAGGCGCGCTACAGAACCACAATAAACGGCACGGCCGACGCCATAGCGGGCCTCAATGAGGATTTCCGCGTTACGATCTGGAACAGGAGCGCGGAACGGATGTTCGGTGTGAAGTCAAAAGATATGATCGGGAACTCAATATTCCCTCTTTTCCCGCCGGAAGAGACCCGGCGCCTGCGCGCGGAGCTCGTGCGCGCCGGTTTGGCAAGGGATTTCCCGGTCAAGGGCAGGCATGCCGAAACCGGAACGGAAACCAATCTCAGCGTCACCTGGACGCCCATAGAGCGGGAGGTGGAGGGGCAAGAATGGAGCGTGGTTATACGCGATATGACCGCACAGACCAAACTTCAGGCCCTGCTTATAAAGAATGAAAAGCTTTCTGCGGTGGGACAGCTTATTTCGGGCATAGCGCATGAGCTTAACAACCCGCTCACGGCGGTGGTGGGTTATGCGGAGTTGCTCGAACGGGCCGTAAAACCGCCCGAGACCCTGAAAACTGATCTCGCCTACATAATGAAAAACGCCAGGCGCTGCCACGGGATAGTCAACACCCTTCTTAATTTCGTGCGCCAGCCCCGGAACCATAAAACGGCCTGCCGCATAAATGAGGTCATAGAAGATACCCTGGAGCTCATGCATTATAAGCTGGAGAAGACCGAGAACATAATTCTTGTGAAGAAGCTGGACAAGGAGCTGCCTCCGGTTTTTATCGATCCGCAGCAGATGGGACAGGTTTTTGTGAACCTTCTTGCGAACGCGTGCGACGCCATAACCGCGAAAACCGGGCCCAGGGAAATAAGCATAACTTCTTCTTTTCAAAACGGAAAAGTGCGGGTGGTCGTCCAGGATACGGGCGGCGGAATTGACCGCCGGCATATGGACAGGCTGTTCCAGCCGTTCTTCACCACGAAGCCCGAGGGCAAGGGCACGGGGCTGGGACTTGTTATCTGCAAGAGGATAACAGAAGAACAGGGCGGCGCGCTGTCGCTCCTTTTTTCCGGACCCGGCACCGGAACGGCGTTTTGCGTTGAACTTCAGCCCGCCGAGGAAATAAGTGCGCCACTCTGCGTCCCCGCCCCCGGGCGGGTGACCGGGAAAAGGGTGCTGATAATAGACGACGAGGAAGACCTGCTTCCGGTGATGTATAGGATAATCAAGGGAGACGGCAACACCGCAGAAACCGCCGCCCCCCGCGAAGGGCTGGCGAAGTTGGCCTCCGGAGATTATGACCTTGTCGTGTCCGATATGGAAATGGGGGCTTTAAAGGGCAGGGATATTTATGAAGCGGCCATGAAAACGCCTTCCCCGCCCAACTTCGTGTTCGTTACCGGTGATGTCCTCAATCCCGCGCTGGTCGAATGGATAGAGCGCAATAAATTAACCTGCATAGCAAAGCCTTTCAGCCTGGACGAATTCAGCGGAGCGGTAAGAAAACTTCTGGCGGTTCCCCGCATTAAAAAATAAAAGGCAAATAAATTATGGCTGACAAACAACAAGGGCTGGATAAACCCGCCGAAGTTCCTGTAGTCTCCGGGCAGGTTCTGCACAAGCGGGAGGAAACGGCGTTGATCGAAAGCGAGGCCAAGTACCGTGCGCTTTTCGAGCAGGCCCGTGATTCCATTCTGCTGCTTGAAATAGCGTCTGAAGGGGAGCCGGTTATCCGGGACGCCAACGCCGCGGCTCTGCGAATGCATGGCTACTCGCGCGAAGAACTCCTGGGCAAGCCCATTTCATTCCTTGATGCGGATGCCCCGGCATCCTTGATCAGGGAGCGGGTCGGCCGGATACAGGCCGCCAAGAGCGCGATCTTCGAGGCGCGGCACCGGCGCAAGGACGGCTCGGTTTTCGATATTGAAGTCTCGGTAAGGGAGATCGAGGTCGACGGCAAGCGCCTGTTGCTCGATATCTCGCGCGACGTCACCGAGCGCAAACGGGCGGAGGGGGAGCTGAAGTTGAACAGTGAGATCTTTGAGAATATAACCGAGGGGGTTTGTCTTGTCGGGTTCGATGACGGCATCATCAAATACCTCAACCCGCGGTTCGAGAAGATGTTCGGGTACGATGCGGGCGAACTGGCGGGGAAGAGTGTGTCGGTCATCAATGCGCCTGCGGCTAAGACCCCTGAAGAGACCAAGGGGGAAATCCTCAATATACTGAGGCGGACCGGGGAATGGCATGGCGAGATCGAGAATATTAAGAAGGACGGCACCCTGTTCTGGTGCTATGCGAACGTTACCGTAGTCGACAATGATAGATTCGGGCGAGTATGCAACGCGATCATGACCCTCTTCCCGCCGGACTGGATGTTCACGTCGGGTAACCCCGCAACGGTGGAAATGTTCGGGGCAAAAGACGAGGCGGACTTTTCCTCCAATGTGCCATGGAACCTTTCTCCGGAATATCAACCCGATGAGGAACCCTCTTCCGTTAAGGCCAAGCTAATGATCGAAACTGCGATGGAGAAGGGATCACATTTCTTCGAGTGGACGCATAAAAAGATCGGCGGGCAGGATTTCCCGGCCACGGTGCTTCTGACGCGTATCGAACTGGGTGGAAAGACGGGCCTTCAGGCGACGGTGCGCAACATAGCGGCGCAGAAGCGGGTGGAAAGGGAACGGGAGAAACTCAGGGGGCAACTCCTGCAGTCCCAGAAGATGGAGGCGGTGGGACTGCTGGCCGGCGGGGTGGCGCATGATTTCAATAATATCCTGACCGCGATAAAATGTTATGCCGACGAGTTCGTTAACAAGGATCTCTCGCCGCAGGACCCCAAACTTGCCGACATGCAGGAGATCTTGGGCTCGGTGGAGCGGGCCATAGCCCTTACGCGGCAGCTCCTGGCTTTCAGCCGCCGCCAGATAATGGCGCCGCGCGTGGTGGACCTGAACAGGATATTGGGAAATATGACCAATATGCTGCGGCGCATTATAGGCGAAAATATAGCGTTGGAGACCGGGCTGTTTTCGGCGCCGTGCAAGGCAATGGTAGACCCGGGGCAGATCGAACAGGTAATAATGAACCTGGCGGTAAACGCGCGCGCCGCCATGCCCGATGGGGGAACTTTAATTTTGGAGACGGAAATACTACGCCCGCCTGAAGAATTCTTTATTGCGCGCCCGGACCTGCCCAAAGGACAACTGGTCTGCATAAGGGTGCGCGACACCGGCTGCGGCATGAACGAAGAAGTTAAGAGCCGGCTGTTTGAACCGTTTTTCACCACTAAGGAGCAGGGTAAGGGCACAGGGCTCGGGCTTTCCATGGTTTTCGGCATAGTAAAACAGAGCCGCGGGGAAATAGAGGTTGAAAGCGAACCGGGC
>JAPLKJ010000028.1 GCA_026388125.1 Elusimicrobiota bacterium
CCCGAGCTCAGCCACAGGCTGTAGCCGCTCTCGTCCTGGCCCGTTACCGTAAGGGAAGAAACGTTGATTATCTGGTAGCCGGCCATGTTCAGCGTGGTAGTGGCGACATGGTTGCCCAGGTTATCGCCCAGCGAGGAGATATTGTCCCAGTAAAGATTGCCGCCAAAGGTTTTCCTGAGCAGCTGGCCGGGGAGACCGTCGCCAATGAAGATGTTGGCGGCGCTGGTGAAGGTGGAGTCGCCTACGAAATAGGTGCCGGAAGAAACGTACAGGCGGCCGTTTATCACTACATTGCCCGGGCCGGGCACCACTCCGGGGAACGCCTCCGTAGCGCCGAAGACCGTAAAGCCCTTAACTTCCAGGTCGGGGTCCTGCACCGTCCCCTCCGTTCCGAGAACGGTCAGGTCGTCCTCCACGCCGAATTCAAGGCCCTTGTCGGCGGCGCGCGCCGCGCCAGCCAGCAGGAAAAGGCCGAGCAGCAGGGCGGCCAATGCCCGAAAACCCCGGCAACGGGAAAGGGCCGCCCCGGGAACGTTCCCAAGACAGCTTGTAAGACAGGTCCTTATTAAAGACACTCTGTTCATACCTTTACCGTACCAATACCATCCCGGCAATACGCCAGCCGCCGCTCCGCGGACTCTACTTCTTCCGTATCCAGGCGGCGAGCGTGCCGCCCGAATAGAACTTCGCGGCATATGAGCCGCTCGAACCGTCGCTATCCACCGATAACGCCACCCCGGGCTCGTTGGCCCTGTTTATGCTGTGCAAAGCGTCAGTGTCCTTTCCCAGCCGGGAATTTCCGTCCACCTCTAGGTCGCCATGCACTTTCAGATTGTCGGAAACGTACGCGTCGGCGCCCAGCACCGTAAGCCCGTTGCGGGCGGTTACGATGTCGGTTACGTCGAGAGAGCCCCCGAAAGAGCCGGAGCCCGCGGCCCCGAAATTGCCGGTCACGGTCAGAGAACTGCCGTTTATCAGCGTGATCCCGTTGGGCACGCCTGTATCCGCGCCGTTCTGCAGGAACAGCGAGTCCACGATCTCGTTGCCGTCGGCATCCGCCATCTGGATCCGGAACGGCGTGCCGTTAAAAGGAAGCTGGCTCAGCGTGCCCCAGTACACGAAACCGTCGCCCATGCTTTTAAGCACTTTGCCGGCAGGACCGGCGCCTATCTTCAGGTTGCCTTCCGTTATCTGCACGGTGCTCTTGAAGACCGCGTACCCGTTAAAGACCGTCGTGGAAGCAACGTTCACCGAATAGCCGGCTCCGCCCACTAAAAGGTTGGACCCCGGGTTCAGGGCTCCCTGCACGTTAAGGTTCGAAGCCACATTGACCACCCCGCCGGGCCCGGAGGCAGCGGCCAGCGAAGCCAGGGGAGAAAAGATTATATCCCCGGTAACCGTATGCGACCCGAGGCTGACTATGGGGTCGGTGCCCCCGCCGGCGTGCGTGGGCGCGTGGATGCCGGGCATGCCTACTCCCGCGCCGGTAGTCCAGTCCGTCCCGTCCCAGAATTTAAGTATCTTCAGATCGCCGCTGTTGAACCAAAGGTCGCCCTGGTTGGGGTCGTCGGGAGCCGTAGGGGAAGTAGTGTACTTCTTGCCGGAAAGCTTCATCGCGTTGCCGGCGAAAGGGGAGGCCGTTATTTCTTCCATGGGGGACAGAGCAGTGCCCTCCACCACAAGTTCCAGCCAGAGAACGGAATAATTCCAGACTTTGGTGTCGGGCACTAGCTCTACGCGGAAAACGCCGGTAGAAACGGACACGTCATAGGCCGGGCTGGTCCAGAGCGGGGTCAGAGAATTGGACGAGGAGTAGATATTGAAGACCATGTTCCTGGTGCCGTTGACGAGGAAGCCGGCCTGGCGCAGGTTGCCCTGGTAGTTGAACTTCAGAGGCGGATCGGCGGCGGCGAGAACAGGCAAAGCCGAAAGCAGGGAATAGGCGGCAGAAAACGCCGCGGCAACAAGGAAAAGCCGGAACGGCCGGGAAGCCTTTCGTCCAGCTGTTTGCCCTTCAATGATCCTATCAATGTTGGCGAGCATAAGTTCGACCCTATTGTATACCACATTTCCCGCTGACCTGCCAGTTAACTAATATTAAATCTTTATTAAATTACCAGATAATCATTACTTTGCCTGTTTTAGAGTTAGAACCGGAAACGGCGCGCCAGATATATACGCCGCTGGCCACCTTGGACCCGGAATCGTTCTTCACGTTCCATTTGAGTTTACCAGGCGGCTCCCAATAGGTCGCGATGTCTATTTTCCGCACAAGTTGACCGTCCAAGGTGTAAATGCTTATATCGCCCTTTTGCGGAATACTGTTAAAAGTGATGCCGTCGCTCTCCGTGCCGGTCTGGTTGGCCCCCAGGCCGGGATTAGGGCCGAAAGGCCTGAAAGGCACGGGGTAGGGATAAACGTTCTTAACCACATCCTGCACGGCGCCGAGCATGGTGTATACCCCGGGGCCGCGGAAATTCACGGTGACGGTCTTATTGTCCTTGTCCACCCCGAGCGCGGGCAGTTGCACCCAGAGCTTGGCTTTCTCGTCCAGCACCCAGGCGTTGAGCGTGTCCGCCATTACCGGGGGATTGGTGTTGTCAATGATGCCGTCGTTATTGGCGTCGCGGTACCTCAGGCTGAGCACGCCATTGGATTTAATAGGGTCCTTGGTGATGGACTGCTCGTCGAAAATATAGGCCTCGGTAAGGTCGTTCTCGAAGAACTGGGCCCAGACGCCCTCACTGGCCACCATTTTCCGGGTGGCCTCCTCCACTTTAGCGGGGTCCACTATGAAATCCTGGTGCAGGTCCTTCCTGTTTATGCCTATTTCGAACGTTTCCCTGTCCGTGACGGCGTTGGCCGGCATCGAAAGCGAAGCCGCGCCGTTGTCCAGCGTGAGACTCGAGGCCAGCCCTTTCTGGTAGGTAAGATGCGGCGGATTGTAGAAACCCGTCCTGGAGGTGTATTTCCCCCCCTTGCCCTGGGTAGCCGGCGCCATAGGCTGCCCGATGGCGCCGCGCGAAGCGTACTCCCCGCCGTTAAGCCAGCCGCCGCCGCCGTTGTCGATAACGGAGGCATCAAGAGCGTAGCCGCCGCCGGCCCGCTGCTGTGCGCACGCCGGGCGCGGCGCCGCCGCCGCAAAAGCGGCCGCCAGCAGGCATGCGCAATAGATCCGACTATATCCGTGTTTCATATTTCCACGCGTCTCCGTGAGAATAGTATATAACCCGCCATCGGCAAAATCCCGAAGAAATTGCGAAATTGGCGGTAATGAGGCTCTTTATTATATAATTTATGCCTGCGCGCGCCTATGATCAAATTCGTCGTGTGGATACTCGCCCGTGACAAGGCGGTAGCCGAAAAATGGTACAGGCTGTTCTCCAGGGAGCATTTTGAGGTCAATCTGCTCCCGAACCTCGCCGCTATCGAACTGAACTCGCAGGGCGCCTGGGGCATAGTTTTCGCCGAAATAGCGCCCGAAGCGCTGGGGACCACGAAAGAGCTGAAAGCCACGCTCAGCGGCAGAA
>JAPLKJ010000087.1 GCA_026388125.1 Elusimicrobiota bacterium
GTGGGTAAGCTCTGCCTGCCTGGCATCGCCAAGCCGCCCCGGCAGGCTGCCCGCCATGCCGTATAATTTCAACCCATTCAATGTAGCCACTGTTATTTCATCCAGCATCGTGTCTCCTTTTAACTGCTGTAATATTGCCCGCCACGGATGTTCTCATGGAAAGGCAAAACGGTTTGCGCCGGCAGCTTGCCATATCGCTGCCGGTCAAGACCCGACGATAAAATAGAACGTATGCTCTGGAACGTACAGGCTTTGAAATGCAGCGCACGCCCCGCCGCCGCTTCCAGCCGCTCCGCCCCGTACGATTTCCCCAGACGTAAAACGCCCAGGCACGCACGGTAGCCCTGCTCCGGATGGGCTTTGCCCGCCATTATCCGGTTGACCAGTTCCGCCGTGGAAGGCCCCGTCTTCGCCGCCCAGTCTATAATCCTCGACGGCGTCCATTCCAGGTGCTTCTGGTGCTCCGGCGGCATATGCTCCCGCTTCGTGGTGTAGCTGTGCGGCACGCGGCTGCGCGCATGTGCCGCTACCAGCTCGCCCTTTCGGAATACCTCCACCGTGTTAGCCGCCAGCCTCACGTCCACCTCTTCACGAATCAGCCGGAACGGAACGCTGTAATAGCGTGATTCTATTTCTATGTGGTAGTCCACGTTCACACGGGCTTTCTTCCACTCGGCGTATTCGTAGGGCCGGTCATTAAGCGCCTGCGCCGCCGGGCGGTCCAGCGTCTCAAACAGCTCGTGCCGGCTCTTCTTCAACTTGCGCAGTGGGCGGTTATTGAGGATTTCAAGCAGTTCGCGGACGGCGGCGTTAAGCTCAGGCAGGCTGTAAAATGTCCGGTGCCGCAGCTTCGCCAGTATCCAGCGCTTGGCTATCAGCACCCCGGTCTCCACTTTAGGCTTGTCGCGCGGATGGTTGGGACGCGCCGGTATTACGGCACAGCCGTAATGCTCGGCCAGCTCGGCGTAGGTGACGTTTATTTCCGGCTCATAATACGAGGCTTTATTGACGGCGCTTTTAAGATTGTCCGGCACCACCACGTGCGGCACGCGGCCGAAATATTCGAACGCACGCCGGTGCGAAGCGCACCAGCTCGCCAGGTCCTGGCTTAACGCCGCCTCCGCGTAGGTGTAGTTGGAGGCGCCCCACACCGCCACGAATAGATCTGTAGGGATGGGTTCGCCGGTGGATTTGTCCCAGATCTCAAGGCCGTCGCCATAGTCCACAAAAACTTTCTCGCCGGCCTTGTGGTCCTGGCGCATGCAGTAATCGCGCTTGCCCAGCCATTCCCGGTAAAGCCCGCAGTACCGGGAATACTGGTAACCGTCGGGGGTTTGCTCTTTATATTCGCACCATAACTGGTCCAGTGTAAGGTTGAACCGCTTATGGGCGATAAGTTCACTGTGGATGTAGGTGAAGTCGGGCAGGGACCGCGGGACCCTCTCCGCAGGGGCCGGCGGGAACAGCTTAAGCTCAAGGGCGGTCTCGCTTAATTCCGCGGGCAGGGGCCAGCTTAACCCGGCTTGGGCGGCGCGCCAGAGGTAATCGGAAACCGTGCTGCGGGCTATATCGCAGGCTTTGGCGATGTCTCGCCGGCTAAGGCCGCATTCCTTGTGTAACCGCAATACTTCCTGTATCTTGCGCATGGGTAACCTCGTGTTGGGCATGGAGTCTCCTTTTAGGGCAGACTACATGAAACATTGTTACCCGGCGCCGCTTCAACTTCGTTCAGCCGCTATGCCCAAAACAGGGGTGGCCGATTTCCTCGGAACGGTGGCCGATTTGGATTGGAACGGTGGCCGATTTCCTTTGGAATGCCGGCCGATTTGGCTTGGAATATGCAGCTATTTGCATGGAACCTTGAAAAACAGCGGATTTTGATGTAATATATATTAGACAACTGTCTATTAAATATGACAAACTCAATTGTTGAAAATGTCTTTGCCGGCAAAGCGCGCCTTGGGATCATGCGTTGTCTCTACGAGTCAACCCAGGCGCTGACAGGCCGGGAAATTGCCAGGCGCTCCGGCTTAAGCCCCCAACAGGCCCATAATGTGCTTAAAGGGCTGGTTTCAT
>JAPLKJ010000176.1 GCA_026388125.1 Elusimicrobiota bacterium
CGGCGCGGGCAGAAAGCCCGCGCCGTTCTTTTTTGCTTGCGAACTGTTTACTTCTTCCAGCTCGACACGCCGTTAAGCAGCGGCGCCACGCTGCTCCAGCCGGCCAGGGCCGCTTCGCCCACGGGAACTTCGGTCTTGGAAGTCCTGTAGGCGATGGTGCTCAGGCCCAGGTTGACCACGGTGCCCATTTCGGAATAGGCTACGCGGAAGAAGCCGTTCTCGCCCCAGCCGGTGTCCCAGCTGTTCTTAAGTATGAAATACTGTCCCTCATCGTTATAGCCCACCAGCAGGATGGCGTGGCCGCCCAGCTTTTTGCCGGTGGTGTAGGAATAGACGCCGGTCTTGTAGTGCATGAAGTCCTCGTAGACCATCATGGCGGTGGGCAGCGGGCCGTATTTTATCAGCGCGGTCTTGATGGCCGTAAGATTTTTGGACACCGAACCCCAGGCGCCTACTTTATAGGCCGAGGCCTGCCAGCCGGCGGCGGCTGTTGCGCAGGAGCCGTCGGTAGCCGTGTAAGGATAGGCGGATTCAAGGGGCAGCCCGGTTTTCTGCAGGAAGCCCGCCGAGAGCTGGCCGCCGTTGCAGGAGCCCGCCCCGCTGCAGGACACCATCACCTGCTCGGACAGGTCAAGGTCCACGTCAGGCGTGTTCTGTTTCAGCAGCGTATAAGCCTCAAGGCCGGCGGTCATGGCGAACGCCCAGCAGGAGCCGCATTTTTTCTGGTTGCGCGGCGCGGTAACATAGTTGCCGTTGGCGGCGCGCCAGTCGATGGAGGGCGGCAGCTCGGCCGCGGTCACCAGCTCGATGGGCTCCGCGTCCACCGTTTGGAAATTCAAGCCTACCAGGTATTTCCAGTCCTCGCGGTTGGCAGAGACCGAGGTTTCACCGGCGGTCCATTTGGCGCCGGCCTTCTTGATGGCGTCCTGGACGGTCTTTATCTGATCTTTAACATCTCCGGACAGCGTCTGCTGGCTGAAAGCCGGTGCCGCGAACGACAGCGCGAAGAACGCCGCCGCTAACGCTAAACCTTTCTGTTTCCTCATTAGTTATCTCCTTGAACTTCCCGGGAAATTATATTCCTTAGGTAAGGGAGATTCTACCGCTAGTGTTGAGAAATGTAAAACAAAAACCCTCCCCGCGCCAAAGCGGCGGGCCGGGACCATATTTATGGGGGGAAACCGGGGGGGTCAGGCCTTAAAACCGAGCTCTTTGGCGGCCTGCTGTTTTTTATCGGCGGGCAGGAAGGAACCCTCCACGGCGCATTTGAGCGTATAGAGGAGATCCGCCGGGGAAAGGCCCATTTTCCCCATGGCCAGCGCGTATTCCTTGTTCAGGTGCGTGTCCAGGATCTCGGGGTCGTCGGCGCCTATGGTGCAGCGCAGGCCGGCGGCTATGAATTTTTTCAGCGGGTGCGCCGCTATCGAAGGCACGGCGCGCGTAAGGTAATTGCTCCAGGGATTGGTTTCTACGGTAATACCGGAATTCTTTATGCGCTGCATGGTCCTGCCGGTACGGTCCTCGGCCGCCTTCACCCCGTGGCCGATGCGCCGCGGCGCCAGCGCCGTTATGGCCTCGGTTATCTGCGAATAGCGGCCCTCTTCCCCGGAATGGACGGTGAGCGGGATGCCGGCGGCGTGCAGTTTCTTCACCGCTTCCCTGTACAAAGAAGCCGGGTAATCCGCCTCGCTGTCGGCCAGGTCGAAACCTATCACGGAGCGCCGGTTCTTCACCGCGAAATCTATGGTCTTCAGGGCGGACTCCAGGCCGTGGCTGCGGGAGGCTATAACTATCACGCCGGCCACCATATTGCTGTTCTTCTCGAATTTCTCTACGGCGGCGTTGATTATGTCCTGCGCTTTCTGCCAGTCCAGCCCGCGGTTTTTGAGCATGAAGTCCGGGCTGTAGCGCAGCTCGAGCAGGCGGATATTCTCTTTTTTATAGGCGTCCTCGAGGGCTTCGAAGGTTATGCGCTCCACCGCCGCGTAGGACGCGAACGAAGCCTGCGCCAGTTTGAACATCCCCAGCACTGCCGCCAGCGTAGCGCCGGGCGCGCGCAGTTTATACAGCCGGTCCAGCCCGGCGGCATCGAAAGTAGGCAGCGGCAGGCCGTACCTGCGGGCCAGGTCGAGAACGGTTCCCACGCGCACGCAGCCCTCGATGTGCCGGTGCAGTTCGGCCTTGGGCATGGCCGCTATCTTTTTTTCTGTTTCGTTCATGGGCTGCCCGCGGCGCGGGGCCGGGGCTCAGGGCGCTTTTACTTTGCTGGTGTCGAACTTGCCCACTACGCCCGCCACCGACGGGTTGTTCATCAGCGTGGTTAAAGTGGCCGGGTTGGACATGGCCAGGGCCACCAGCTGCGGGTTGGAGGAGATCAGGTCGGCTATGGCGTCGGGGTCCTTCATCAGCGCCTGCGCCGCCGGGGTCTGCAGCATGGCGCCCACCAGGCCGCTGGAGGCCACGGCGCTCACTATGGCGGGATTGTTCATGGCGGCTTTAACCACCGGGTTGTTGAGGAAATTGGCCGGCCCGCCGCCTTTCAGGTAATTGGCCAGGCCCTGTGCGCTGCCGGAGGCGGCTTTCACGGTACCGCGCGACATGAAGCCGTTGATCACGAATTTATTGTTGAGCAGCGCTTTCACGACCCCCGGGTTGTCCATAGCTTTCCCCACGGCATAGGTAAGATAGCCTTTCTGCACGCCAAGCCCCGCCTGTTTTTTAGCCGCTTCGGGCGGCACGGCCGCCTGTGCGGGCTGAGCGGCCTCACTGGCCTGCTGCCCGGCCTCGCGCGCGGCGGCCTTTTCCCGCGCGTCGGCGGCTGCCCGCGCGGCCGCGTACTCGCGGTCGGAATCGCCGGGCTTGCCCATGCGGTAGCGCACCGTAAGGGCCTGGTCGTTGAGGTTGGGGTCGGAGCTTGTTTTGGCCTGCTTTCTTATCTCCCCTTCGTCGGTATTGAAAACGTTGGCCTCTTCCTTGGAAAGGGCCATATCCCCGGAATTAAGCTTCATGGTCCATTTTACCAGCGGGATGGCCACAAGTATACATACCGGGATAAAATAGATCCAGAATTTACTGCCCGCTCTTTTATGTTCTTCGTCCATATGAATGGTGCTGCCTTGTGCCGTTTATTTTATAGCCAGCGCGCCCACGTATTTATTGTAGCGGGCGCGGATCTCGGGCTTGGAAAGCCTGCCCACGCGCTTCACGCTGAAATCCTCCACGCTGAACGAGGACATAACTATGCCGTACGACATGGCCCGCCTCAGAACGTTGAAATTCTTCCAGTCCGGCGCGGCGGCCAGGTAGCCCATGAAGCCGCCGGCGAATGTATCGCCCGCGCCGGTGGGGTCCACAACTTTTTCTATCGGGTGGGCCGGGATGGAGAACACCTCGCCGCCGTAGAACAGCATGGCGCCGCTGTCGCCGCGCTTCACCACTATGGCGCGCGGCCCCATGCGCATTATCA
>JAPLKJ010000224.1:0-4350 GCA_026388125.1 Elusimicrobiota bacterium
CGGGCTTTTCGGCCTGGTCCTTGTGCCGGAACAGGGCGTTGTCGTCGGTTACTATCTTGGCGTCCAGCGCCAGCAGCCGGCCGTCCTTGGTTATGGCCAGCGGGTTCACTTCCACCAGGCTGGCGTCGCACTCAACGAAAACCTTTACCAGCTGCCGGGCGAAAGCGGTGAAATCACGGAAATTCTTCTGCGGGATGTTCAGGTCGAAGGCGAGCTGCCGCGCCTGGAAATCGGCCAGGCCGGCTTCCACGTCCACGGGCACCTTGAGGATCTTTTCCGGGCTGGTACGGGCCAGTTCCTCTATGGACATGCCGCCTTCGGCCGAGGCTATTATTACCGGGCAGGCCTCCTTGCGGTCCAGCACCACCGAAATATACATTTCGCGCGCCACTTCGCAGCCCTCTTCCACCAGCACTTCCTCCACCGTAAGGGCCTTGCCCTGGGTCTGGTGGGTTATCATTTACATGCCCATCATTTTACCGGCCAGCTCCCTGGCCTCGGCGGGGGTCCTGGCCAGCTTTACGCCGCCGGCCTTGCCGCGGCCGCCGGCCAGCACCTGCGCCTTCACCACCCAGGGGCCGGGCCCGTCCAGCTTCAGGCTGTCCGGTTTTTCGCCCGGCCGCAGTACGCCGAAGCGCCTGAGCAGCGGGATCCCGTATCTTTCGAAAATCTCTTTGCCTTCGTATTCAAGAAGTTTCATCGTTACTCTCCGTTGAGGACCGCTGGAAACGCCGCGGCGCCGTTTGAACCGTCAGAATATAATTTGTAGTATAATTTTCAGCTTCAAGTCCAGCGAAAAAACCGGCAGTGTCCGGCGGTTCTTTCGGGGTGGAACGGCTTTGACAATAAGGGGTGCGGCGATGAATAAAAACAAGCCCGGCAGGAATGTCAGCGTAAGCCAGCTCAGCTCCGTTACCGTGCGTTTCGCCGGCGACTCCGGCGACGGCATCCAGCTGGTGGGCAGCCAGTTCGCCAACGCCACCGCCATAGCGGGCAACGACCTGAGCACCCTGCCCGATTACCCGGCCGAAATAAGGGCCCCGGCGGGCTCCCTGGCCGGCGTGAGCGGCTTCCAGATAAGTTTCGGCGACGATTCCGTGCTTACCCCCGGCAACAAGCCCAACGTGCTGATGGTAATGAACCCGGCGGCGCTGGCCGTGAACCTAAAAAGCCTGCATAAGGGCGGCGTCATTATCGCCAATTCCGACGCCTTCACCCCCGCCGGGCTGGAGAAGGCCGGCTACGCCGCTAATCCGCTGGAGGACGGCTCGCTGGCCAATTACCGGGTGATAGGCGTGCCGGTGAACGCGCTGACCGAAGGCGCGCTGGAAGGTTCCGGGCTTACCCGGGCCCAGGTCCTGAAATGCAAGAATTTTTACCTGCTGGGCATGCTTTATTGGATGTACGGACTGGGCATGGAAGTTACGCTGGCCTGGATAAACACCAAGTTCAAGAAAGCGCCGGAGCTGGCCGCGGCCAACGGCAAAGTGCTGATGGCCGGCTACGATTACGCCGAAACCACCGAGATCTTCGACGCCAGGTTCCAGCTGAAGAAAAGCCCCGTGGCCCCGGGCAAGTACCGCAACCTTACCGGTAACGAGGCCGCGGCCTACGCGCTCATTACCGCTGCTAAACTGCTGAAAAAGAAGCTTTTCTACGGCTCCTACCCTATCACCCCGGCCTCCGAGATCCTGCAGACGCTTTCCAAGCACCGCTCCAAGGACGTGGTGGTGTTCCAGGCCGAGGACGAGATAGCCGCCATCTGCGCCTCCATCGGCGGCGCCTTCGCCGGGGAACTGGCGGCCACCGGCACCAGCGGCCCCGGGCTTTCGCTGAAGTCAGAGGCGCTGGGGCTGGCCGTCATAGCCGAACTGCCGCTGGTGGTGGTGAACGTGCAGCGCGGCGGGCCCTCCACCGGCCTGCCTACCAAGACAGAGCAGTCCGACCTGCTGCAGGCCGTCTACGGCCGCCACGGGGAATGCCCGCTGGTGGTGCTGGCCGCCTCCAGCCCGGCCGACTGCTTCAACACCACGCTGGAGGCCGCGCGCATAGCGGTGAAATACATGACGCCGGTGATAGTGCTTTCCAATTCCTACCTGTCGAACGGCTCGGAGCCTTTCCGCATCCCGAAGCTTTCGGAGCTGCCGAAGTTCCAGGCGGGCCCGCTGCCGGCGCCCGCGGAGTACCAGTCTTTCATGCGCGATCCCGAAACGCTGGCCCGGCCGTGGACCTGGCCCGGGCTGGCCGGCTACGAGCACCGCGTGGGCGGGCTGGAGAAGGCCGAGGGGACCGGGGCCATAAGCTACGACCCCGAGAACCACGAGCGCATGACCGCCCTGCGCGCCGATAAAGTGGCGCGGGTGGTGGGTGAGATCCCGCCTACCGTTATCAACGGTCTGGCCGAGGGAGACCTGCTGGTGGTGGGCTGGGGCTCCACTTACGGAGCCATCGCCACGGCCGTCAGCGCGGCCCGCAAGGTCGGAATGAACGTGTCCGCCGTGCATATCAGGCATATTTTTCCCATGCCGCCCGACCTCGGCCCTATCATGCGCCGCTTCCGCAAGGTGCTGGTGCCGGAGGAAAATTCCGGGCAGCTGCGCATGCTGCTGCGCAGCGCGCATATGCTGGAGCCGCTGGGTCTGAACAAAGTGCAGGGCCAGCCGCTGAATTCCGACGAGATCCTGGCCAGGATACACGAGATCCTGAGGGGGAATTGAGCCATGGAAAGAACAAAACTTACCGCCAAGGATTTCTCTTCGGGCCTGCCGGTGAAATGGTGCCCCGGCTGCGGCGATTTCGCCATCCTCAATATGCTGCAGAAGACGATGGCCGGCATGGGGCTGCCGCGCGAGAAGTTCGCCGTGATCTCCGGCATCGGCTGTTCGAGCCGCTTCCCGTACTATGTCAGCACCTACGGTTTCCATTCCATACACGGCCGCGCGCTGGCGGTGGCCTCGGGCGTTAAGCTGGCCAACCCCGAGCTGTCCGTTTGGGTGATAACCGGCGACGGCGACGGGCTGTCCATCGGCGGCAACCATATGCTGCATGCGATACGCCGCAACATGGGGCTGAAAGTGGTGCTGTTCAACAACCGCATCTACGCGCTGACCAAGGGACAGGCCTCGCCCACCACGCAGCCCGGCACCAGGACCAAGACCACCCCGCTGGGCGCCATAGACTACCCGTTCAACCCGGCGCGCTTCGCCGTGGGACTGGACTGCACTTTCGTGGCGCGGGGGCTGGATACGGACATAGCCGGCACCTCGGCCATACTCGAGCGCGCGGCGAAGCATAACGGCACGGCTTTCGTGGAGATACTGCAGAAATGCGTGCCTTTCTCCGACAAGGAGTTCGACCCCCTCAAGGACCCGGCCGGCCGCGAGGACCTGCTGCTCAGGCTCCAGCACGGCAAGCCTTTGATATTCGGGAAGGAAAAGAACAAGGGCATAGTGTTCCGCAATTTCCGGCCGGAAATAATAGCGTTCAAGCCCGGGGAGGCGCCGGCGGAGGTGGCCGTTTACGACGAGACCAGCGCCGAGATGGCCTACCTGGTGAGCGGCTTCACCCAGCCTGACCTTCCTGTGCCGGTAGGGGTGTTCAAGGAAACCCTCAAGCCGTCCTACGAGGAGCTTTATTACGACCAGGTGAAGGTTATCGGCGACACCAAGGAGCACGAGCTGGAGACGCTGCTGGCCGGCCCCGACGCCTGGGAAATAAAGTAGCCGCGTTCACCCCCTGGGGGGGGGGGCACCCAGGCTTTGCCGCTGGCGGAAGTAATGGAAAACATGAAAGTTGTAATGGTAACTAATAACCTTAGCGCCGCGGGGTTCTGCTCCGCGGCCTTTAAGGGGGCTTCCGCGGATTTTGAATGCGCCTGCGACGCCGGCAAGTTCAGGGATGCGCTGAAAGCCGGCTTCGACGCTATCCTGCTGGATCTCTCCGGGCTGCCCGGACTGACGGGGTTCACGACCACGGAAGAGGCGTGCGGCCATCTCAGGCGGTTCGGACGGCAAAAAGTTATAATAGCGCTCAGCGCCGAGGTGCTGCCGCCGAACAGGGTGGTGGCTATTCTCGACAGCGGCGCCAACGACGTTATATCAGGGGAGTGGCGCTTCCGGGTGATAGCCGAACAGGTGAAGGTGCTGGTAAATTTTTCCGCCGCGGGAGTGAAAAGAAGCAGGAAGAGGATGTCCTTGGACGATGGCTCGATAACCGTGGATATCGCGGCCCGAAGATGTTTCGTGGCCGGCGAGGAGGGTGCCGCCGTAGAGGTTGGCCTGACCAGGAACGAGTTCGGCATATTAAGCCTTCTGGTTTCGCGCAATGGCGCGCTTGTCACTTATATGGATT
>JAPLKJ010000224.1:4372-12238 GCA_026388125.1 Elusimicrobiota bacterium
TTATGAACAAGCTGTGGCCGGACAGGTTGTTCCAGGCTGAGGTCAAACACTCTCTCCTGCAGCATATCACCAACCTGAGGAAAAAGCTGGGGCCGCCCGGGGCCAGGATAGAAAATGTGTGGGGAGAGGGGTTCCGGATAACCTGACGGGGAACAATGTCATTAAGGATAAAAATAAGCCTCATAATGGCCGCTCTTGTGGTTCTGGTGCTGGTCCTGTTCGACGGCGTCATTTATTTTTCACAGAGCAGGATCATTTACAAACAGGAGCGTTTGAGGCACGCGACTATAGCCGAGTCCCTGGCACAGGTGGCGGAGGAAAGCCTGCTGAGCGGTGACGACTTCTCGTTGATAAGCTACACTTTTAAACTTAAAAAAAATTCCGCCCTGGCCGCGGCTTACGTTTTTGACGGGGAAAAGTATCTTTCGCACACGGACCGCGAACTTGCCCGGATCAGGGTTGCAGCCCCGCAGGCGTTCGATGCTCCGGACGACGAGACCATATCAAAGGAAATAACGGTTGGCGGGCGCAAGTATCTGGTCCGGACGGTTTTTTCCAAAAAAGCGGCCATGGTGGAAATACAAAATGCCCGTGACCGGATTTTTGCGGAAATACTAAAAGCTTCTCTGCTGGTTTTCCTGGCCGGCCTGGCCGCGGCTTATTTCGTCGCCTTAAGCGTGGCTTCCCCCGTGCTGAAATTATCCAGAGCCGCGCGCGAGGTGGGAAAAGGAAATTTCAGTGTGGAAATAAAGACCTCTTCCTCGGCCGGGGCCGGGGATGAAATGGAGATGCTTAAGAGAGAATTCAACTCCATGGTGGCCAGGCTGCGGGAGCTTGACGAGATGAAAAGTGATTTTGTCGCCTCCATCACTCATGAGCTCAAATCCCCCCTGAGCGCCGTGGATTCCTATGCGGACCTCCTGTGCGGGGAGTTTATCCGCGCTCATGGAAAGGCCGACGCCGCTATGAAGCCGGCGCTGGACGAATGGATGATGGATATCGCCTATATACGTAAGAACACCAAACGGCTTTTCGATTTCATCAACGATCTTCTGGATACGGCGAAAATGGAGCACGGCGCTTTTGAGGTAAAAAAAACCAGGGTGGAAATGCCGGAGCTCATCGCGCAGGTTGTCCAGCTTTTCGCCGTGAACGCGAAAAAAGCGTCGGTGGAACTTAAAGTGGAGCAGTCTCCCGTTCCGCCCGCGGCGTTGATGGCGGACGGCGAACGCATAAAGCAGGTGCTCTCAAATCTTATCGCCAACGCGCTTAAATACACGCGGTCCGGGGGGAAGATCACGGTCTCGGCGAAGGCGATGGGGGGGTTGAGGCCGGAGGTTTTATATGAACCTGCCGGCACCGCCGGCGCGGATTCTAATTACGTGCTTGTTTGCGTTGAGGATACCGGCGCGGGCATTCCGGCGCCCGACCTGGGAAGAATATTCGGCAAATTCGAGCAGTTAAAGACAGCCGGGCGCCTGGTAAGAGGCGCCAAAGGTGTCGGGTTGGGCCTCTATATAGCTGAAAGCATTATTAAGGCGCATGGCGGGAATATCTGGGTTGAAAGCACGGAAGGGGAGGGTAGCCGGTTTTACTTCTCGCTTTCAGCAATTATTGAGAATAAAGCATGAAAATGATACTTATCGTGGATGATGAGGAGGATTTTCACAGGGTGCTCAGACGGATGCTTGAGCCAGAGGGCTACAAGGTCGTTTCCTCGCTCAGCGCCGAGGAGGCGGTGCGGCTGCTGGAAGCCGCGGTGCCGGACCTGGCGATATTGGACTGGAACCTGCCCGGCATGACGGGGCTGGGCTTTGCTAAGGTGCTGAAACAGGACCCCAGATTTAAAAAAATTCCGTTGATAATGTACACGGTCAGGGAAAGCGAAAAAGACCAGTTGGACGCATATTCCCATGATATACAGTTTTTTCTCACCAAGCCGGTGGAATCCGTCGTGCTTCTTGCTAAAATAAAACAGCTTCTCCAATAATGAGAATTGGCTGCGAATGGAGGAAATATGTGCAAGGTGTTGGCGCATAATTCATCAATATCTGCGTAGCTTCTCAATTTATATGCCTTATTACATTTACTGATTAAATATTGATAGTTTCTTGATTGATTTTGGTCAGATTATGGGGTAACATTGTTTATGTCTTTAAGTTACAGGTCCGAAATAAAAAAAAATAACTCAGGTGTCCTGTTCGCGGCGCTTTTGGTCCTTCTGGCGCAACCCGCGCGCGCCCAGTGGGAACTAATACGCCGGGCGGGGGCCGCCTCCTGTGTTGTTGAAAACAGCGCGGGGGAGTACCGGACAAGTTATACAGTAGGCGAACCTTCCGCCTCGCTGTCCAAACTGGGTGCCTACCCGGCAAGCGTGCTTTCAGGTTATCTTTCCCAAATACCGTCAAACACTCTTCTCTTCAGCATTCTGAACTTTGAATCCACCGGCGCCGTGGTTTCGGAGGGGGCGCTTTTGGGGGCCGGAGCCGGCAATCCTGTGAAATTCCTTTTTTCCAATGAAGTCTCGACCGAAGCGCTGACGGCGGGCGTGGCGGTCAGCAAGGTCCGGGACCACTTTGGAGAGCCGGTCAATTCAACGCGGGCCGTAAGCGTAGCGCTCATCCCCGATGAGACGGCCGTTCTGCTTAATTCCACGGCCAGTTGGGACAAGGGAAGCGTTTACGCCGTCCGCTATTCTTCAACGCTCGCCGATATTAACGGCATAGCGCTGGGGGCGGAAAGCACGCACTATTTTACCGTCAAGATGGATTATCTGGCAAGTAATGTGGCCGTGCCCATGAACGGTTCCGGGCCAAGCGTGACGGTCCCGCCCGGCGCTTATTCTTCCGATTATTACGTGGTAGTTACAACGGCGCAGACCTCCCTGGCTGTTGAGGCCGCGAACCGCAAACTCTCCGCCATGCCTGGCGCAGCCGCCTCGGTGCTCAGTGTGTTAAACGTTCTGGTTTATGACGCATCGGGCAATGCCGTTCAGCCTTCCTCGTCGTGCGTTCTAACGTTCCTGTACGCGGACGCTGACGGAGACGGCATAGTGGACGGCAGCTTCCCCCCCGTGAGAGTGAAGGATCTGACCGTCTGGCGCCTGGACGAGACTAATTATCTATGGGTGAGGCAAGCGGGCGCCGACATCAACGCGCTGGCCATGGAGGCCTCTCTTGAAGTGCCTCATTTATCTTCCTACGCCTTGATGGCCGTGCCGGATACGAATGTCTCCTCCGTTTACGCCTATCCCGTACCATTCAGCCCGAACGCCGGCAACACGGCGCGCTATGGCGACTGGACGGGCCTGATAACCTTCACAAATCTCCCCGCCTTCGGGAAGATCCGCATTTACACGATAACTGGCGACCGGGTAAGAGAGCTGGATGTTGTCCCTCCGTCAATGAAATGGGATGTCAGGAATTCAGGGGGGGAAATAGTGGCCAGCGGCGTTTATGTCTGGGAAATAGTTTCCGGTACGAACAGGAAGACGGGGAAACTGATGGTAGTGAAATAACAGGCCGGTGGAGATTATGAAAAAGCGCGAGCCGGAAAGAATCGGAAGAATGAAAAACCGTGTGCGGCACGTATCTTTTTCCTGGTCGTTTACTACAGGCTTGCGTCTCTTATTACTGCTATTGATCATGGGTTGCTGGTTACCGGCTGCCGCCGTGTACGCGGAAACCGGAAAGTCCGGAGGCTATTTTCTCAGGGTGATACAAAGCCCCAGGGCTTCGGCAATGGGCGAGGGCGGTACCGGGCTTTACGACGATCTTCTGGGCGCTTTGAATCTTAATCCGGCGGCCTTGGGGAGAACGCGCTACAGTGAATTGGCGTTTACCTATAATTCCTGGCTTGAGGACATCTCCATGCAGCAGATAGCCTACGCCCAGCCGCTCTCGAATAAGAGCGTGCTGGCGGCCTCTCTTTCGCTTCTTGAAATGAACTCTTTCTCCGGTTACGACAATTCCGGCGGCTACGTCGGCGCCGTGGACGCGGGGGATATGGCGGTTTCGCTGAACTATGCAAAAAGGATCTCCGGCACCTGGGATGACCTGCGGTTCGGGGTATTTATGGGCGGCGGGGTGAAATACGCGAGGGAGGTCCTGGATAATTTTTCAGCGGACACGCTGCTTTTTGACGCCGGTTTCCTTTCCATTTCCCAGCTCTCAGGCGGCGTGCTGGGGCTTGGCGTTTCCGCCCAATCGCTGGGAGGAGGATTTAAGTTCAATTCCGTAAAGGACAATGGCCCGTCGGTCCTCAGGGCCGGCGCCTCGTGGACGCTCCCGGCCTGGGGCGACCCCCTCACCTTAGCGGTAGATCTCAAAAAGCCGAACGATGACAAGACTACCTGTTCAGCGGGCCTTGAATATGTCGTCAATGGCCTGATTTCCGGAAGGCTTGGCTATGCGGGGGGCGCCGATCTCGGCAGCGGCGTTAGATTCGGAATGGGATTCAAACTTAAGGTCATTCAGGTGGATTACGCCATGGCCAAGTACGGGGAATTCGGCTATACCCACAAATTCGGGGTTTCATATAAATTCGGCGCGCCGGTCGAGGTTACGCCGTACCTTACGCCACAGCAGGAGAAAGCAAGATGGAAATTGAACCGGGCCAAAGCGTTCATGCGGGAGAACAGCTATTACGAAGCGGTGCTGGAACTTAACGACGCACTCACGCTTGAGCCGACTCTTAAAGAAGCGTTGCAGCTTATGAAACAGGCCCGGGAAATAATGGAAACGGAGAAGTCCCGCAATCGGTAATGAAGTATGAAAAGGAAAGGTTTCTCTTTATACGCCTGCGCTTTTGCCGCCGGCCTGGCGGCTTTGCCGGGTTTTGCCACGCCGGCGCGCGCCTCCTATGCTTCTGAAGTCAAGTTTCAGGAAAGCCTGCAGGCGTTAGAAAAGGGCGATTATGAAAGCGCGATGCTTGGCTTCATGGACGCGGTCGTGGAGGACCCTAAAAACGACCTGGCCCGGAATTATTTAAAGGAATCCGGGCGCAGGATATTGGAGATCGAGGCCTGGACCGTTCATCTCCGAAGAAAAGAACTGCTCCGCGGCGCCGAAACGACAAAAAAACAGCTTGCTTCCTTGAAGGGGTCAGAAGCGGCGAAGCTCCGGGAATGGGACGGCGCGTTCCAGCGCGCTAAAAGCCTTGCCGGAAACGTGGATTCTTTGCAAGAAGCCGTTTCGGCATATGAGGAGTTCATTCGCAAAACGCCGGTTTACGCGGAACTCCAGGACGCGTTTTTAGAAAAAGAGGAAATAATACGGGGAACTTTTTACGAAACAATAAAGGAGAACTATTCGGAAATGATCATGGTCAGAACCGACGTTGACGACACGACCCTGGCCAAAGTGTTTTTATCGAGAGAAGTCTTAAAAGGTATTTCCTACAAATACATCGACAAGAGTCTGACTGAAAGTGTTCTGGCTAAAGCGTTGCAGATAAAGAATCTGCGGCGCAGCGTTTTTGCGCTTTTTAACTACGAAACCCACGCCCTTAACCTGTACTCAGGGGGGAAGTTCGAGCAAGCGAACGCGCTTTTTAAGAAAGTCCTTGCGTGCGGCGCCAATGAGGAGGCAGTTTTCTATTCCGGTTTGGCCTCAGAGCGCACCGGTGCCGTGTTTTCGTCCCCCGACCAGGAGGGGGAAAATCAGTACTCAGATGACCTATGCCCGAAGCCGGACATAGCCGCGGTCGAATCCTCCTCCCTCGCCGCCGTGCCGGCCCAGCGGGAGAATGATTCCCAGCCGGTCCCCGGCGCGGAAGCTGCCGTTGCCGTAAGCACCACCCCGGCTGAGGCAGCCGTATCGACCGGCGGGGAAGCTGCCGTTACTTTACGCCCCGCCCCGGCCGAGGTTGCCGTGTCGATCGATGCGATAGCCGGCGATCTTGATTCAGAGATGCCCCCTAGCGGGACAGCTGCGACAACCGAAACGGCCGTGCTCACAGCGGCTGACAGTGAGATCGGCGTGACTACTGCTTCGGTTCCCGAGCCGGCCCCGTCCGAGTCCAGCGTCGGTAAACAGGCTTCCGTGGAGGACGCAGCGCCCGCTTCTGAACCGCGGCAATCCGAAGCCGCGCAAGCAGGCGCCGTTAAGGCGGCCGATAAACTTTATGAACTGGGTGTGCGGGCTTTCTCAATGGGAGATTACAAGGCCGCAGTTAAGAACTGGAGTGAATGTCTGCGGATAAACCCCGGGCATACAAAGGCAAAGCTGGGTATTGAAAGGCTGAGATCTATCGGCGGCAGGCTGTAGGCGGCTAATATGATGCCCATGACGGTACATTAGGGGAACTTGTATGAACAAGCCATTAAAGATGTTGTTTTTGGTCTTTTTCCTTGGCCTTCAGCCGTTAATCTCCAGCTTGGCCTGGGCTGGGACGCCGCAGTACATAACTTACCAGGGAACACTGCGCAAGGCCGGGGCTATATATACCGGCACATTGCCGATGGAATTTAAAATAACCAATGCCGACGGTTCAGTGGTTTACTGGACCAGCGGCTCCACCGGGGTTTATGTTTCAGCCGGGCTTTTCAGGTATCCGCTGGGCACGCCGAACGAGGCGCAGTTCGCGGCCATACCGTGGGCGGCGGCCGAGCCTTATGTGCGTGTTACCATAGACGGGACGGCCATGTCCGCGGACCCGCTTTTATCCACGCCCTACGCCCTGCACGCGGGGACGGCTGAAGGAAGCGCCGGCGGTTTTACTTTGGCTGACGGGGACCTTAAAATATCCACTACCACGGGGAGCCGGGGTATTATTTTCCAGGACGGTTCGGTGCAATACACAGCGGCGTTCGGGGGGGTGTGGGTAGCCTCCGGGGCCGACGTGTATAATTCCAATACAGGGAACGTGGGTATAGGGCTGGCCAACCCGTCCCAGAAGCTGGAGGTGGCGGGCACGGTAAAGGCGGCGGCGTTCCAGGGCGATGGCACCGCCGTGAGCAATATAACGGCTGCCAACATAGCCGGCGGCAGCCTGGGCGCGAACGTCAGAGTATCCTCAATAGCCGTAGGCGCGATCAATAATTCCAACCAGATCGTTGACGGCACTATAATCGCGGCCGATATAGCGGCATCCACCATATCGCTGAATAAACTCAACCAGAGCGGCTGCACCACCAACCAGATCCCCAAGTGGAACGGTTCGGCGTGGGCCTGTTCGGCGGACGCTGATACCACCTACACGGCCGATGAAGCCAGCCTGCACAAGGCGGGGACGACGTTCAGCGCGCTGAATTCAAGCGTGACGCTGCAGGGCAACAGCTTCAACACGGCCGGCAAGCTGGTGCTGCTTGACGGGAGCGGTTCCCTGCCGGCGCTGAACGGCTCGGCGCTGACCAATGTGAATTCCGCGCAGTTCGGCTCCGTTGCCGCAGCAACAACGACCATAGCCGGCAACCTGGCGAGCGAGATAAGCGACCGCGGCAATGCCGACAGCGCGTTAAGCGGCAGGCTGGATACAGTAGTCACGGACACGGGTACGTTGAAAAGCCAGATAGACTTAAAAGCTCCTCTGGCGTCGCCTACATTTACCGGCACGGTAGGCGGCATCACGCCCGCGATGGTTGGCCTGGGCAATGTGGACAACACTTCCGACGCGAACAAGCCCGTGTCTACGGCACAACAGGCTGCGTTGAACCTGAAGGCAGTGGCCGCAACGGTAGCAACTGACACCGGCACGTTGAAAAGCCAGATAGACCTGAAAGCGCCCCTGGCGTCGCCTACATTCACCGGCACAGTAGGCGGCATTACGCCCGTAATGGTTGGCCTGGGGAATGTAGACAACACCTCCGACGCGAACAAGCCTGTATCAACGGCGCAATTGGCCGCCCTGAACGCGAAAGCGGTAGCT
>JAPLKJ010000304.1 GCA_026388125.1 Elusimicrobiota bacterium
AGATCCTGGTGGACTACAAGATGGACCTGGAGACGGTGGCGGCCGGGCTGCTGCACGACGTACTGGAGGACACCAAGATCTCCCCGGAAACGTTCGGCAAGGAATTCGGAGAGGAGATCCTGACCCTGGTGACCGGCGTGACCAAGATAGAGACCCTGCGGTTCTCCTCGCGCGACGAGGCGCAGGCCGAGAACTGGCGCAAGATGATCCTGGCCACGGCTAAGGACATCCGCGTTATCGTCATCAAACTGGCCGACCGCCTGCACAACATGCGCACCCTGAACTTCCTGCCCCGGGAGAAGCAGCTGGAGATCAGCCACGAGACCATCTCCCTTTACGCGCCGCTGGCCCAGCGGCTGGGCATTTTCCAGCTGAAGTCCGAGCTGGAGGACCTTTCCTTCAAATACCTGTTCCCCGACGAGTACCAGAGCCTGCTGACCAAAGTGCAGTTGCGCTACGTTATGCGGGAAAAACTGCTGCAGGATTTCAAGCTGGCGGTGGAAACGCACCTGGGCGGCACGCAGATACCGCACCGCGTGCTGTCCCGCGCGAAGAACCTTTACTCCATCTACCGCAAGATGCTGCGCCAGGAGAAGCCGTTCGAGGAGATCCAGGACGCGCTGGGCGTGCGCATCATCACGGACTCCATAGTGAACTGCTACGCGCTGCTGGGCACGGTGCACTCCGTGTTCAAGCCGGTGGCCGGCTCGTTCACCGACTACATAGCCGTGCCCAAGATGAACCTTTACCAGAGCCTGCACACCAGCGTGATGGCGGCCTCCGGCGAAATAATAGAGATACAGATCCGCACCGAGGACATGCACCGCACCTCGGAGTACGGCATCGCCGCGCACTGGCGCTATAAGATGGGCGACAAGGGGGCCGACCGCCACCTCGACGAGAAGCTCAACTGGCTGCGGCAGTGGATGGAATGGCTGCAGGACCTTTCGAGCCCGCGCGAGTTCATAGAAAGTTTCAAGACGGACCTGGAGCTTGACCAGATCTTCATTTTCACGCCGAAAGGCGAGGTGAAGCCGCTGCCCGAGGGCGCCACCCCGCTGGATTTCGCCTATATGATCCACACGGATATAGGCAACACCTGCATCGGCGCCAAGGTCAACAACAAGATGTCCAGGCTGGACAACCCGCTGAAGAGCGGCGACCTGTGCGAGATAATTACCCGCAAAAGCTCCGCGCCCAAGAAGGACTGGCTGGGCATAGTGAAGACCGCCGGCGCCCGCAGCCACATCCGCAAATACCTCCGGGAGCACGGCCAGCTGCAGGATTAGGTGACACACAACTTAATTGCAAGCAATTAAGTTGTGTGTCACCTTAATTAATATGAATTTCACTGAATTTTCCGAGATTACGCCGGCCAAGGTGGTGGCGCTGAAGGCGCGCATCGCCCGGCTGGGCATCGACCTTCGCCTTATAGATGAGCAGTTCATCCGCGGCTCCGGCAACGGCGGCCAGAAGATAAACAAAACTTCCAACGCCGTGCAGCTGCGCTACCCCGCCCTGGGCCTGGTGGTGCGCTGCCAGCGCGAGCGGAAGCGCTCCCTTAACCGCTTCCTGGCCCTGCGCGAGCTGGTGGACGAGATAGAGGTCAGGATCTCGCCCGAAACCTCCGAACGTCTTAAAGAAATTGAAAAGATACGCCGCCGCAAAGCGCGCAGCGCCGGGAAGCGCAACAGACTGAAAGACGCAGGCCCGTCAGAAAAGCTTTCTTAACTGCCCGCCGGAACCCACTTTATTCACGGCATCGAACTGCACGCCGTAAAGGCGGCCGGCGCCGTCCTTCCGGGCCCAGACTATCTTCGCTGAAATATCCAGCACGCCCTTTTCCAGCAGCCGGACGCGCAGCTTGAGCCTGCCGCCCGGCGCCATCATGTAAGCGGAAGAAAATGAAGCGCCGGTCCTGGAAAAATCCACCAGCCGCCCGGAGCCTAAAAGCTTTCCGGCCGCGCTGAAGAACTCCACCACGGAATCGTGCCTGTCGCGCCGGGCGCCCCGATGGTCGTTGCCTCTCATCTTAAAATTGTATTATTATTCCATAAATTATGGAAAACAAAATTTACTATCCTGAAGACAAGCTGCCGCTGGCCCGCCTTATCCCCATGGGCATGCAGCACGTGGTGGCCATGTTCGGCGCCACGGTGCTGGCGCCCATCCTGATGGGCTTCAATCCCCAGACCGCCATCTTTTTCTCCGGCGTGGGCACGCTGCTGTTCATCCTTATAACGCGCGCCAAAGTGCCCAGCTACCTGGGCTCCTCGTTCGCCTTCATCGGCCCCGTGCTGGCCGTGACCGGCGGCGCCGCGGAGAAGATCCCGTTCGCGCTGTGCGGCATAGCCGGCGCGGCCGTGCTGTACGCCATTGCCGGCGCCGCCACGCTCAGATACGGCTCGAAGTGGATAGACCGCCTGATGCCGCCGCTGGTAACGGGCGCGGTAGTGGCGATAATCGGCCTTAACCTTTCCTCGTCGGCCGTCTCAAATTTCCTGAACTCTGATTTCCGCCTGGCTACCTCTGCGGACGCCGTGCTGCTGCTGGTAGCCGCTGTAACGTTCGCCGTGGCCGCCGCGGTCTCGCTTTACCTGAAAGGTTTTATGCGCCTGCTGCCCATACTAACCGGCGTGGTGTGCGGCTACGTGCTGGCGCTGGCGCTGGGCATCATCGACCCGGCGCACATAGAGGCCATAAAGAACGCGGCCTGGCTGGGCCTGCCGCCTTTCATCACGCCCGCCTTCAGCCTCGAGGCGCTGCTGGTGATAGCGCCGGTGTTCGTGGTGCTGGTGGCCGAGAATAAAGGCCACCTGGAAGCCATAGGCGGCTACATGCAGCGCGACATGAACCAGCACCTGGGCCGCGCCTACCTGGGCGACGCCGCGGCCAGCTTCGTGTCGGCCATGGGCGGCGGCACCCCGCAGACCACCTACGCCGAGAACATGGGCGTGATGGCCATCACCCGCGTGTTCAGCGTCTACAATTTCATAGCCGCGGCCTGCATAGCGCTGCTGCTGGGGCTGTGCCCCAAGTTCGGCGCCGTCATCCAGTCCATCCCCAACCCGGTGCTGGGCGGCGTGACCGTGATCCTTTACGGCCTGATAGCCATGATGGGCATAAAGATCTGGCTGGACGCCAAAGTGGATTTCTGCGAGCACAGGAACCTGATAGTGGCCGGCTCCTCCATCATCCTCGCCACCGGCCTGGGCGTGAAGGGCTTCACGCTGGGCACGGTGAACATAGCGGGCATAGCTTTCGGCACGGTGTTCGCGGTAGTGATGAACCTGGCACTGTCTTTCGGCGGGAAGGAAGAAAAAGACGCGGCCTGCCGGCAGGAATAAAGGGGAACTATGTTAAAAAAATTGCTCGGGATCTATAAGCCGGCGCCTTTTACTGAACCTTTGCCCGCCGAACGCGTTGCGGCCGCTTACACGCGCATGCGCTGGCGGATGATGCTCTCCATCTTCGCCGGCTACACCTTCTTCTACTTCGTCAGGAACAGCTTCTCGCTGGCCAAGCCCTACCTGATAAAGGACTACGGCATGAGCAAGGGCGACGTGGGCCTGATAGCCACGGCGCTGGCCATCTCCTACGGCCTGAGCAAGTTCATAATGGGCAACGTGTCGGACCGCTCCAACCCGCGCTATTTCATGGCCACCGGCCTGCTGCTGTCCGGCGTCATAAACCTGATCTTCCCCTCGTTCGCCGGCTCGGTAGGGATGATGTTCATACTCTGGTTCGCCAACGGCTGGGCGCAGGGCATGGGCTGGCCCCCGTGCGCGCGCACGCTCACGCACTGGTTCTCGGACCATGAGCGCGGCACCATCTTCGCCACCTGGAACCTGGCGCACAACCTGGGCGGCGGGCTGGTGGGCGCCGTGGTCAACGGCGCGCTGGCGCTGGCGACGATACTGGCCGCCGGCGCGGCCCTTAGCTCGGGGCTAACTTTCCATATAATTTTCTACGTGCCCGCGGTGCTCGCCATAATAATGGGCGTGCTGCTGCTTATCTTCCTGCGCGATACGCCGCAGAGCTGCGGCCTGCCGTCCATAGAGGATTATAAGAACGACCACCCCAAGACCGGCGTGGACGACCCCGAGCGGGAGCTCAGCGCGAAAGAGATCTTCGTCACCTACGTGCTGAAGAATAAGCCGCTGTGGATAATCGCCATAGCCAATATCTTCATCTACGTGGTGCGCTACGGCGTGCTGAACTGGGCCCCGACGTACCTTACCGCGGCGAAAGCCTGCCCCGCCGGCACCTCGCGCTGGCTGTTCTTCCTTTACGAGGTGGCCGGCATCCCGGGCACGCTGCTGGCGGGCTGGCTGTCGGATAAAGTGTTCGGCGGGCGCAGGAGCCCGGTGTCGTGCATTTTCATGGTGCTGGTGACCATAGCCGTGTGGATCTACTGGAAGAACCCCGCCGGGCATTTCCTGGTGGACTCCGTCGCGCTGTTCTCCATCGGGTTCCTTATCTACGGGCCGGTCATGCTGATAGGCGTCAGCGCCGTGGACCTGGCGCCCAAGAAAGCGGCCGGCACGGCCGCGGGCTTCACCGGCTTCTTCGGTTACGTTTTCGGCGCGGTCATCGCCGAGCTGGGCCTGGGCCGGATAGTGGACCGCTGGGGCTGGGACGGCGGCTTCGAACTGCTGCTGGCGGCCTGCGTTATCTCGGTGGTCCTGTTCGCCCTTACCTGGAACGTGCACCACAAGGAGGACAGATAAATGCGCGGCTTAATATTTTCAGCGGCGCTGGCGCTGCTGCCCTGCGCGGCGGCGCGGGCCGGGCAGAGCACCGTGCGCTTCGAAACCGCCGACGGCTGCTCTATCGAGGCCTTCTACCTGGCCCCGGCCAAGGGCTCTTACGTTTTTATAAACACGCACGGCCTGGGCTCAGATAAGAACGAGTGGGAACCTTTGCACGCCGCGCTTAAAAAGCGCGGGCTGGGCTACCTGGCGCTCGATATGCGCGGCCACGGCGGCAGCCGCGCCTGTGCCGGCAAAGAGGTCTCTTACCGGGCTTTTTCCGACGCCGAGTGGAACGCCGCCTCCGGGGACATAGAAGCGGCCGCCGCCTGGCTGCTGAAAAAGAAGGTCCCCGCCGCGAAAATGGTCTTCTGCGGCGCCAGCATAGGCGCGAACCTTTCCGTTAAAGCGGCCGCGGAGGGCGCCCTAAAGCCGGCCGCGCTGGTGCTGCTTTCGCCCGGAGTGGAATACCACGGCGTAAAGACCGAACCTTATTTTGCCGCCGCGCGGCCGCCGCGCATTTTCATCGCGGCCGCCGAAGACGACGCCTACGCCTGGCAAAGCGGCAATTACCTGGCCGTAGCCGCGGCCAGGCAGGGCCTGCCCGCGGTCTTTAAAGCCGGCCGCAGCGGCCACGGCGTGAACATGTTCAAGGGCCCGGGGTTTACGGCGGAGATCATAGACTGGGTGCTGGCCCCCGGGAAGAAATAAACTGTCCGTACGGGCGCTGTCCGGGCCCGCCGCGGCGGCGCGTCATTCCTCCGAATGGCGCGTTTTTTTTATATCCGAGCGGTGTTTTTTTTCGTCAAGGCGGCGGAGTTTGGAACCGTAAGAAGGCTTGGTGGGCCGGCGGCGGCGCGGCGGGCGCAGGGCGCGCTCCACCAGTTCGCCCAGACGGGCGCGGGCGGCCTGCCGGTTCTGTTCCTGCGTCCGGTATTCGCTGGCGATTATTATAACGTCGCCGTCGTCGGTAAGTTTGGAACCCGCCAGCGCCTTCAGCCGCTGCTGCGCCTCGTAAGGCAGGCCTGACAGGGCGGGAAAGAACCGCAGCTGCACGGTGGTGGCCACTTTGTTCACGTTCTGCCCGCCGTGGCCGCCGCTGCGGATGAATTTTTCCTCGAAAGAGCCGGGCGCGAGCCGGAAGCCTGTATCTGTCATAACCGCTATATTATCAAATAGCGGGGCTGGGCGGCCCAGCCGGAGATAGGTCCAATGACGCCCGGGCCCAGGCCCCTCGCCCTTACTTCCCTGCGGGTAATCTGATAAATTATATAGGCGGACAGTTCAGTTGAAGGCCGGGGGGCCTAAAAAGGGTGAGGGCATTCTGTGCGTTTTAAGGCGGATCATGCCCCGAAAGATACTGATAGCCGACGACGACCCCGCGATGCTCAACGCCTATGCCGGGCTATTCTCCGGGAAGGATTACGAGATAACTTACGCTGAAAGCGTAGCCGCGGCTGCGGCCCTGATAAGAAAGAACCATTACGATCTGCTGGTGACGGACCTGATGTTCCCCGACGGGCTGGGCACGGAGCTTACGCGCCTGTTCGCGGAAAGGTCCGCCGGCGCCAAAAGCCTGCTGGTTACCGGCTCCCCGCCCGAACCCGGCGCCCTCGACCATTACGCGGTGCTGGAATGCCTACCCAAGCCGCTGGAGCCGGAAAAGTTCATTAAAACCGTGGACAAAGCCCTGGCCTGAGCGTTTGACAATATAGATATTAATTGCTAATTTTCTGATTGGAACCCAGACAGTCCGCAGAAAGGACCGCCAAGGTTTTTTCAGCGGGCTGCCGGCCGGTTATTTCGCTAAAAAAGGGGCTCGATCAATGAAAAATATCAATACTTCGGTAAAGATGCTGTTTTGCGCCGGGGCTGTCATAGCTCTCGCCGGCTGCGGCGGCGGCAAGAACGTACAGACCGCGGCGGTCTCCGCTCCCATCGCGGCTTCCGGCCCGGCCTGGGTGAACCAGGGCTCCGGCGCCTTCAAGGACGGCAACTTCTACGGCGTCGGCATAGCCACCGGCATCCGGAACAGGGCGCTGGCCATAGACACGGCCGACGGCCGCGCGCGCGCGAAGATCGCCGAGGTTTTCAACACCTACATAGCCAAGCTGACCAAGGATTACATGGCCTCCACCACGGCCGGCGACATGAAAAGCTCCAGCGAGGAGCAGAACGTCACCAACTCCCTGAAGAGCTTCACCCAGATGAACCTTTCGGGCGTCGTCATAGTGGACCATTGGATAGACTCCTCCGACGGCTCCATGTTCGCGCTGGCGAAGCTCGACGTGGCCGGCGTGAAAGCGCAGCTCGATAAAGCCAAGGAGCTGGACTCCAAAGTGCGCGATTACGTGAAGGCCAACGCGGACAAGGCCTTTGACGACCTGGCCGCAGAAGAAGCCAAGCACTGAACAGCGCGCTAATATCGGACAAGGAGACAGGGCTTTATGAAAAAGTATCTATTATTGGCCCCGCTGCTGGCGCTGCCCGTCCTTACGGGCTGCGGCGGCACGCAGGTAAAAAGGCTCGACACCGCCGCGGTGGTGGACATCAGCGGCAAATGGAACGACACGGACTCCCGCCTGACGGCCGAAGAGATGATCTCCGACTGTCTCGCGCGCCCGTGGCTGAGCTCGGCCGCGGGGGCGTCAGGCGAGAACCCCACGGTGATAGTAGGCTCCGTCCGCAACCAGAGCAGCGAGCACATCAACACCGGCGTGTTCGTGGAAGACCTGCAGCGCGCGCTGATCAACTCGGGCCGCGTCACCTTCGTGGCGAGCAAGGACGAGCGCGGCGACGTGCGCGACGAGCGGCTGGACCAGGATACCAACGCCTCCGAAGAGACCAAGAAGGCCCACGGCCAGGAAACAGGCGCGGACTTCATGCTGAGTGGCAACATGAGCTCCATTGAGGATAAAGAGGGCGGCAAGTCCGTCATCCTTTACCAGGTCAACCTGAAACTGCTGAACATGAAGAACAACCAGATAGCCTGGACCGGACAGAAGAAGATAAAGAAAGCGGTGAAGCGGTCAGGCTCCACCTGGTAACCGCCGGGTAAGCCGCCGATGACCCTCCCCCGCCCTGCGCATTGCGTGCTCGCCGGCGCGGCCGTCGTTCTGACGGCCTGCGCCGGGCCGTCGCGCTCGTACAGGACGGGGCTCAACGCCCGCCTGGCCGCCTACGACTACGCGGGCGCGCAGGCGGAGATAGAGGGCGCGAAGACCTCCGAATACGGCGAGAAGAACGCCGTGCTGTATTATCTCGACCGCGGCATGGTGCTGCACGACGCGGCGAAATACGCCGAAAGCGACCGGGACCTGGAAACGGCGGAAGGCAGGATGGAAGAACTGTTCACCCGCAGCGTAAGCCGCGGCGCGGGCACTTTCCTGCTCAACGACAACACCACCAAATACGCCGGCGAGGTGTTCGAGCGGGCGCTGCTCAACGCTTTCCGCGCGCTGAACTTCGTCTTCCTGGGCAACACGGACGAAGCGCTGGTGGAGGCCAGGAAAGTAACGGCCTACCTCGCCCGCTTCAACGAATTCATGCAGGGCAAAAGCGGCTACAAGGACAGCGCTTTCGCGCAGTACTTGAGCGGCATGCTCTTCGAGCAGAGCGGCAGCCGGGACGACGCGCGCATCTCGTATAAGGCCGCGGCCGAGGCCTTCAAGGATTACGCCGCGGATTACGCAACGCCCGAGCCGCAGTTCAAAATACCGCCCTATTCCAGGCTCGAGAAACTGGGCCTGGGCGAGATCGTGTTCCTGCACTACAACGGCCCCTCCCCCATGAAGGTCTCGCGCACTTTCCAGGTGGCCTGGAACGAGGCCATGCTGGCGGTGAACCAGAGCGGCAAGGACGAGCCGGACGCCGCGCGCTTCAGGAACGCCGTGAACGCCGGCATACTGGGCGACGCCATAACCGTAGCCTACCCCGAATACGTGCAGGACCCGTACACCATCGCCGGGTCGCGCATAGCCGCGGGCGGCGCGCAGACGGAATCCCTGCTGATGGAGGACATCTCGGGCATCGCCCGTCAGTGCCTCGAAGAAAAGAACGCGGCCATCAGGCTGCGCGCCATAGCCCGGGCCGCCATAAAATTCGTGCTGGCCAGGGCGGCGGCCGCCGAGGTGGAGAAGCGCGCCGGGGCAGGACTGGGGCTGCTGGCCAAGATGATCACCAGCGCCGCCGGAGCGGCCACCGAGACCGCGGACACCCGGGGCTGGACCACCCTGCCCGCGCAGATACGCATGGCGCGCCTGGCGGTGGCGCCCGGCCGGCAGGACGTCACCATCACATTTACCGACCGCGCCGGCAACCCGACGGGCAACATAGTTTTCAGGGACGTGGAAGTGATAAAAGGCCGGCGGACGTACCTGCAATACCGCACGGCCCTGTAGGAGGTTCTTTTATGCCTAGGATCTTTACCGCCGTTCTCAGCGCGGCGCTGCTGGCGGGCTGCGCTTCTACCACTGCAAGGCCGCAGCGCGCCGCCGCCCTGCCTGCGCCGGCGCCGCGCCCCGCCTGGGTGGACGGCGCCGACGCCGGGTATCCGCGAAGCCGCTTCCTTACCGGCGTCTCCTCGGCGGACGACCTGAACGCGGCCAAGGACCGGGCGCGGGGCGAGATCTCCAAAGTTTTCTCCGCCCAGGTCACGGTGAACTCAGCCGTGGCCGCGGCCGAGTACACTTCGCAAACGCAGGGCAACACCCTCACCTCCTCCTCGCAGAACGCCTCGCAGAACGTGCGCGCGGTCTCGCAGAAGAACCTCGAAGGCGTGGAAATAGCGGCCACCTGGCGCGACCCCGCCAACGGCCAGTATTTCGCGCTGGCGGTGCTGGAGCGCTCCAAGGCGCTGGCCTCCCTGGAGGAACAGGTCCGGGAAACGGACGCCCGGACGCGCGACCTGGCGGCGCAGCTGGCGGCCGCGCCAGAAAAGCTGCAAAAAGCGAAATACGCGCTGAAGCTGCTGGGGCTCCTTAAGAACCGGGCGGACCTGGCCGCGGACATGCGCGTGCTGGACCCCGCCGGCGCCTCGGCGCCGGGGACTGACGTGAACGCGGCCCGCCGGGACGCGGTCAGGGCGCTGGCCGCGGTGGACGTGGCGCTGATAATGACCGCGGATAGCTCGGCCCAGGTGATCGCGGCCGTGATCAAAGCCCTCAACGGCATAGGCATAGAGGCCAGGGTAGCCGCGGCGGCCGGCGGCGCCGACCTGGCCGCGGAGTGCGAGGTAAAGCTTTCCGCCGTGGCGGACGCCGACCCCGAATCCCGCTGGCACTGGCACCGGGGCACGGGCTCGGTGGCCCTGAAAGAAGTTAAGACAGATAAAATTTTCCTGAATTTCAGCGCCGCCGCCAAAGAGGCCTCGGCTTCCGCCGGCGAAGCGCGCTTCAAAACCGAGACCGCGCTGGGCAAAAAACTATCCGCGGAGATCCTCCGCGCCGTCTCGGCCTATTTAGAGAACCAGTAAGCCGGCGTTGCCGCCGGCCGTTTTTCATGCGGAGGCCGGCAGAGGAAAAAGATGTCAACTCTTAAGACCCTGTTCCCGGCCAAAGAGACCGGCGCCCGGCTGCTCATGCTGGCGGCGCTGCTGGGGCTCTGGTTCCTTGCGGCCGCGGCGCACCAGCGTAACGCCGTGGCCGAGATAGGCAGCAGCCTTACTGCGGTAAACTCCTACAAGACCGCCCAGGTAGCGGCCTGGCGCGCCACGCATATCCGGGAGGCGGAGCGGCTCAGCCGCCATCCTTTCCTGGGCGGGATACTAGCGGAAGAAATAGCGGCCCCGGGCTCGCGGCGCGCGCAGCTCCGCGCCTGGGCTAAAGATTACATAACGCAGGAACGGTACGCCGCCATGGCCTTCCTGTCCGAGAAGAACGCCGTTATCGCGGCCACGCCGGGCTACGCGGCCGGGACAGAAAAGCCTTTCCTGGAAGCCTTCGCGAAAGCGGCGCGGGGAACGCCGCAGCTCACCGACCTTTACCTGGCCGCGGACGGACGGCCGCGCATGGCCATGCTCAGCCCGCTTTTTGCCGGCGGAGATAGCGTGAACAAACCCGTTTGCGTACTGGCAACGGTCATAGACCCCGACGCGGAGTTCTACCCGCTGCTCAAAGCGGTGCCGCTGCTGGTAACGAGCGCCGAAACCCTGCTGGTACGCAAAGAGGGCGCCAAGGCTCTCTACCTCAACGAGCTCGACTTCAGAAAGAACTCGGCTCTGAAACTGACGCTGCCGCTTTCAGACATGCGCCTGCCGGCCGCCGCCGCGCTCCGCGGGCGCACGGGTTTTTTTGAAGGCGTCGATTACCGGGGCGTGAAGGTTTTCAGCGCCATAGCGTACATTGAAGACCTTAAATGGGCGGTGGTGACCAAGATAGACCGGGATAAGCTGCTGGCGCCGGTCAGGACCAGGGAGTACTTCGGGTTGGCGCTGCTGCTGCTGGCGGCGGGGCTCGTTTACGCCGGGCTTTGGGCAACTTCCGCGGCAAGGCGGCGGGCCGAGGCGGCGGCGCTGGAAAAAACCCGGCAGCTGCTGGCGGAAACAGAAAAGACGGGCAGGATAGGCGGCTGGGAAATAGACGCTGAAACCCGGACCCAGACCTGGACCGACGAGATGTTCCGGATACTCGAAATGGACCCGGGCAAAGGCGCGCCGAAAGTACCGGTCGGCATGGGGTTCATCGCCCCGGCGTCGCTGGCCCAGGCCGAGCTGGCCGTGCGGCGGGCGCTGGAAGCCGGCGAGCCGTACGACCAGGAATGGGAGGTAATCACCGCCAAAGGCAACAAACGCTGGGTGCACGCCGTCTCACAAATTCAACGGGAGCAGGGCAGGGTAAGGCGCGCCGCCGGCTCCTTCCAGGACATAACCGAACGCAAGCTGGCGGAAGGAAAACTGCGGGACAGCGAGGCGCGCTACCGCTCCCTGTTCGGCAACATGCTCAACGGCCTGGCCTATTGCCGCATGCTCTACGACGGAGACAGGCCGGTGGATTTCGTTTACCTGGAAGTGAACCAGGCCTTTGAAAAACTGACCGGGCTAACGAACGTCATAGGGAAAAAAGTCACGGAGCTGATACCGGGGGTACGGGAATCCGACAGCGCGCTGTTCGAGCTCTACGGCCGCGTGGCGCGCGGAGGCCCGTCGGAAACCTTAGAGCTGCGGCTGGAAGCTCTGAATATGTGGCTCCACATCTCGGTTTACAGCCCCGCCAGGGACTGCTTCGTGGCCATCTTTGAAGTTATAACGGAGCGCAAACTGGCGGAGCTGGAGAGGAACAGGCTGAACCGGGAACTGGCCGCGCAGAAAGAGGACATGGAGGACTTCCTCCACATCACAACGCACGACCTGCGCGGTCCGCTGATAAACATACAGGGCTTCAGCCAGGAACTCGACAACTATCACAAAGAGCTGCGGGAAACAGCAGCTCCCGCCCCCCGGCCGGGAGAGCCGAAAAGCAGAACGTTCGAACTTATGAGCGAGAGCATCCCGCAGGCGCTGCGCATCATAGGCTCCAGCGCAACCAGGATGGGCGAGATGCTGAACGTGCTGCTTAAAATGTCCCGCCTCGGCCGCATGCCGCTGCGCTACGAGCCGGTGGATATGGACGCGACACTGAAAATGGCGCTGACCTCGCTCTCCTACCAGCTGGA
Source organism: Elusimicrobiota bacterium (assembly GCA_026388125.1). Classification (GTDB taxonomy): domain Bacteria; phylum Elusimicrobiota; class Elusimicrobia; order Elusimicrobiales; family UBA9959; genus UBA9959. The sequence goes on from JAPLKJ010000304.1 coordinate 12,402, forward strand.
GCGGACCGGAGGCGCGGTGACCGCGGGGCCGCTGCCGCCCTGCACCGGCGACCCCGGTATTCTCAGCCAGCTTTTTTTTAACCTGCTCGACAATGCCATAAAATACCGGAACCGCGGCCGGAAGCTGGAGATAACCGTGAGCGGTGAAAGGAAGGACGAAAAAACAGCGCTCTATACCGTTTCCGACAACGGTCTGGGAATAAAAGAAGCGGACCTGGCGAAGATCTGGCGGCTTTTTTACAGGGGGCACGCGCGGCAGCCCGGCGTGGAAAAAGGCGAAGGCATAGGCCTGACCATGATAAAGCGCATGGTGGAAAGGAGCGGGGGCAGTATCCGGGTAGAATCGAAAGAGGGAGCGGGCACGAAGTTCTTTGTAGAGCTGCCTGCCTAACTGACGGAAAAGGGAACCATGAAAAACGCCGAACAGATAACCATACTGATAGCCGACGACGACGACGGCCATTCGCTCCTTATACAGCGGCGCTTCAAAGAGGTAGGGGTATTCAACCCCGTAATACGGTTCAGGGACGGGGAGGAGGCCTGGGATTTTATTTCCGGCAAAAGCGCGCCCGGCCTTGACCCGGAACGGCAATACCTGCTGCTGCTGGACATAAGCATGCCCGTCATGGACGGGATAGAAGTGCTGACGCGCATGAAAACCGATCCGCGCCTGAAGAGCATACCGGTAATAATGCTGACCACCACCGACGACCCGAAGGAGATCGGCCGCTGCTACGAGCTGGGGTGCAACAACTACCTGGTAAAGCCGGTGGAGTTCGAGAAATTCTCCGAACTGATAAAACGCCTCGGCCTTTTTCTGCTGATAGTAAAAGTAGGGAAACTGGCGAAATAACCAAAGGGGACAGGCTGCTTTATTTAAAAGTAGCCTGTCCCCTTTTCTATGTATAATTTGAATTGCGGGTTCAGCCCCGTCTGGAGAACTAAAATGAACCTTAAGATCTTATTCCTGTCTTTGGTCTCGGCCGGCCTGCTGGCACAGCCGGTCGGAGCGGGCGCGGCTAAAAAGGCGCCCGCCGCGCCGGCGAGAATTTACGAGGTAAAGACGGTGCTGGTGGCGCCGTATTCCGGCGTTATCACGCCCGCGGCGGCCGAGTTCATAGGCGCCGCCATTTCCAGTGTCAACGGGCCCGGCGGGGCGGACCTGCTGGTGATAGCGCTGGATACGCCCGGCGGGCTGGACGTCTCCATGCGCGCCATCATACAGGCGATGCTGGCCTCCAAAAAACCGGTGGCGGTCTACGTCTCGCCGCAGGGCGCCCGCGCGGCTTCGGCCGGAGTGTTCATCGCCATGGCCTCGCCGCTGGTGGCCATGGCCCCGGGCACCAATATCGGCGCCGCGCACCCGGTGATGCTCGGCGGCATCCCCCTCGGCCTCGGCGATAAGAAAACCGAAAAGAAAGACCCGATGGAGGCCAAGACGCTCAACGACGCCACGGCCTACATGCAGTCCATAGCGCAGAAGACCGGGCGCAACGCGGTCTGGGCGATGAAAGCCGTGACAAAAAGCGATTCAATATCGGCGCAGGAGGCGGTAAAGACCGGCGTGGCGGATTTTATGGCCGCGAGCCTGGAGGAGTTCCTCGCTAAGGCGGACGGGGCCAGGGCCGGGGAATTCGGCACGCTGCGCTCCGCTCACCCGGCGGTGGAACGTTTCGCCCAGACCCGCCGGCAGAAGTTCCTCACGACGATAACCAACCCCGACATAGCCATGATCCTGATGAGCCTGGGCGCGGCCGGGCTTTTCATAGAACTTTACAATCCCGGCCTGATCCTGCCCGGCGTGGTGGGCGCGGTGTCGCTGGTAACGGCGTTCTATTCTTTCCAGACGCTGTCGGCCAGCATGGCGGGCCTGGCGCTGATAGTGCTCGGCTTCGTTTTCTTCATCGCCGAGATCAAGGTGATCAGCTACGGCCTGCTGACGCTGGCCGGCGCGGCGTCCATACTGTTCGGCGGGCTGCTGCTGTTCCCCCAGCAGCCCCTGGGAGGGCTTTCCGTTTCGATCAATATGCTTATCTCGACCATAATAGGGCTTATAGCGGTGGTAGCCGCGCTGGCGTACATAGTTGTACGGGCGCAGCTGGGTAAGGTGGTAACGGGCGTTGAAAGCCTGGTCGGGAAAAAAGGCCTGGCCAAGACCGCCCTGTCGCCCCACGGCACCGTGCTGGTGGAGGGAGAGCTCTGGGAGGCCGAAAGCGCCTCCGGGGACATCCCCGCCGGAACGGCCGTGGCGGTTACCGCGGTGCAGGGCTTTAAAGTACGCGTCCGCCACGCCGCCCGAGAGGCCTGAGCCCGCTTATACAGCGCGTATTTGTATAACAATTACGCATTTGTCATAATAGTATTGCGTGACGGTGTTTTTTCCGCGTGGTTCTGCGCGCGGGATCCAGATTTTATTTGTCAAATTGCCACGGAGGCCTCGAAATGGGAACAAGATTTACTGACAGGGCGCAGCGCGTGATACTGATAGCGCAGGAAGAGGCCAAGCGCCTCAACCACGACTATGTCGGCACCGAGCATATCCTGCTGGGCCTCATAGCTCTTTCGGAAGGCGTGGCCTCCCAGGTCTTCCAGAACCTGGGCATAGACCTGCGCAAGGTCAGGGCCGAGATAGAGAAGATAGTGGGCACCGGCGACAACATGATGCTGCTGGGAGAGATCCCCTTCACCCCCCGCGCCAAGAAAGTGCTGGAATACGCCGTGGAAGAGGCCCAGCACATGGGCCATTCCTACATAGGCACCGAACACATCCTGCTGGGCCTGATACGCGAAGAGGAAGGCGTGGCCGCCCGCGTGCTGGAGAACCTGGGCCTGAAGCTCGAGACCGTGCGCGAGGAGGTGCTGAGCATCCTCGGCGAGATGGAACAGAAAGATTCCCCCAAGGACCCCCCCCAGCCCAAGGGCCATGCGGCGCACGCCGGTCCGAAAGGCAAGACCAAAACCCCCATTCTGGACGAGTTCGCCCGCGACATGACCCAGATGGCCCGCGACGGCCGCCTGGACCCCGTGATCGGCCGCACCGACGAGATCGAGCGCGTGATACAGGTGCTCGGGCGCCGCACCAAGAACAACCCCGTGCTGGTGGGCGAGCCCGGCGTGGGCAAGACCGCCATAGTGGAGGGCCTGGCGCAGAAGATAGCCGCCGGCGAGATCTCCGACACGCTGGTGGGCAAGCGGCTTTTAAGCCTGGACCTGGCCTCCATCGTGGCCGGCACCAAGTACCGCGGCGAATTCGAGCAGCGCCTCAAGGGCATCATCGAGGAGATCCGCAAGGCCAAGAACAACATCATCATGTTCATCGACGAGCTGCACACCGTCATCGGCGCGGGCGCGGCCGAAGGCGCCATAGACGCCTCCAACATGCTCAAGCCCGCCCTGGCGCGCGGCGAGCTGCAGTGCATAGGCGCCACCACCTTCGACGAATACCGCAAGCACATCGAGCACGACCCCGCGCTGGAGCGCCGCTTCCAGACCGTGATAGTGGAGCCGCCCTCCGCCCCGGAGACCATCGAGATCCTCAAAGGGCTGCAGGAGAAGTACGAGAGCCACCACAAGTGCAAGTACACCGACCCCGCCATCTTCGCGGCGGCCACGCTCAGCGAAAAATATATCACCGACCGCGCCCTGCCCGACAAGGCCATCGACCTCATCGACGAGGCCGGCAGCCGCGCCCGCCTGAAGCTGTCCGTCGCGCCCTCCGAATTCAAGGAAAAAGAGACCGAGATAGAGGAAGTGTCCAAGCAGAAGAACGCCGCCATCTACGGCCAGGAATACGAGAAAGCCGCGAAACTGCGCGACAAAGAGAAAGAGCTCAAGAAAGCGCTCGAGGAAGCGCGCAAGAAATGGCGCGAGGGCCGCGACAAGCTGGTCCCCGAGGTGACGGAAGAGGACATAGCGCTGATAGCCTCCAAGTGGACCGGCATCCCCGTGACCCGCATGACGCAGAGCGAGACCGAAAAGCTCCAGAACATGGAGAGCGAGATACACAAGCGCCTGATAGGCCAGGACGAGGCGGTGAGGATCATCTCGCAGGCCATCAAGCGCAGCCGCACCGGCATGAAGGACGCCAAGCGGCCCATCGGCAATTTCATCTTCCTGGGCCCCACCGGCGTGGGCAAGACGGAGCTGGCGCGCGTGCTGGCGGACTTCCTGTTCGGCAACGAGGAAGCCATGGTCCGCGTGGACATGTCCGAATACATGGAGAAGTTCTCCGTGTCGCGCCTGATCGGCGCACCCCCCGGCTACGTGGGGTACGAGGACTCGGGAGCGCTCACCAAGGCCGTGCGGCGCCGCCCCTACTCACACCATCCTGATCATGACCTCCAACGTGGGCGCGCGGCTGATCTCCAAGGGCAAAACGCTGGGCTTCATGCCCGCCGACGACAAGGAGAAGGATTACAAGGAGATGAAGGACACCGTGATGGAAGAGGTCAAGCGCGTCTTCAATCCGGAATTCATCAACCGCATCGACGAAACCATCGTGTTCCGGCCGCTCACCGAGCTGGACACCGAGAAGATCCTCGAGCTGCGCCTCAAGACGGTGGGCGCCAAGCTGCTGGCCAAGGAAGTCTCTTTCGAGATCACCCAGGCCGCGAAGGATTTCCTCTGCAAGAAAGGCTTCGACCCGAATTACGGCGCCCGCCCGCTGCTGCGCACCGTGCAGAAATACGTTGAAGACCCCATGTCGGAATTCCTGCTCAACAGCTCCCTGAAGAAGGGCGACACCATAATGGTGGACTACAAGGGAGAGGGCGACGCGCTGACGATGGGCGTCCGCAAATAAACCTCCGAGGGAGCTCAGCTTGCACCGGCATCACGTACCCACGCGGCATGTTCCGCCTCCGCCCAGACGACTGTCGGGCTTGGCTTTTGCGGCCCTTGCCGGCGGCCTGGCCGCGGTCGTCTTCGGCCTTTACAGCGGCGGCGTCTGGCTTAACCGCCAGTTGAACCCGCCGCCGGAGGACCTGAAGAAGACGGTACAGTCGCCCATCAACGACGTGGAATGGCAGGCGATGGTGGCGGGGCTCGAGAACGCGGCCGGCGCCTGGCGCGCCAACGCCGGCATCTACCTGAAGGACCTGCAGAGCGGGCGCACCTGGGACTATAACGCGGACCGCCTGTTCACCTCGGCCAGCCTGGTAAAGCTGCCCATCATGGCCGCGGTGTTCGACAGGATCAACAGCGGCGCCATAACGCTCAACACGCAGATAAAGCTCACCCGCGCCGACCGCGTGGGCGGCTCGGGAACGCTCAAGTGGGTGCGCGACGGCA
>JAPLKJ010000120.1 GCA_026388125.1 Elusimicrobiota bacterium
CGGATGTTAGCTACGCGCTTCTTTCAGCGCGGACCTCACGGCCCGTCGCCTTGCGTTTCGCTTGAGGTTACTGCAACCTGTTTCCTCAGAGGACTTTCACCTCCGGGCTTGGTTTCATGCTGGGCACACATAAAAAAGCCCGGCAGGCCGGGCTTCTTTATTTGACGGTAGACGCTTATTTGTACGGGTCGGCCGTCATGCTAAGCAGGTAAACGGCGGCCTTGATGTTGCTGTTCACGGTCTTGGTTATTATCGACGCGCCGGGATAGAAGCTGCCGCCTTCCAGCTCGAACGTGAAAGCCAGTATCTTGCCCTCGGCGTAGGCCCAGTCGCAACTGTCGCCGGTGGCTATGTACATCTCGCTGGACTTGATCGGGGCGTAGCCGGTCAGCTTGCCCATCTCGCCGGCCAGCTTTATGAACGCGGCCTTGTCCTTCTGGTCGGGCACGTCCTCGTCGCTGCCGCCCCAGGGGTAAAGGATCTCGCTGGCGTAGGAGTGGTAGCTGATGTGCGTCTTCAGGTTCTTGCGGGCTTCCATGAAAGCCTTCAGGGCCTTGCTCTCGGGCTCGGAGAAGGCGCTGGGGCCGCAGTAGGTGTCGGCCCAGGCCGAATGCGACGCGCCCTGCTGGCACCACCAGGAATCGAAATTGCGGTTCAGGTCCACGCCCACCGACTTATCCGGGTTGATCCGGGTGTTCTTGCGGTGGCTCTGGTACTTGCCGGTCTTTATGTCGTACTCCACGCCGTCCGGGTTGCCCATCGGTACGATGTAGATATCCAGCGTGTCTATATACTTCTTTATATCGGCGTCTTTCCGGTGGTCCATCAGCCAGGCCGCGAACAGCAGCGGCACTTCGTCGGCCAAATGCTCGCGGGCGTGGACATTGCCCAGGAAGAAAGCGCCCGGCTTCTCGCTCTTCACCGCGGCGCCCTTGGCGCTGGAATTGATGCGCAGGCACCAGATATCGCGGCCTTCGGTGGTCTTGCCTATGGAGAAAACGGAAGCTATATCGGGGTTTTTGGAGGCCATGTCCTTGAGGAGGCTCGTGGTCTCCGCGTAGTTATGATAGGCGGCATCGGCGGCAGGGAAATCCTTGTTCACGGCGGACAGATAATCCATCACGGGAATAACGCTCTCCACGAGCATGGCCTTATTCACGGAAAGCAGCTTCAGCGTGTTGGCGTGGGCGAAGCCAGAAACCTTGTCCTTGTGTATCTCCACTATGTCCATGCCGGCCTCTAGCAGGCGGGTGCGCGCGTATTTGTCGGCGGCCTGCACCGTCACCCAGTAGTAGCCGTCGGGCTGCAGGGCCGGCAGCACGGCTTTCGCGGTAGCCGGCGCGGGAGCGGCGACCGGCGCGCCCGCGGGGGCGATGCGGCTTAAAAGCTGTTCGAAAGACGTGCCGGTATCGCCGGCTTTCAGGGCCAGTGCGAAACCGGCGAGGAGTGTCAGTGAAAGTAAAAGTTTCTTCATGTTGCGTGCCATCCTTAGCTGTTCGCTCGACACTTGATTTAAATCAACTATATTAATTATGGGCCCTAAAGGTTAAATTGGCAAGACCCAAAGGACCTATTGCCGTTTAGGCCCTTAGGCCCATTGACCTGTCAATAATCCTGTCAAGCCTAAAGCGGCGTACCAAAGCCCCGCCAGCAGCAGCGTCAGGCGCCCGATATCGTTGGCGCGCGGCCCCAGCCAGGGGGTACCGAGCAGCACAGGAGAGACGAACAGGGAGGTGGCGCAGAAAAAGCCGGTGAAATAAGCCACCCCCCTGGGCACGTCGGCTATTTCCAGCAGCCGCAGCAGGCCCGCGGCGAAAGGCGGGCAGATATTTATGCCTGTCACGAACCCTATGGCCAGCGGCAGACGCTTGAAAAAAGGGTTAAGGTCGGCCTTGAGCAGGCAGGCCGAAGGCCCGGCTGAGATGCGGAACACCGCCAGCGCCGCCATGGTCAGGCCGCAGGCGGCGGTGGCGGCCGGCAGCAGCCAGCCCGGCATTACGTATTTCCCCGCCTGGCCGGCCAGCGAAGCCAGCACGGCGAAGATCAGGTAGGCGGCGAGCCTCCCCCCCAGGAACTGCAGCAGGATCTTAACGTTCTCTTTCCACAGGGCCCTGCCTTCGGCCATCAGGTAAGGCGCCAGCAGCGGCAGACAGGCGGTCAGGCAATAGAACCCCGTGGACAGTCCCAGCAAGGCCCCTTCGAAGAATAAAGCCGGCATTATTTTACCTGCAGGGTCACGGCCCTGCGGCAGCGCCGGCACCAGGCGGCGGTCTTACCGGTGATGGTCCGGCGGTTCAGGATAACCTTATTCCGGCAGCCCGGGCAGCACACCTCCATGCCGGACAGGTCGAGTTTATTGTAATCTTTAACGAAGATCTCTTCGCTGGTATAGCGGGGGTCCAGCCATTTGCCGTCTTTCACTGCCCCCCCCGCACCAGCAGCGTCAGGTCGCGCAGCGCCGCCGGCCCCCACAGCGCGGAAAAGACCGCGGCCAGCGTCAGCGCCGAGAAAACATAGAAATATTTCACCGCCAGCAGCCGCCCGAAAGGCGACAGCCGCGCAGGCAGCTCCAGGCCGAAAACGGTATAGGAGAAGCCTCCCCCCGGACAGGCGTCCAGGCATTGGCCGCACAGGTTGCAGTAGGCCAGTATCTCCGGCTGGCCGCCGGGCGCGCAGCGTATGGCCGCCATCGGGCAGGCCGCAACGCAGACCAGGCAGCTCGTGCATTTCCCGGCGTCAGCGGTAACGCGGAAAGGGTTCAGCCGGCCCCAGAAAGCCTGCCAGGCGGCGAAGGGGCAGAGGTAGGAACAGAATATCCGCTTGCGGGTAAGCAGCGGCCCCAGCACCAGCGCCGTCATGGCCAGCCCCATCAGCGCGTACTGTATTTTCCGGGCGGGCGCCTCGGCGTCAAGGAACGCCCCGGTCAGTTTGAACGGGCACAGCCACAGGCAGTAGACCGGCAGCATATAGGCGAACGAGGCCAGCAGCAGGAACACCAGCAGCGCCGCCGGGAGGTCCCGGAACTTCCGCTCGAACCAGCCCAGCTTAAGCAGCGGCCGGCCCGGCCGCGCGCTCAGCGCGTCGTCGATGCCGCCGTAAAAACAGGCCCAGGCACACCAGCCCCGGCCCAGCGCCAGGGTAACGAAGACCCAGGCGGCCCCGAGGGTGAGCGGCCCCCACAATTTCCAGCCCGGGCTCATCAGCGCCAGGTACTGCTGGTACAGATAGTTAAGGAAAGCCGGGGCGATAGCTATATGGCAGAAAGGCGTGTCCTTGAAACAGGAGGCCTCGAAAGTATCCACGAACAGCCCGGTCTTGAAATGGAACAGGAAAGCCAGCGCCGAAACGCCGAAAAAAATGCGCCGGTAAAAAGCCACGCGCTCCGTATAGGCTATGGCGAAAGCTATGGCCGCCGCGAACAGGCTCCAGGCCAGCGCGTAATAGCGGCTTATTTCCCGCCCCGCTATCAGCCCTGAAAAATAAAATGCAGGGACGAGCACAAGCAGCGCGAACAGCGCGGCCGGGAGTATTTTTTCTCTTTCAACACGCAGGGGCTTCATTTAATATAATAATATCAAATCGCATGACATTTTTTCTCTATGGCTTTTACGCGCTGCTGGCGCAGACCCTGCTGCTCCGGGAACTCTCACAGGTTTTCGGCGCCCACGAACTGGCGCTGGCCGGCGCGCTGGCGGCCTGGGTGTTCTGGACGGCGGCCGGCGTGTTCCTGGCGGCTAAATTGAAAACCGCGGCCGCCGGGAATGCTCCGGCGCTCCCTTCGCCGTACTTCGCGGCGGCCGGCGTGCTGCTGGCCGCGGTGATCCCGGCGAACATCCTGGCCGCCAGGCTGGCCCCCGCGCTGTTCTCCCCCGGCCTGCAGCCGGGCCTGTTCCTTATGCTGGCGGGCCCCGCCCTGCTGGCGCTGCCCGCCGGCCTCATCAACGGCCTGGCCGCCGGCTTCGGCCTCGCCCGCCTGCCCGCCCGCTTCTACGCGCTGGAAGCCGCCGGCGCGGCGGCCGCCGGGGTCCTGACCGTAGGGTATTTCTATTACTTCCCGCAGTTCAGCGCCGT
>JAPLKJ010000203.1 GCA_026388125.1 Elusimicrobiota bacterium
GGCAGCCCCGGCATTAGCCCCTTATTTTTTCCCGCCCATTCATGATACAGCATACTAACCCACCCCCGAATTAGTAAAAAATTAAAAATGAGCTTTTACAACCCGTCACACGGTTGTCGGGTTGATGTTCTATAATATCTACACAGACACGGCTTTAAATCGGGAATTGGCTGTTATGAGGAAACTATGACCAACGGCGACAAAGAACCGCACAAACAAAACCCCATAGTTCTCTATACCGCGCCGGACGGCACGGTTACGGTAGATGTATATTTTGCAAAAGACAATTTCTGGCTTACCCAGAAAACCATGGCGGAATTATTTGGTGTTACAGTTGCCAATGACTAATTTCACAGCTAAGCCTGCTATCGCGGTTAATATGCACGGCCACTTATATTGGGACGCCTCCGGCGGGGAGGAAGCCTGGCCTGACGCGGCGGCCGCGGAACGCACGGAAAAAGCTTTCTTACAGGGGACTCCGCAAGGCTTGCTGCATCTGGTTTCGCGTGAGCTGGATACGCCCCTGCCGGCGAATATCGCGTTCTGGCGGGAACTGGGCCGCCAGTATCTTTCCCGTTTCTGTCAGGAGGGCGCCGCGCCCGGAACCGCGGGTGCGCCGCCCTCGCCGCAGGCGCCGCCGGACGAGCTGCGGGCATGGCTTGAGCGTCTGCCCCCGGTGAAGGGCGGGGAGTATCTTACCGTGGAAGCGGTGTCCGGCATCTGGGCGGCTCTGGACGCGTACGCGCGCGCGCAGGCCGCCGCTCATGCGGACGGAGCGGCCGGATTTTTAAAAGACCTCAATCCCGTCTGGCACACCGTAGGCCGGGTAGTCTTTCATCTGGCGGAAAACCGGAAAAACGAAAACTATCCGTTCGCCTTCCTGGCCACTTACGCCGCCGGGGTTTCGGCGCACAGCCGGGTGAAATACCAACCGCTGGCGGAGGCGCTTAAAGAATACGCGGGGGAAAACAACAAGGCGGCCCTGCTGCGCCTGCTGGCGCCGGTGCACGCGGCGGCGGAGAAAAGCGCGCTGGCCCGCGAACTTGTGGAAACCGGCGCGCTGTTCAAGCCTCGGTCAGCGTCCGGCTGGGCAACGCCGCGGGCGCGGCGCTCGGGCTGGCTACCCTGTTGGATTTCGAAGTGGAAAAGACCCTGGACGGCGCGCCGCTGACAGACGCGGACTGGGAAGCGCTGATGAAAGCGTCCGGCGGACTGGCGCTGATACGCGGGCGCTGGGTAGAAGCCGATCCCGAAAAACTCAAAGCGGCGCTTGAGCACTGGGAAACCATAAAGCGGTCCGCCGGGGAAGGCGTCAGCCTTGCCGAAGCGATGCGCCTGCTCTCCGGTGCGGACATCGGCGGCGGGCCCGGCGGCGCGGCTGTGAAGGAATGGAGCGGGCTCAAGGCCGGCGCCTGGCTGGAGGCTACCCTGGCAAGACTGCGCGACCCCGGGGCCGCGGGCGCGCCGCCGGCAACACCGGGGCTTCTGGCGGAACTCCGGCCTTACCAGAAAACGGGCGTGGGCTGGCTGCGGTTCATGACGGAGCTCGGGCTGGGGGCCTGCTTGGCCGACGATATGGGGCTGGGAAAGACCGTGCAGGTACTGGCGCTGCTACTGGCGCGCAAAGCGCGGGGCCGCAAAGCCCGGCCCAGCCTGCTTGTCACGCCGGCGTCGCTGCTGGCGAACTGGCGGGCCGAGATCCTGCGCTTTGCCCCGACGCTGAAATACCGCATCCTGCATCCTTCGGAATTGTCCGCCGAGGAATGGAAGCCGCTGCAAAAGAACGCCGGCGGGGCCGCGGCCGGTTATGACCTGGTCCTGACCACCTACGGGCTTGTGGCAAGACTTGAAAGCCTGCGCCAGGCCAACTGGGACGTGGTTGCGCTGGACGAAGCGCAGGCCATCAAAAATCCCGCCGCGCGCCAGACCAGGGCGGTAAAGGAACTTAAATGCGCCCAGCGCCTTGTGCTGACAGGCACCCCGGTAGAAAACCGCCTCGGCGATCTGTGGTCGATCTTCGATTTTCTCAACCCCGGCCTGCTCGGTACCGCCGGGAAGTTCGGCGAGTACGTAAAAGCGGCGCCGCAGGACGGCAGCGGACTGGGGGGGCTGCGCGCGCTGGTTAAACCCTATATCCTGCGCCGGATGAAAACGGATAAAAGCGTTATCAGCGACCTGCCGGAGAAGACGGAAGTGAAAGCCTACTGCGGGCTGGCGCCGAAACAGGCCGCTCTTTACGGAGCTGCCGTCCGCGAACTGGCCGAGCGGGTAGAGAATACGGAAGGAATGGAGCGCCGGGGACTGGTGCTGGCGTACCTGACGCGCTTTAAACAGATCTGCAACCACCCGTCACATTGGCTGCGCGACGGGAGCTACGCGGAAGCCGAAAGCGGCAAGTTCCAGCGCCTGCGCCAGCTCGCCGAAGAGATAGCCTCCCGGCAGGAAAAGGCGCTGGTTTTCACCCAGTTCCGGGAGCTGACCGGGCCGCTGCTTGAGTTCCTGGCCGGGGTGTTCGGCCGGACAGGGCTGGCGCTGCACGGCGGGACCCCGGTTAAAGCCCGCCGGGGCCTGGTGGACGCTTTCCAGGCCGAGAACGGCCCGCCGTTTTTTGTGCTTACCGCCAAGGCGGGCGGTTCCGGCCTGAATCTTACGGAAGCGTCGCATGTAATACACTTCGACCGCTGGTGGAACCCGGCGGTGGAAAACCAGGCCACGGACCGGGCCTTCAGGATAGGGCAGAAACGCAATGTGCTGGTGCACAAGTTCGTCTGCCGGGGCACGCTTGAGGAGCGAATTGACGAAATGATAGAGAGCAAATCGCGCCTGGCGGACAGCATCATCGGCGGAAGCGGGGAAAAGACGCTTACGGAAATGAACGACCAGGACCTGCTGAAATTCGTGGCGCTCGATCTAGGCCGCGCCGCCGAGGCGCAATAAGGAGAACTACTATGGGTTGGTGGAGAAACCCGGGCTATTATGACAAACCGTATGTAAGCGCGGAGGAGAAGCGGCGCCGCGCCGAAAAGGCTGCCTTGAAAATATCCAAGGGAGAGGGAACTCCGGCGCCGGTCAGGCTGGAGGGGAAAGCCATCGCCCGCTCTTTCTGGGGCAAAGCGTGGTGCGCCAACCTGGAGTCTTACAGCGACTACTCCAACAGAATGCCGCGCGGGCGCTCGTACGTGCGCAACGGGTCCGTGGTACACTTGGAAGTACGCCAGGGGGAAATTGAAGCGCTTGTAAGCGGCTCGCGCCTTTATAAAGTTAAAGTGCTGATCACGCCGGTGAAAGAAGAGCGCTGGAAAGCCCTGTGCCGGGAATGCGCGGGGGGCATCGGCTCGCTGATGGAGCTGCTTGAGGGGAAGCTTTCGGCGCGGGTGATGGAAATTATGACGCGCCGGGACTTCGGCCTGTTCCCCTCGCCGAAAGAGATAAAACTGGCTTGTTCGTGCCCGGACTGGGCTGAGATGTGCAAGCACGTGGCGGCGGCGCTTTACGGCGTGGGCGCGCGGCTTGACGAGAAGCCGGAACTGCTGTTTCTGCTGCGGCATGTCAGCCACCAGGACCTGTTCGGCAACACCGCCGCGGTAACGGCACTGACCAGTGAGAAAACCGGCACTGACCACGCCACGCTGTCGACGGCGGAGATCAACGAGGTCTTCGGAATAGATATGGTGGCCGCCGGCGAAGCGGCGGCGGACGCCCCGGCGCGGCCTGCCGCTCCCGAGCCGGTTCAGAAGGCAAAAAAGAAACCTCCGCGCCGAAAAACCACCCGAAAGCCTGCCGCACAAAAACGTTTAAAGCGCGGAAGAGGCCAAAAGACACGAATAAAAACTATAATGAAAGGTTCCAAGCGGCCGGCATCTCAAAATTAACAGGAAGGACACGAATAAAATGAACACTTTGCCGGAGCACTGCCGAACAAGTCCGGAGGGGCAATTCCTTGAGCGGAAATCCTGTTTCAATAAGCGCACAAAAACGCCCAAGCCATTGCCTCTTAAAAAGGTTTCCGCAGAGATAGCCGAAAGCCTGGTCGCCTTTGCCAATGCGGACGGCGGGGAGTTAGTCGTCGGTCTTGATGATGACGGAGCCCCGTCCGGCCTACCCTTTACCGACAAGCAGTTAGCCAAACTCGTTGAGATTCCCTCATCCCGAATAGATCCGCCGCTTTCGGCAAAGCCGGAAATCTGCAGCTGCGGAGGCCAAAAGATTCTTCTCTTTGAAACCGGCCCGTCCCTGGTCACGCATCGTACGACCAATGGCAAGTACCTCTATCGCGATCAC
>JAPLKJ010000101.1 GCA_026388125.1 Elusimicrobiota bacterium
AATCCCACGCTATCCTGGGCTATTACACCCCTTACGTGCCCGGCTGGGACTGCCACGGCCTGCCGATAGAGCAGGCGCTGCTCAAAGAGATGAAGATGGGCAAGCGCCACATAGACGACATCCCAGCTTTCCGCCGCAGCGCGCGCGCTTTCGCCAACCGCTTCGTGGACATACAGCGCGAGGGCTTCAAGCGCCTCGGCGTGCTGGCCGCCTGGGCCACCCCCTACATCACCATGTCCAAGGAGTTCGAAGGCACCGTGATCAGGGCCTTCCGCGAGCTGCTGGAAAAAGGCCACATCCACCGCGACAAGAAGACCATCTACTGGTGCGTCTCGTGCGAGACGGCGCTGGCCGACGCCGAGGTGGAGTACAAGGACAAGACCTCGCCGTCCATCTACGTGCGCTTCCCGCTGGAGACCCTGCCCGAAGGGCTGGGCGACGCCGCGAAAGGCCGCGCCTCGATAGTGATCTGGACCACCACGCCGTGGACGCTGCCCTCGAACATGGCCGCCGCCGTGGCGGCGGCCGAGAGCTACCGCGTGCTGGAGACCGGCGGGCAGTACCTGCTGGTGGCGGACAAGCTGGCCGACGGCTTCCTGGCCGCGACGGGGCTCGAGGCCGTGAAGGGCGCGCTGATCCCCGGCGAAAAGCTCGTCGGGCTTAAGTATCATCACTGCCTGGCGCCGCACCTGCCCGAGAGCCGCCGCTTCACGCGCCCGGTGATCTCCACCGACTTCGTGGACATGTCCACCGGCACCGGCATCGTGCACATCGCCCCCGGCCACGGCGAGGAAGACTTCCACGCCGGCAAGAAATGGGGACTGGAGATCTTCTGCCCCGTCAAAGAGGACGGCAGGTTCAACGCCGACGCCGGCGTCTTTGAAGGCATGAAAGTTTTCGAGGCCAACGACAAGGTGGTGGAAACGCTGCGCTCCGACGGCCTGCTGCTGGCCCATAAAAAAATAGAGCACAGCTACCCGCACTGCTGGCGCTGCAAGCAGCCGGTCATCTTCCGCGCCACCGAGCAGTGGTTCCTGAAGGTGGACCTCGACGGCCTGCGGGCTAAGCTGCTCAAAGCCGCCGACGGCGTGCGCTGGCTGCCCTCCGGCGGCCGCGAGCGCATGGCGGGCATGCTCAAGACCCGCCCCGACTGGTGCCTGTCGCGCCAGCGCTACTGGGGCACGCCCATTATAGCCGTGTACTGCAAGGAATGCGGCAAGGTACAGACGGATTCAGCTTTCCTCAGGCGCATGGAAGCGCGCGTGCTGGCCGAAGGCAGCGATTTCTGGTTCTCCGAGCCCGTCGAGCAGCTTATGGGGCCCGGCCCGCACAAATGTTCCTGCGGCGGCACCGTCTTCGCCAAGGAAAAAGACATCATGGACGTCTGGCTGGATTCCGGCGTTTCCTGGTACGCCGTGCTCGAGGGGGGCATGCTCGGCCCCGGCAAGTTCTTCCCGGCCGACGTGTACCTGGAGGGCTCCGACCAGCACCGCGGCTGGTTCCAGACCTCGCTGATCCCGGCCGTAGCCCTGCGGGGCGAGCCGCCGTTCAAAACTGTCCTGACCCACGGCATGATCCTCGACGACAAGGGCCACGCCATGCATAAGTCGGCCGGCAACGCCATCGACCCCGCCGAAATAATCTCCAAGTACGGCGCCGAGATCCTGCGCCTGTGGGTGGCGCTGTGCGACTACTCCGAGGACGTCCGCATCTCCGAAAAGATCCTGGCCGGGGCCATAGACACCTACCGCAAGATCCGCAACAC
>JAPLKJ010000268.1 GCA_026388125.1 Elusimicrobiota bacterium
CATGAGCGCCCCGGAGCTGCTGGCGGAACTTGAAAAAAACAGCATCCGGCTGCCCCCGTTCATAGTTGTAACCGGGCAGGGCGATGAAAAAATGGCGGTGGAGGTGATGAAGTCCGGCGCCGAGGACTACCTGGTAAAAGACTCCGTCCTGCTGGATAACCTGCTCGACCGCGTAAAAAGGGCGCTGGCGACCGCCGAACTCAAGCGGCGGCTCAGGTCCAGCGAGGCCAACTTCCGCGCTTTCTTCGACACCATGGACGACATCATCCTGGTGGGCGGCCTGGACGGCCGGATAATATATTCCAATCCGGCCACGTCGCGAAAGCTGGGCTACGGCCCCGCAGAGCTGAAAAAAATGACCCTGCTCGAGCTGCATCCCGCCGGGCTGCGCCGCGAGGCCGAAGCGATAGTCGGCGCCATGTTCAAGGGCGAACGCGACAGCTGCCCCCTGCCGGTGCAGAGCAAAGCCGGCGGGCTCGTTCCGGTAGAGACCCGCGTCTGGTTCGGCAAATGGGACGGCGAGGACTGCATCTTCGGTATTTCCAAGGACCTGACCCGCGAGCAGGAGGCCTTGCAGAAATTCAACCGGCTTTTCAACAGCAATCCGGCGCCGAGGGCCGTGAGCAGCATGCCGGAGCAAAAATTCACCGAGGTCAACGAGGCTTTCCTGAAACTGCTCGGCTATGCCCGCGAGGAGGTGATCGGCAGGACCGCCGCCGAACTGAACCTTTTCGTCCAGCCGGAAAAGCAGCGGGAGGTCGGGGAACATTTAAGAGAGTATGGCCGCGTTATCAATTGCGAATTGAAAGTGCGATGCAGGAACGGGGGGGTCCTGGACGGCTTGTTTTCCGGCGAGAGTTTGGTCAACCAGGGACTCAGCTGCTTCCTTACCGTCATGACCGACGTTACCGAACACAAACTGGCCGAAGAAAAGCTGCTCCGGCAGGCCGAGGAGCTGCTGGCCCGCAACCGCGAGTTGACCCGCTTCAACCAGGCCGCTATCGGGCGCGAACTGCGCATGCTGGAGCTGAAGCGCGAAGTGAACGAGCTGTGCGGGAAGCTGGGGGCGCCGCCCCGCCACCGGCTCGCCGGGGACGGGGCGCCGCCGGAGCCGGGCCCCGGGCCGGGGGGGCGGTCATGAGCGAGCCCATCCGCGTTCTTGTGGTGGACGATACGCCCGACGTGCGCAACGTCACCGCGCGGCTGCTGGAAAAGGCGGGCTATGCGGTGGAGACGGCGGGGGACGGCGAGGAGGCGCTGCGCGCCATGCGGGGCCGCCAGCCCGACCTGCTGCTGCTGGACCGGTACCTGCCGGGGATAGACGGCACCGAAGTCTGCCGCCGGATAAGGCGTGACCCCGCCCTTGAGCACATCCTCGTGGTCATCATCTCGGCCACGTGCACGGAGAGCGACGAGCAGGCCGAAGGGCTGGAATCCGGGGCCGACGGCTACATTGCCCGGCCCATTGCCAGCCGCGAACTGCTGGCCCGGGTAGAATCTTACGCCCGCATGATACGCCTGAGCCGCTCGCTGCGCCTTCAGGCCGAGGAATTAAGGAAGGGCAACGAGAATGTCCGCCAGACCAACCTGGCCTCCCTCAACCTGATGGAGGACGCCGTGGCGGCCAGGGACCGCGCGGAACGGGCCGGCCAGGCGCTGCAGAAGAGCGAGGAGAAATACCGGCTCCTGATAGAGAACAGCCACGACATCATCTATACGCTTACCGCGGAAGGAATATTCACCTTCGTCTCTCCCGCCTGGACCACGCTGCTGGGCCATCCGGTGGCGGAGGTCCTGGGGCGTTCCTTCAAGGAATTCGTCGATCCGGAGGACCACGCGGGGTGCATGGAGTTCCTTGAAAAAGTGCTCGGGGAGGGGCAGCGGCAGGAGGGCGTGGAATACCGGGTACGGCACGCCGACGGCACTTGGCGCTGGCACACTTCGAGCGCCGTTCCTTTACGGGACGACGCCGGAACAGTGACCAGTCTGCAGGGCATCGCCCGGGACATCACCAGGCGCAAAAAGGCGGCGGCGGAACTTCTGGAGACCAACCTTCAGCTCGCGGAGGCCACCCGCCGCGCCAATGACATGGCCGCCAGGGCTGCGGCGGCCAGCGTGGCCAAGAGCCAGTTCCTCGCTAACATGAGCCACGAGATACGCACGCCCATGAACGGGATAATCGGCATGACCGGGCTGCTGCTGGACACCGAACTTGACGCGGACCAGCGGCGCTACGCCAGGATCATCGGCGCCAGCGGCGAAACTCTGCTGGGCCTTATAAACGATATCCTCGACTTCTCCAAGATAGAGGCCGGGAAACTGGAACTGGAAACGGTGAATTTCGACCTGTCCGGCCTGCTGGAGGATTTCTCCGCCATGCTGGCCCTGCATGCCCAGGACAAAGGCCTGGAGCTGAGCTGCGCCACCGGGTGCGAGGTGCCGGTGCTGCTGCGGGGCGATCCCGACCGCCTGCGCCAGATCCTGTCCAACCTGGCCGGCAACGCCGTGAAATTCACCGGCGCCGGGAAAGTGTCCATCGGCGTCTCGCTGGCGGAACAGGATGAAAGCGGCGTTCTGCTGCGCTTCGAGGTAAGCGATACGGGCATCGGCATCCCGAAGGACAAGCTCGGCGTGATCTTCGATAAGTTCATGCAGGTGGATTCCTCCATCACGCGGCAGTACGGCGGCTCCGGTCTCGGGCTGCCCATCGCCAGGCAATTGGCGGGTATGATGGGCGGCACGATCGGCGTGGACAGCGAGGAGGGCAAAGGCTCAAAATTCTGGTTCACCGCGCGCCTGGGCAGGCCGGCCGCCGGCCCGGGCGGCGCGCCCGCGCTGACGGTGGGGAACAGCGCCTTCAGGCAGCAGCTCATGATGGCGCGCCATTCTGCCCACGAAAAGCTGGACCTGTTCGCCGGCTGCACCGCGCGCATCCTGCTGGCCGAAGACAACATCATCAACCAGCAGGTGGCCCTGGGGATACTGAAAAAACTCGGGCTGCGCGCGGACGCGGTGGCCAACGGCGCCGAGGCGCTTAAAGCTATCGAAGCCGTCCCGTACGGCCTGGTGCTCATGGACGTGCAGATGCCTGAAATGGACGGCCTGGAGGCCGCCCGCCGGATCCGCGAGGCAGGGGTCACGGCCGCCGGCCGCCGGCTGCCCATAGTGGCCATGACCGCCCACACCATAGAGGGCGACCGGGAGCGCTGCCTGGCGGCGGGCATGGACGACTATATCTCCAAGCCGGTCTCTCCCCGGGCGCTGGCGGAAACGCTGGGCAAATGGCTGATAAGAGAAACAGCGGACTTCGCGCCGAAGGCGCCGGTCTTTAATAAGGCGGGCATGATGGCCCGCCTGATGGACGACGGGGACCTTGCCCGCACTGTGGCGGAAGTGTTCCTGCAGGATATCCCGCTGCGGCTGGCGGAGCTGCGCGCCTGCCTGGCGGCGGGCGACGCACCCGGCGCCGCGCGCCAGGCGCATTTTATAAATGACGCGGCGGCTAACGTGGGCGGCGAACTGCTGCGCGCGGCGGCATTAGAGGTGGAGAAAGCCGCCGAAGCCGGCGACCTGGCCGGCGCCGGCCTCCGCGCGGCCGACCTGGAAGAGCAGTTCTGCCGGCTGAAGCAGGCGATGGCGGAAGAACTTGGCGCGGGAGCTGCCTGACCGCCCTGGCGTGGCCGGCGCATAACGATGAAGATACTGCTTATACAGCCGAACCCGCGCGCCTGTTATGCCTGGCCCGTCTGCGCTAGCATCCCGCTGGGCCTGCTGTACGTGGCCGCCGCGTTAAGGAAGGCGGGCTTCGGGCACGCAGCCGTGCTGGACGCCCGGATGCTGCGCCTCGGGCACGGCGAAATTTCCAGGCGCATTAAAGAATTCTCTCCGGATCTCGTGGGCATTACCGGCATGAGCACCGAAGCGGGTGAGATCCACGCGCTGGCGCGCCTGGCCCGGGCAGCGAACGCCCGGTGCAGGGTCGTGGTGGGCGGCCCTTACGCCACCACCAGCCCGGCAGCCGCGGTGGCGGACCCGGATATAGACTTCGCCGTGACGGGCGAAGGGGAAAGTACGGTCTGCGAGTTGGCCGGGGCCCTGGAGCGCGGCGGCGAGATCTCCGGGCTGGCCGGGCTGGCTTATAAAAAAGACGGCCTGCCCGTTGTTAACCCGCGGCGGGACGCCATAGAGGATATCGACGGCCTCCCGCTGCCCGCCTGGGACCTGCTGGACATGGAGAGATACTTCCGGCTCTGGGTCAGGCATTCGCAGAATCCCTTCCCCGCCGACCAGCGGATAATGCCGCTGTTCACTTCCCGCGGCTGTCCCTACGGCTGCGTCTACTGCCACAATATCTTCGGGAAAAAGGCCAGGCTGCGCAGCGTAGACATCGTGCTGCGCGAGATAGAGCTGCTCGTAGGGGAATACAAGGCCGGCGAGATAGAGATAATTGACGATATCTTCAACATCGACCTGCCGCGCGCCAAGAAGATCTGCGACGAGATAATCCGCCGCGGGATCAGGGTGAAGCTCTCCTTCCCCAACGGCCTGCGCGTGGACAGGATGGACGCGGAACTGGTGCGCAAGCTGCGGCAGGCCGGCACCCACCTGCTGGCATACGCGATAGAGTCAGGCTCGCCGGCGGTGCAGAGAACGATGGGCAAGAACCTGGACCTGGAAAAGGCCAGGGAGATCATAAAACTGACCGCGGCGCAGGGCATCCTTATAGGCGGCTTCTTCATGCTCGGCTTCCCGGACGAGACGAAAGAACAGATGCTGGCCACCGTGAACTTCGCCAGGGAGCTGCCGTTCCACCAGGCCAATTTCTTTTACGTCACCCCCAGGCCCAATACCGCCCTGTACGAAATGGCCGCGAAAAAGACCGGCGGGCTGGAGAAAGCGGAGCGCTCCAACTATTTCAGGTTCTCCGTGAACCTGTCCGCTGTTTCCGACGAGGAGCTCAAAGAGATGATGCGCCGCGCCGAGGCGGGGACCTATGGCCGCCCGTACCAGCTGTTGAAAGCGCTGATAAGCGTGCCTGACAAGCTGTATCTCCTGAAGCTGCTGCTGCGGGCGTTCTTCCTGCGCGGCCGCGCCTGACGGTTGTGCCGCTGATCTTATGGAATAGTTGCCGGGAGGAGAAATGAAAAAGATAGCCATGTTCATCGCTTTCCAGGGGTTCCGCGACGAGGAATACACCGAGCCCAAAAAGATCCTGGAGGCCGGCGGCCACAAGGTGGTCACGGTCTCCACCGCCAAAGGCCTGGCGCGCGGCAAATTCCGCGCCGTGGCCGAGGTGGACAAGACCGTCGACGAAATAGCTGCGGCCGATTACGATGCGCTGACGCTGGTGGGCGGGCCCGGCGCGCTGGAGCACCTGGACACCCCGCAGGTGCACGCCCTTTTCAGGGCCGCCGCCGGGCTGGGTAAACTTATCGGCGCCATCTGCATCTCCCCGGTGGTGCTGGCGCATGCGGGGCTGCTGCGCGGCAAAAAGGTGGCCTGCTGGCCGGACGGCGCGGCGGAAGTGGAAAAAGGCGGCGCGGCGTGCACCGGGGCCGACCTGGAAATAGACGGCGATCTTATAACGGCCAGCGGCCCGCTGCCGGCGAAAGAATACGGGCGCGCCCTGCTGGAAGCTTTGAAGCGGTAAAGGAGAAGGAAATGAAAACAACAGCGTTCTTGGCTCTGAGTATTTTAGCGGCGGCCGCGGGGCCGTGCAGCGCGGAGGAAGCTAAACCCGCGGCGGCAGCCGCGGTTTCGACAGAAGCCTGGAAGAGCAGGACCTTCACCACGGAGGAACTGAAAAAATATAACGGCCTCGGCGGCATGCCCGTTTACGTCGCGGCGGACGGCATCGTTTACGATCTGTCGAGATCCAAGTACTGGAAGACCGGCGAGCACATGAAAATGCACGCCGCCGGCGCCGATCTCAGCTCCGCCCTCCACGACCAGGCCCCGAAGATGATCCACAAGGACGGCAAGATACTGGAAAAAATGCCGAAAGTAGGGGTGCTGGTGAAGGACGCGCCGGTGACCGCTGAAAAGCCCGCCGCCGCGCCTGCCGCGGCGGGGGTGGCGCTGCACAGGATAACCAAAGAGGAGCTGGGCAAAGAGGAGCGCTGCGCCGTGACCCGGAAAACGCTGAAAGTGACGGAAGCCACCCCGGCCGTGGAGTATAAAGGCAAGACCTATTACTTCTCTTCCGTTCCGCTGGTGGAGAAATTCACCAAGGAGCCGGAAAAATATACCGGCGCCCTGGAAAAAGCCAAGAACCTTTTCAAGAAAAAAGCCTAGCCGGGGGACCCCGGTTCTAGTCGGAAGCGGCGGCCTCGGCGGCGGGAACCGCCGGCGCTGTGCTGGCTATCACTTCGTCCACCGAAGCGTCGAGGTCTTCTGCCTCCGCCTCCTCCGGCAGGTAGCCGGAGGCCCGCATCCGGCCCACTATCTGGCTCTTCCTTCTTTGCATGAAGCGGGTGCCTTTCACCGGGTTGTAACGCCTGGGGCTGGGCAGCACGGCGGCCAGCGCCGCCGCTTCCTCCGGCGTAAGGTCGGCCGCGCTTTTCCCGAAATATACCCGCGCGGCCGCCTGCGCGCCGTAGATACCCTTGCCCCATTCCGCGATGTTGAGGTAGAGCTCGAAGATGCGGCGTTTGCCCAGCGTTCTTTCCAGCCTGTACGCTATCAATATTTCCTTTATCTTGCGCAGCGGGTTCTTCGACGGCGACAGGTAAAGGTTGCGGGCCACCTGCTGGGTTATGGTGCTGCCGCCGCGCGCCAGCCGCAGGGTTTTGAAGTCGGTTTTGACGGCCTCCCAGGTGCTGTTCCACTCCACGCCGTGGTGCCGGTAAAAAGCGCCGTCCTCGGCCACCAGCACGGCGTGCTTTAAATTAGGCGAGATGACGTCCCAGCCGGTCCAGACCATATTGCGGCCCAGTTTTTTGCCCTTGGCCGCCGCCTGGCGTTCCTTTATCAGCATATAGGAGGTCTGCGACGGGTTTTTTTTCTTCAGCGCCGCAACGTCCGGCAGCCAGAGCAGGTAGACCGCGCAGGCCAGCGCGAAAGCGCCGGCCGCGGCCGCCGCCGCCAGGCGGGCGCTCCGCTTCGAAAATGCAGCCGCGTTCAGCATGGGAAGACCTTTTTGAAATCGGAGAAGAAAGCCGGGTATGATTTTTTTACGCAGCGCCGGCTGTTTATTTTCAGGGGAGCCGCTGTCCGCACGCCGGCCGCGGCCGCCGCCATGGCTATGCGGTGGTCGCCGAAAGCTTCGGCCGTCCCGCCGCGGAACGGGGCCGGGCCCGTTATTTCCAGCGTCCCGCCGCGATACCGCGCCGGCGCGCCCAGCACCTTGAGCAGGGCCAGCGTGGCCTTTATCCTGTCAGATTCTTTGTGGCGCAGTTCTCCCGCCCCGCGAATGACCGTTGTGCCTTCCGCCGCAGCGGCCAGTACGGCCAGCAGGGGAAGTTCGTCTATCATGGCGGGAACTTCCGCCGCGGTTATGACCGCGCCTTTAAGCCTGCCCGGGCTGACAAGGAGATTCCCGGCAGGTTCCGGCCCGCCGCGGTGTGGTGTCAGCCGGAAAGCCGCGCCCATTTTTCTCAGGGCTTTAAGGAGCCCCAGCCGGGAAGGGTTCAAACCGGCGTTCTTTACCAGCAGCGCCCTGCCCGAGAGCAGCGCGGCGGCTATGAACGGGGCCGCGGCGGAAATGTCCCCGGGAACGGAAAGCCGCGCGCCGGCCAGCGGCCCGGGGGTGAGCGTTATGGCGCGGCCGCGCCGGGACAGGCGCGCGCCGAAATGCGCCAACAGGCGCTCCGTATGGTCGCGGGAGGTGGCGCGTTCTTTTACTATCGTCCGCCCGGAGGCGTAAAGCCCGGCCAGCAGGACGGCCGATTTCACCTGCGCGCTGGCCACCGGCAGCGAATATACTATGCCTTTGAGCGCGGCGGGCCTGAATTTCAGCGGCAGTTTCCCGCTCCGTGTCTTAATGTCGGCGCCCATCAGGGCGAGGGGGGCGGCCACGCGGGCCATGGGCCGCCGCAGCAGGGAAGCCGCGCCGGTTATTTCCGAGGGGAAATTCTGGCCGGCCAGGACCCCGGCCAGCAGGCGGGCCACCGCTGCGGCCTCTCCGGCGTTCAGGGCGCGGCGCGGCCGCGCGAGCCCGTTCAGGCCGCGGCCCTGCACGGTGATGCTGTGCTTTGAAACCCGCAGTTCCACGCCCAGGGCGCGGAGGCAGGCGAGGGCGGCCGCGGTGTCGGCGCAGAACAGCGGGTTCTGTATCACGGTGCGGCCGCGGGCTATGGCGCCCAGCAGCAGCGCGCGCAGCGTAATGGATTTGTCCGGTGGCGGCTGATATGTTCTCATCGTTCTTTCCGCTTCAAGGTAATAATACAAAAAGTCGGCCGTCCACCGCGCCGCGAACATAGGCCTTATTGCCCATGCGCAGCCTGCGGCGGGCGGTTAGAATATCTGCGGAGGGAACAGCTTATGCGAACATCGGCCAAGATCCCGGCTTCCGTGGCGGCGGCCCTTTTCTTTTTTGCCTCCGGCGCCGCCGCCGCCGACGGCGGGCGGCTGGACGCTTTTCTGAAGGAGCTCTCCGGCAAGCTGGACCTTTCCAGGGCCGGCGTCTCCATTGTGGACCTCCGCGACCCGGCCGCGCCGCTGCGCGGCGGCTGGCAGGACACCGAGATACGCCCGGCCGCCAGCGTAATAAAACTGAACCTGCTGGCCGGCGCTTACAATGCCGTGCAGAACGGGCTTACTTTCGACGCGAAAATAAAGATAACTAAAAACAACTGGACCGGCACCTGGAACCCGGAAGAGGACGGCATACACGACCCGAACCCGCCGATAAAGCTGGGCGAGACCTGGACGCTGGGCAAGCTGACGGAGGTGATGATACGCCGCAGCGACAACGTGGCCACCAACACTTTGATGGATTTTCTGGACAGGAAGGCCGTTACCGCCTTCGTGCGCAGCGCCGGCATGTCCCTTACGTACGTGCGCCATAAACTTTCCAGCGGCACCGACGTGGACGACCCGGACGCCACCGGCTATAACCAGATGCCGCCTTACGACGCCGCCACGCTGCTGATGCTGGTGGCGCAGGGCAAGCTGGTCAGCCAGGAGGCTTCGGAGCGGATGTACGCCACGCTCGCCGGCCAGCTGGACCGCGAGCTGATAGCCGCGGCGCTGCCGGGGGGCGCCGTCTACGCCGGCAAGACCGGCGAGCTTTCGGCCGCCAGGAACGACGCGGCCATCATAAGGGCGCCGGGCCGCGAGTACGTGCTGGTGGTCTACACCCAGCTCCCCGGCGGGCAGGCCAAGCCGCGGATAAAGGCCATAGCCAAAGCGGTGGACGAGTATTTCAGCGGCGGCAGATAATATAAGGAGACAGGCCGGGTTTACGGACCGCCGGGGCAACCCGGCGGTTTTTTTTGTCCGTTCAGATACCTTAAGTACAGGCGAGGGGGCGGCAGGTGCCGATTTTTTATAAATTTTATATGATAGTGAAGGTTTCCAGGGAGAATGAACGATGCGCAGGAGCATGATCTATATTTTTTTTGCGGCCGCGCTGCTGCCTGTTGCGGCTTTCGGGGGAAATGCCGGTCCCTCCGCTGCTGACACCTCTGTCAAAGTTCTGCTGGCCGACGTGCTGGACCAGAAAAAAGATCCCGGCTCCCGCTGCGCGGCTATAAAAGCGCTAGGTGCCGGCAGGGACGCAGCGGTTCTCCTTTCCCTGGCCGAAGCGGCAGCGGACCCGGATGCCGGAGTGCGGGCGTGCGCGGCCCTCACGGCCGGAGAAACGAAGAACAGGCTGGCCGCGGACATGCTGCGGGCGAACGTTAAGAACTATCTGGCTTCGGCCGGCCCGGTGAAGAACGCCGCCGGCACCCGCCTGGCGGCCATAAATTCCGTCTGGGCGCTGGGGGAAATAGGCGGCCCCGCGGTACTGAGCGACCTGGAAAAATTCTACCGGTCCTCGGACGATACTTTTAAAATAAACGAAGTGATCGCCATGGGCAAGCAGTCAGGCGGTGCGGCCGCGGCGTATCTGAAGGGCGTGGCCGCGTCCCCCGCTGAAACGGAAGCGGTGCGCGCGGCGGCTTTTGAAATGCTGGAGGAAACGGGGCAGAGCGCCTCCATACCCGGCCTGCGGCCTTCCCGGAGCGCCGGCATAGCGGACGGCGACATCCTCTTCGCGGGCGGCCTGACGGGAGATATCACCGAATGGGTGAGCCCGGATACGCCCGTGGGCCACGCCGGCATTTTTGCTGGCGTTGAAATAAAGAACGGCCGGATCTACGTGCTGATCAGCGACTGCGTGCCGAACTTTTTCAACCCGGGCGGAGTGCGCAATATAAAAGCCTGGAAGCATTTCACCCACCAGTTCAAGTATCCGTACTACGGCAACCTGACCACCAGCCCCGCGCCCACCGCCGCTCAGCGGCGGCAGATAGTCGGCCTGGCCCTGGAACTGGGCGAAAAAGGCCTGAAATACGATATAACGCATTTTTCTCAAAAGGGCCCGGTCGAATTCGACTGCGTGGGTTATACGGAATATCTTTACGAGACCGCCGCCGGCCTTAACCCCACCGACGACAGTTATGAGACCGGTTTCGGCTGGCCGCTGACGCCGTGGGAACAATTCTCCAGCCTGGTCGTGAACGAAACGCCGGCTCCGCCGCACGCCGCCGCGGCCGCGTTTTCCGCAACGCGGGAAACACCCGGGTTGGCGGCGGAGAGCCTGGAGATAAATTTCTTTGGCGTTGCGGGAAAGCTGCCTGACCTGCCCGCCGGCAGCGCTCCTGCCCGGGCCGATCGGTCCGGCGCCCTGCGCGGCCGCTGAAATTCCACGTTTCCCTAAATGCTTATTTCCTTCTGGGCCCTTTCCCCGGAATCTGCGGGACTTTCGCCTCTAAAGCAAAGCCCGGGAAAATTGATATCGTATGCTTAAGCAGTGAATTTTACGGGAGGGGAAGCATGAAAAAATTAAACAATAGCGCTTTTATCGCGGTAATGGCGCTCGTTTGCTACGCGAGTTTCGCGGCCGCCCAGGTGGTTTCTTTTGACAAACCCGGCGACCTGACGAGCCTGGTCAACGACACGAAGTTCGGCGGCCCCGGTGGTCCTGGTGGTCACGGCGGCCCCGGCGGTCCTGGCGGCCCCGGCGGTCACGGCGGCCCCGGCGGTCACGGCGGCGGCCAGTTCAACCCGAATCCTCCGGCCCCGGTACATCCGGGCGGTCCCGGACATCACGACGGCCCCGGGCCGCAGCCCGGTCCCTGGCACCCCCAGCCTCCTATGCCTCCGCAGCCCGGCCCCTGGCATCCGCAGCCCCCTATGCCTCCGCAGCCCGGGCCCTGGCACCCTCAGCCCCCGGTGCCGCCTCAGCCGTTCCCGCCCCAGCCCTATCCGCCGCAGCCCGTGCCTAACGGCAACCTTTACGGCTACTGTCAGGACTTCGACCACTCGCAGTTCTCGGCGGCCAAGAACTTCGCCTACAGCGGCAGCGGTCTGAACTATAACGACAGCGACGCCACCAACTGGGCGCTGAGCTATAACCAGAGCCACGCCTGCGGCACCATACAGGAATATTCGGTCCGCTATACGGAGCTGTACAACTACTCCTACAGCGGTTCCTATATGAACCTGAACGCCCAGGACGCCCGCGAGTACGCGCTGCGCTACGTCGAGACCATGAACGTGCAGCAGGTCCGCGTCTGGAAGGACATGTACACCACTGTGTACCAGTTCTTCTACTCCGGCAGCTACCTCAACGACAACGCCCCCGACTCGGTGGCCGCCGCCAGGGCCTGGAACGAGCGCGGCTACTGCGGCGACGCCGGTACCGTGCAGAACATGAAGGCCGAATATACGCGCCAGTATTCTTTCGCCTACAGCGGCAGCGGCCTGAACTACAATACGCAGGACGCGAAGAACTACGCGCTGGGCGCCGTGCGCAATATGACCCCGTGCGGCGACCTGCTGAGATAAGCGAAGTCAGGTGTAAATAAAAAAGGCCCCGCGGCGCGAACCGCGGGGCTTTTTATGTGTGCCGGCGTATTAAAAGAGACAGTCGCGGCATCACGGGGGCCACGTTCCCGATATTACCTATAGCCGCGCGTATAACTACATATTGCGGTTAAAGGCCCGGGAAAAGTATTCTATAAACATGGCTGCGGCACTGAACTTCCGCCGGGAAAATATCGGACGGGCGGGAAAGAAGGATAAACTGAAATGAAAAATTCAAGATCATTTATACTTGGCTTTGCGCTCCTGCTGCCGGTTTGCGCCGCGGCGCAGCCTGTCCCGGTTGCCCCCGTAGTGTCCGGCGTCAGCCCGGCGGTTCCGGCTGTCCCCGAAGTAAAAAGCGGCGGCGGTGATAAAGCCTGCCCGAAGGACCGCCGCACCGGACTCTCACAGGCCTGTAAAGATAGCTCAGCCGGAAAGAAAGAACGGCATCGGGACCAGAATAAAGGAAAAGGAGAAGGTAAAAAGGCCGGCGCGCTGTCCTCCGGGAATAAGGCCGCCCCTGACTGGGTCCTTAAGGGCGGCGCCGCTTTTAAAAACAGCGGTAAGGGTGCGTTTTACGGGGTGGGAAGCGCTCCCTCAACTATCAGCGATGAGTATTTAAAGCGTGAAACAGCCGATAACCGGGCCAGGGCTGATATCCAGAATGTTTTCAGCACTTCGATGGAAAGCACCGGGACAACTGCTCACACTGAGGATGGCGGTGAAAAGGTGGCACATTCAACGACGACCTTTAAAAGCGGGACGATCTCCATGGCGCAAATAATAGACCATTATCAGGCCGTTGACGGCACCCTTTACTCCCTGGCAAAAATAGACATTGACCGGTAGGGGCAGGGATCTGGTGACATGCTTAATTCTGATAACAGGTTTTATGTCACCGGAACTGTTTGTTAAATTCACAAGGGACGATAAGCCGTCTTAACGCGGTTAAGTGAAACAACAAATTTTAATGGCTGCCCATGCTCAGCCCTAACAACAGGTATGTTACGAAGACGATGAAGGGACCGCCGATAGCCGCTAACCCAAAACCTATCCCCACAAATTTCCGTTTTTTATATAAATAGATAGAGAGCGCCAGCGCCGCTGTGCCCGCCGCCGCAAACATGGCTGTCATCAGGCCGGGACGCCCGGCCCCGCGGGCGAATAAAGAAAGCACGGACGAAAATACCCCCCCGAGAATAAAAAAACCCAGCAGAAAATCCAAGATCTTACCGCCCAAAGTATCATAAACTTTACCTTCCATAATTGGTTCCTTATCCGCAGGTTCCACCACCCCGCCGCTCCGTCATCTATCAATTGAGCTATAGGAAACAGCACGCGGATTATCGCAAGCGCTTCCTGTATTTTGCCCTTTCCGCTGCCTGAAAAAATCGCGGAAAGTTTCCCCTTACCGTTATAATACAAAAAGCCGGCGCCGGTTTTTAAAATTTTCAAAAAGCCCCCGCGCCCGGCTGTTGCCGGGCGTTTCGAAAGAGGGGGGGTAATCGTCTACCGGGAGCGGGTCAATCCCTTCATACAGATCAACCCGCGGGTAGATCAATACGACGCAATAGATCCTCCCGCCCCCGAAGACTAACACTCACTCCCAGACCTCCTAGCGCAGCCCGGAGGAAAACCCGCGCGAAAAACCACGAATATACAGCTGTTTTTGATGTTATAAACAAAACAAGCGGCGCTCAGCCGAAATTTTCAAGAAATCGCGCCAGGGGAAAGAGGAAAAATCGGGGGGAACTGTCGATAACTGCACTTGAACGAAACCGCTTCGCGGTAGTCCCGCAGTTGTAGCTTCCCATCGGGAGAGTATATTTATCTCTCCGGCAATTCTATATACTGTCCCCGGTATTCTAGATGTGTTGATTATACGTGGGAGTATCTATGGGGGCGTCTACGGTGCCGTCATCATTAAGGATAGAACCTACCCCATAGCTCTTGTTAATCCCGATGGAATTGCGATTGAATCACCTGTCGGCTACCGGCTTCCCTGACCTCGCAAGGCGGAACCCGATGTAGCCGATGCGGTAGCCAGCACCGAGGGTGAAGCGGCAATCGGCCCGCAGGAGCCTGGCGTCGTCGTAGCTGAAGGAGCCGCCACGCAGCACCCGGTAGGAGCCCGCACCTTCAACCGCACTGCCGTCAGCAGGCACACCTTTGTATGAACTATGATACAAGTCCTGCACCCACTGCCAGACGTTGCCGGACATGTCGCACAAACCCTGCGCGGTATTACCCTTGGGCTTGGAGCAGACCGGCAGAGTGCTATTTGTACGCATTACAGCCAGCTCGCTGGTGGGGGCATCATTACCCCAGGGATATTTCTGGTGCCTGCCGCCGCTGGTAGCCGCGTATTCAAACTCGGACTCGCTGGGCAGCCTGGCGCCTTTGAACTTGGCGTAAGCCTGCGCCTGGTCCCAGTCCACGCAGTTGACCGGGTGAAGCTGCCTGCCCGCCACGCCCCAGTTGCAATAATCGCCGGTGGCCGGCGCGGTGCAAGCACCTTTGTTCACGCATTCAGCGTATTGTTCCACCGTTACCGCCGTTTTGGACATATCAAAGGTTTTAATGCTGACCTCATGTACCGGCTTGGCGTCTTTAAAACCTACTTCGTTGGTGTCGGTTCCCATGGTGAACTTGCCGCCTTTAATGGAAACCCACTCAACCGGCTTGCCGGGCACAATTACCGAAGCAGCGTTCGCGCCGACATAGCCTTTTGAAACAGCCGCCATGGCTTTAAGATCGGCGGCTTTCACACCCGCCAGATCGCTGAAGTCCGCGGCATACGCGCCGCCGGTCATTCCCAACATTACTACCGTCATGAGGATTTTATTCATATTTCCCTCCATTAGTTTTATGCACCGCATTACCATCCTGCTCCACTACCTAATGTTTCCTGCAATACTTGCGTAAACTATGACACACGGCTTACTGCAGCGAACCCTGATGTTCCCACATCCAGGCGGTCTCTTCCTTTGAAAATTGCTCGAACTGCGCCCGGGCGGCTTTCACCGCCTCAAGCTTTGTTAGTGCCGCCGAGGCCTCGGTCCTGGTCTGCTCCATTTCCGCCTGCAGAAATGGCGCATTGGAGTCGTTGGGCACCGAGAGCATCTGGTCAATGGCCTGCTCATGCAGGAGGAGCCTTTCATATTCGGCGGACAGACCGTCCTCCAGATCCTTAAGCGTCTTAAAACCGCGCTGCTTGAGCACGGACACTCCTCCGAAAGGGGCGTTCTCGACCCAGAGCCGGAGACTCTCCTCTACCCTCGCGTCGGAATGCCCGTCGATGTCGGACATCGTCATGCGGGTGCCGCCAAGCTCGAAAAAGGTTTCGCTCATGCGGCTTGCGATCATGTAGCTCTTTTCGGCCGATTCCGGGAAGTCAGCCAGCATCAGTTCCCCGGACTCTCTGGCGATAAGGATCCCAAGATAGCGGTAGGAAACGGGCTCCATGGCCTTCGGGCTGATATAAATTGCGGGGATCTTCCGACCCTCGGCTAAGCCGTCCAGCCAGGTGTGGATACTGACCTCCCCGCCGATGTCGCGGGACTCAACTACACCCTTGCTCGCGCGCAGCCATTCCACGAGCTTCTCGGCCGTGCCAGGCTGGTCGTGCATTGCCGTCAGCACCGAGTCGAGCAGACTGGCGGGTGCGGCATTCGCACGAGCTTGAGCGGAAACCTCGGTGATGGGCAAAGTTTGCGCCCCGGGTTTGGCATTGCGAAGTGTTTCGAAAGCTGTTTCGGCGCTGGCGGCTGCGGCAAAACTCATCACGGCGAACAAGACGATCAGTTTAGTTTTCATACGGTCTCCTATATACCACGATCTTATTTATGACGGCGGTTGTTACCTGTTTCTTTAACATAGACCGTATCGTTTTTCTGTATCTATGATAGGTTCTTTAGTCCCTGCTTTTTCCAGGTCCTTATTGCGCTGTGAAAGATAAGCAGAAACGTTATTTACTATTTGCAGTTTAGCTCGTGGTCTGCAAAAAGAATATCTGACCCCTTCCTGGAAACTGCCATGCTCATCCGTACTGAATTGTCGGAAAGGTTGGATTTAAGTATCCGGAGTTGTATAACCTGAAGTTTTTCCTCCGATCCTGATACGCCTTCAAAACCTGCCCAGTCGGAGTCGTCGGTTTGATCAGGCTTCATGCGCAGGTTTTTAATGATCGGGAGTCCGTAGGGGCCTTCCGCTGAAGAAGTCAGCACGCTGAAGACGGCGTCCGAGGAGAAGGATTTGATTACGATACGGAGGGTGTACTCTTTTGAATAGCTTACGCATTCAAGTGTCCGCGCCGGCTGTCCCGCGGATTTTTCCGGTGTTACTGCGGCCGGGGGTGGCGCGGGAGGCACGGCAGCTTTCGTTGTTATAGATCTCACCGATTCAGGAACAGCGATTTGCGCTTCCTGGGTCATTTTAACGATATCCTTTGCGCTTATATTTCCAAGTTCGAGCGCATTAACGGCACTTGAGCTAACCGCAACCGCAATTGCCGTCATTATTATTATTTTCATTTTTATTCCCCTTCGTTTTTTTCCTGCCCCGGGCGCGGCTTGCGCACGCGCCCGGCCCGCTCACTTCAAAAGGTAGCAGGTACCTTTTACACAACTACCGAACTTCTAATAGGTAGCGGTCCAGACAGCCGGTCTAAGGTTGCACACGCGGCTCTTGATTATAACCTGGGAAACCCGGTCAATGCCGTTTTGTGGGATAGCGCGAACATTCAGGCGGCCGAACATGGCGACCATGGAAGGTATTTCTTCACTGGTCAGAGCCACTTTGGCGCCGTCAAAATTAATTGACCATTTAGCCGGATTGAAACTACGGACGCTGCTCTCAATGACAACTTGTTCACTGGAGCAGTCGGCGTTTTCCGATTTAGCCTTAACGCCAACCCGGTCAAAGATGCCGATCATGGTTATAATTTCGGCCTGGACCAGAACAGCGACCGTTGCTGGTTTAAGCGAAACCTTGGAGACGTTCTCGATCAGCGGCGCGGGAGGCACGGCAGCTTTCGTTGTTATCGATCTCACCGGTTCAGGAACAGTGATTTGAGCTTCCTGGGTCATTTTAACGATATCCTTTGCGCTTATATTTCCAAGTTCGAGCGCCTTAACTGCACTTGAGCTAACCGCAACCGCAATTGCCGTCAGTATTATTATTTTCATTTTTATTCCCCTTCGTTATTGTGTTTCTTTACGCTTTTGCCGACCGCCCCCTTTATTCACTTAAGCGGGGTCGCCCGGCCATAGATATATGATACCCGGCCGCGGCGATATTTACATGAGGCAGCGGACCCAGCGGGCCTGCGTATTTATGCTTACCGCTTTTGCCCGTCCGGCTTATAGCGGCGCACGATAGTATAAGGCGTTTTTAGTGATGTGGAAGGGAACTACCCCGCCCGGAGCGGGAGCGCTGAAGGGGGAACCGCGATAGCTGACTATAGATCGAAAAGACGGACCACCCGGCCGACCACGTAAAAGAGAGCGGAATGGGCGGTTCTTTGCGAGACGGCGAAAGTCTGCGCGGAAGAGAGGTTCGTGTCCATCACCGGGAAAGAATCCCTTAAAACCGCGGCATCCGCGCGCACGACGATCTTTCCGCCATATTCCACGGAACCGGCCGCGACAAGCTTCTCCATGTAGCCGCGCAGTACGCCGCGCAGTTCGGGCGCATTGGCGCCCAAGTCGGGATATTCCATCATCCTGCCGGCCACCTGGGACTTGTAAAAACCTTTTTTTACTTCTTTCAGCAATTTAACCCCGGCAAACTCTTTAAGGGCTTTCCGCGCGGCCGATTTTTTTATCTTCACCATAACGGCCAACTGCTCCGCGGACCAGAGCCCTGTGTCGTTATTTAGCACCAGCGAGCACTTATAGGTCTCAAAACTTGCCAGCATCGCGCGCATCTGGACCGGATTCATATAATATTTATTCGCCGCCAGGCTGCGCTCCAGGGCTTTGTGCACCGGGGAAACCTCGGCCGCCCCCGGCCCGGCGGAAACGAACGGCGCCAGTACCTCATGAAAGAATTCCCCGCCGCCCAAAGCTTTCAGCCAGGCGACGGCGAGCTCGTTGGCCAGGCCGGTCTTTGAGCGCAGGCGCAACGCCACGAGGAAATTCTGCAGCCTGCCGGCTATCGGCAGGATCTTCCCCTGTTCCACCAGCAGATAGTTGCGGTAAGACATGCCCAGCATGGCCCTCCCGCCGTTGTCGTGATAGAAACGGTAGGCCGTGGAGAAGCCGGCCTCCTCACGCAGCCGCGTTAGCATGTCGGAAAAAGGCGTTCCCATATATCGGTTCTTCCCTTTATTTACGGACGGCAGCCCGCTAAGCCGCGCTAAAAGTCCAATAACCTTAACACTTTACCCGTCACTGAAAAGAAAGCGGATCTTTCGGTCTTGCCCGTAACGGCGCAACCGCGCGCGGACGAGAGGTTGGCCTCCAGGAACGGAAAAAAACCGCGCAGTTTCGCCGCGTCCGCGCGTATCACGCCGTCGCGCTGATATAAGAGACTTCCGGAAGTTTCCAGTTTCCCCACGTATCCGTCCAACTTTTCCTTCACCGGGTGGCCGACGGGCAACTGGGGATACTCCAGGGTCTTGCCGGAAAGGAGCGAACGGTAAAGGCCTTTTCCGGCTTTTCTTGCCAGCCCGGCCTTTGTGAGCAGCTTCAACGATCTTTCCGCGGCCGGCTTCTTTATTTTCAGCGCGGCGGCAAGTTCGGCCGCGGACCAGGCCCCGGTGTCGTTATTCAGGACCAGGGCGCACTTGTAGGTATCGAAACTGGACAGCATCAGGCGGAACTGTTCCGCGGTAAGGCTGTGTGTTCCGTCCGGACAGGGGGACGCAGGGACAAGGACCGGCGTTCCCTGCCGGGACGACAGGGCCGGGGCCAGGATATGCGTATACGCGTCTTCGCCTGCCTTGGTCTTAAGCCAGGAAGTGATGAGTTCGTAGGCCTGCGGACCCCCGAAATCCAGCCGAAGGGCCACAATAAGTTTTTGAAGCCGTTCGGGAACCGGCAGTATCCCGCCCTGTTCCATACGCAGGTATTTGCCGTACGTCATCTTCAGCACCGGTCCGCCGCCATTGTCGTGGTAGAACCGGTAAGCGGTCGGGGATCCGGCTTCCTTTCGGAATTTTGTAAGAGTTTTAGAAAATATGGTTCCCATAACTTATTTCCCACTGTATCTGTAGTAACATAAGAGCGATTATCGCAAGCGCTTCCTGTGTTTTGCCCTTTCCGCTGCCTGAAAAATTCGCGGAAAGTTTCCCCTTACCGTTATAATACAAAAGTCGGCGCTTTTTTAAGAAATTTTAAAAAAGCCACCGCGCCCGGCCGTTGCGGGTGTTTCGACAGAGGGGGTAATAGTCTGCCGGGCGCGGGTCGATACCTTCATCTCCTGCTCCTTAATATACACATTCTTCGTTTATTAAAAAGCCGGAGTTATTCCAGGAGAGTTGAAATAGGCGGGGTATTCGTTAGGGAAAGGAGTTTGGGATATCGGCGCTATTTAACTGCTCCTGGTTTTAACCGCTTTACGCAGTATTCCAGGGCTTTTAAATATGATGCCGGGCCTTCGCCTTTGAATTGGGTGGCGCAGACCGGCTTGATCACAGAAATTTTCCGGAAAGGTTCGCGCTTCGCAATATCCGTGAGGTGCACTTCCACCGCCGGCAGGCCCAGCGCTTTTATGGCGTCGCGGATGGCGTAGCTATAATGCGTATAGGCGGCCGGGTTTATCACCAGCGCCTGCGCCCAGCCGGCGTTGGCGGTAAGCAGGTCGATTATCCGGCCCTCGCAATTGCTCTGGAAACAGCGCAGGCCTGCGCCCAGCGCTTTGGCGCGGGCTTTCAGCATGGCGTCCAGCTGTTTAAGGGTAGTGCGGCCGTAAAGTTCCGGTTCCCGTTTTCCCAGCAGGTGCAGGTTGGGGCCGTGTATGACGAGAATGTTCATTTGAGAGCTCCGTGAAAGGCCTGTTCAAGTACGGCAGGCTTTATGTTCTCGGCGGCGGCCAGGCGGCCGGGGGCGGTTATAAGGATGAAGCGGTTCTCCGCGCCGCGCGCTTTTTTATCTTTGGACACCAGCGCCCTGAACTTCCCGAAATTCCAGCGTATGGCCGGCGGCGGGTGCAGGCGCAGCGCGGTTATCAAAGCGTCAAGTTTAGCGAACGCGCCCGCGGCCAGGCGGCCCGTCCGGGCG